>DASUXT010000141.1:0-41838 GCA_036377775.1 Gemmatimonadaceae bacterium | reverse complement strand
CAAGTTAGCGCTCTGGAGGGCGCGAGTCCACCCCTGCCCTGCGCCAGAAAGCGAAACAGCCCCGCCGGCATGCCGGCGGGGCTGATCACGTGCAGGAACTGCCTGGAGCTTACGGCGTGCAGGTCGGGGCGGTCTTGGTGTCCCAGTACACCTGGCCCGCCATTTCCTCGTCGTTGCTGAAGCCCTGCGCCGAGATGGCAGCATCGACGTTGTCACCGTTCACCGACCGCTCGCTGGTCGGATACTCCAGGCGACGCGGCACGTAGCTGAAGATCGCCGCCGGTCCCGGCTTGATGTTCGGCACGCAGGTGCGGCGCCACTCGAACCAGGCCTGCGCACCGTCGGTGAACAGGGCGATCCACTTCTGGGTCGCGATCTGCTTCAGGCCGGCCGTGCCGCCCTGGTACGCCACATCGGCCCGTGCGAGGTAGGCATCGATGTCAGCCTGCGCGACGCCCCACTGCTGCATGGACGCCTCGATGCCCTTGTTGTAGAAGCCGGCCGCCTGGGCGGGAGTGAGCCCGCCCAGACCACGCTCAGCCGCCTCGGCCTTGATGAACTCCACCTCGGCGTAGGTCATCAGGTACGAGGGCTGGCTGGCGCCGTTGCCACCGAAGAAGCCGTACGAGGTGCCGCCACCGTAGAAGACGGCACCGGGGCGCGACGTGCTGGTCGCGTACGGGCTGGCATCGGCGGTCGCGAGGCCGTTGGGCTGACCAGCATAGGGCACTGTCGACTTGCCCTTCTGGAAGTCCGCCGTCGGCTGCGCAAAGACGGCCAGGCGCGGATCGTTGTGCGACAGCAGCGTGTCGACGAAGGTCTTCGACATGCGGTGGTCGTCACGGGTCTGGAAGTTGTCCGACCAGGGGTTGTTGAACACGCCGTCACCCGGCCAGTCGAGCTTCGCGTTGTCGGCGTTCGAGCTGAAGACACCGCCCGGTGCGGCAAGGGCGGCCGTCAGCTCGGTGTTGGCCCTGGCCTGATCCACGTACGAGATGCGCATGGCATCACGCGCGCGAAGCGAGTTGGCGAACTTCTGCCAGCTGGTCGGGTCGCCCCCATAGATGGGGTCGGCGCCGCCGAGCGACTGCGCCCCCGGATCCTCGAGGTCGGCCGCCGCCTGCGTGAGCGCAGCGAACATCCCGTCGTAGATGTCCTTCTGGGCGTCGTAGGTCGGCGTGACGATCCCTGAATCACCCTTCAGCGCCTGGGAGTACGGCACCGCGCCCCACGCATCGGTGAGGTAACCGAACTCCCACTGCTTCATGATCATCGCCGGCGCGTAGACCCCCGCGGAGTTCTGGTCCACTCCCTTGCGGCGAACCTGCTCGAAGTCCTCGAGGTCGGTGTTGTACGCGCCGGTGAAGGTGTTCTGGGTGTCGCTGGCCCGGATGCGGGCGTACTGGTCCTCGTCGGGATACTGGTTCTCGGCGAGGTGCTGCGCCACGAACTCCATCTGCCGGAGGTCGAAGCCGGAGCCCAACCAGCGGCCCACGGCATTCTCCGTGGCGTAGGTGAACACCGCGCCAGCCGGAGCGTTCTCCGGGCTGTTCGGGTTCTGGTTGAGCGACGTGAGGTCGCTGTTGCAGGCGCTCACTCCAGCGGCGAGCGCGAGGCTCGCCGCGAGTGCCGCCGCGGGTCGGTGAAATCTCATGGTCATTGGTATAGTCAAGGGTTACGGCGTGAGACGGATGCTGAAGCCGATGCTGCGCGGATTCGGCAACGCCGCGAACTCCATCCCCTGGTAGTTGCCCGTCGAGTACCCGAACTCGGGGTCGATGTTCGGCACGCTGGTCCACGTGGCCAGGTTGCGGCCGACGAGTGCGATGCTCGCCGACTGCGCGAACATCTTGTTGGCGATGCGGACCGGGACCTCATAGCTGAGGCGAACCTCGCGCAGCTTGGTCCAGGTGTCGTCGTACACGTACCGTTCGTGCAGGCGGAAGAAGCTCTGGAAGTACTCTTCCGACGTCACGTTGGTGGTGTTGGCCTCGCCGGTCGCCTGGTCGATGCCCTTCACGACGATGCCCGGGTTGTCCCAGTCCACTTCGCGGCCGTACGTGGTGTTGCCCAGCACGCCGGTGTACTCACCGAACATGTTCGTCACGCTGAAGATGCTGCCGCCGATGTGCATGTCGACGAGGGCATTCAGCGTGAAGCTCTTGTAGCGGACGGTGTTGTTCCAGCCACCGGTCCACTTCGGCTGGGTGTTACCGAGCACGGCGAGCGGGCCGCGCTGCGGCAGGCCATTCTTCAGAAGCCAGTTGCCGGCGCTGTCCTTCTTGATCGTGTAGCCCCGGATCACGCCGTAGGGCTCGCCCTGACGCGCCTCGACCGTGGCGCTCCAGGTGCCGCCGAGGGTGATGGTCTGGAGGCCCGGATAGAGCGACACGACCTTGCCGCGGTTCATCGAGTAGTTGAAGCTCGACGTCCACTCGGTGTTCGTGGTGCGAACCGGGACCACCGAGAGCAGCGCCTCGAAGCCCTTGTTCTCGATCTTGCCGGCGTTGATCGCCCGGTTGGTGAAGCCCGACGTCGGCGAGATCACGAGGTTGATGATCTGGTTCGACGTGGCCTTGTCGTAGATGCTCGCGTCGATGGTCACGCGATTGTCGCCGAAGCCGAGCTCGACACCGCCCTCGGTGGAGAGGGTCTTCTCCGGGACGAGATTGGCGTTTGCCAGCGTGTTGCCCAGCGTGTACATCGGCAGCGAACCGAACTTGTTCGCCTGGCCGCTGTAGGTGGTGCGAAGCTGGTAAGGCGATGCATCGGCACCCACCTGGGCCCAGGCGCCACGGATCTTGGCGTAGGTCAGGTTGCCAATGCCGCGCAGCGACGGGATGGCGTCGGTGAGCACGATGGAGGTGTTGACCGAGGGATAGAAGTACGAGTTGTTCCCCTCGGGCAGCGTGGACGACCAGTCATTGCGGCCGGTCGCTTCCACCGTCCACCAGTTGTCCCACGTGAACGACGCCGAGCCGTAGAGGCTGTTCACCCGACGGCGCGAGAAGTCCTGCGAGTTGGTGGGCGTGATGGCGGCGTTGGAGACGTTGTAGATCCCCGGCACCGAGATGCCGCTCGTGGAGACGGCCTGGGTGGAGAAGGACTGGTTGCGGACGTTGCCGCCGAAGGTGCCGTTCAGCTCGAGCCGGCTCGTGGCCGCCTTGGTGGCCGTGAGCAGCGCCTCGGTGTTGTTCTCGTTGCTGATGTCCGTCAGGTTCGAGAAGGCGCCAGCGTAGTTCGGGTCGGACATGTTGATGTTTCCGGCCGCGAAATTCTGGACGATGTTGTAGCGGTAGAAGTCCGTGCCCGAGCGCACCGTGGCGTTCAGCCAGCTGGTGGGACGGTACGAGACCGAGCCGTTGACGATCGTGCGGTCACGGGCGTCCGTCTCGGGATTCTGGTACTGCAGCCAGAACGGGTTGTTGTGGAAGTTGTAGTTCCAGTTGAACAGGTTCCCGTTCGCGTCGAACTGATGCTGGCGAAGGGCGTTCATGTCCACCTGGCGGCCGAACCACACGAACTGCTCGAGGATGCCGGTGTTGTAACCGACGCCCGGACGGTTCTGGCCGGTGCTGCGGATGTAGTTCACCGAACCGGTCGCGGTCACCTTGCTGCTCACGTCGATGGAACCGTTCGCAAGCCCGGTGATCTTCCGGAGGAACGAGTTCGGGATGATGCCGTCCACGTTCTCGCCGCCGAGCGACAGGCGAGCGCTCGCCTTGTCGGTGCCGCCGGTGAAGGCGATGTTGCCGTCACGGGTCTGGCCGGTGTTGAAGAAGCTCTCGACGTTGTCCGGGTGCGGCGACCACGGGCCGCCCTCGGGGAACGTGAACTGACGGCAGGGCGCGTTCTGGTCGTAGGTGCCGACGATGTCGACCGTCTTGCCGTTCACCACCTGGGTTGCCCAGCGGCAGCCGGTGGTGCGCCCATCGAGCCGCGGACCGAAGCTCTGGTCGTTGAAGTCCTGCACGCCACCGCCCGCACCGTCCACGAAGTCGAACACGCCGCCCGAGCCCTGTCCGTACAGGTTCTGGTACGAAGGCAGGATGGACGGCTTGTCCCAGGTGTTGCTGGCCGTGATGGTGGTGGAGCTGGTGCTGCGGCTTCCCTTCTTGGTGGTGATGAGCACCACGCCGTTCGCCGCGCGCGAGCCGTAGAGCGCGGCGGCATTGGGGCCCTTCAGCACGGAGATGTTGGCGACGTCCTCGGGGTTGATGTCCGAGATGGCGCTGCCGAAGTCGCGGTTGTCGTAGAGGCCACCGCCGGAGGGGCTGCCGCCGCGGCCGGTGTTGGAGATGGGCACCCCATCCACCACGTACAGCGGATTGTTGTTCCCGCTGATGGAGGTGAAGCCGCGGATGCGGACGTTCACCGAACCGCCCTGGGTGCCGGCCCCGGTGATGGTGACACCGGAGACCTTGCCCGCGAGCTGGTTCATGATGTTCGGATCGTGCGTGGTGTTGAGCTGCTCGCTCGACACCTGCTGCACGGCCGTACCGAGCTGGCTCTTCTCACGCGTCTGTCCGAGGGCCGTGACGACGACGCCTTCGAGCTGGCTGACCGCCTGCTCGAGGACGAAGTTCTGCGTCACCGACGCACCGCCGAGGGTGATCTGCACCGACTTGGCCTGGAGGCCGATGCGGCGCGCGGTCAGCGTGACCGTGCCGGAGGCCTTGGCCGCAGGTACGACGAAGCTGTACTTGCCGGCATCATTGGTGACCGCACCGACGCTCAGCGACGGAATGGCGACGTTCACGGACGGCAGCGGATCGCCTGCCGCGCCCGTGACGACGCCAGATACGGTGGTCCCCTGCTGCGCCGCGAGCGATGCGGGCAAAAGCCCGACGAACGCCAACGCCGCGAGGACGCGGAGTGGAACTGCTCTCATCTTGCCCCTCGAAATCGGGTGGAGGTACGAGCGCACGCCACCATCGACGGCGTCGACGGGGTGGCGCGGTGGAACGGGGACGAACGATGGGGACTGCGCGGGCAACGCCCGTCAGCTGCGGCTCATGGGCGGACCGGAGGAGTCCGGACCAGCCCGAATGGATGGGTCCTCCATATTACGCACGGGTCGCAGCGGGTCAAGCTGACCCCGATCCCCTGGGAACCACCATCTATAGTATGGCCTCGTTCGTATCCGAGGCGGCCTCGACCGTCAGGAGCGGCCCTTCCTCGGCGAGACGGATTCAGTCTCGCCGCACCGGACCCGCCCTTCGGCTGATGCGTCACATCCCGTTTCCGCAGGCGCTCATTTCGTATCGGTGAGGGCTCGATTCGACACGAACAGATGTTTCGTCACGGCGAGCCGACTATCCGGATCACGCGGCCGGTGGCCGCCGTCAGTGCTCCTCGGGCAACCCGAACAGCAGCTCGACGTGCGGACGATCCTCCGTCGGCGCGATCACGTACACGTAGTCGCCTGCCTCGAGCCGCGTGCTCCCGGACGGCGCGATGAGTGAGCCGGCGCGCTCGAGCATGCTCACCGCTGCACCGCGCGGAAAGGGAACTTCCGACAGCGTGGCGCCGCACACCGCAAGATCGCTCGACACGAAGTACGCCCGCAGCTCGTCCCCCTGCGGGGCCAGCGCGTCCACCTCCACCAGCGCCGACGGCGGCGGGGGCGCATGGGACTCCACGTCGAAGAAGCGCGCAATGCGCGTGACCGTGGCCCCCGGCACGAAGGCGCCGACGACGACGATGAAGAACACCACGTCGAACAGTTCGCGCGCCGCCGGGGCACCGGCCATCACCGGAATCGTGGCGAGCACGATGGGCACGGCGCCACGAAGCCCCACCCACCCGACGAACGCCGACTCACGCCAGGTGTACGCGAACGCCTTCAGCCCGAGCGTCACCACGAGTGGCCGCGCGACGAAGGCGAGGAACAGCGCGAGCGCGAAGCCGATCGGCGCCACGCGCAGGAGGCTGGTCGGCGAGACGAGCAGGCCGAGGAGGAGGAACATCACCACCTGGCTCAACCAGCCGAGCGCCACGTGCACGCGGCGAATGCCGACGGCGTGCGGAAGTGCGCCGCTCCCGAGCGTCATCCCGGTGACGTACACGGCGAGAAAGCCGCTGCCGTCCAGCAGGGTGGCGACACCGTACGACAGGCAGGCGATGGCGAGGGTGAACGCCGGATACAGCCCCGCCGCCGGAAGGCGGATCCGGAGGATGATCCAGCGGCCGATGCGCGCCGTGACGAATCCAACCACCGCCCCCACCACCATCTGCAGCAGCACGTGCCCGCCGATGGCGAGCACGGACGTGCGCCCGCCCACGAGTGCCGCCGTGAGCACGCTGGTGAGGATGACGGCCATCGGGTCGTTGAGTCCCGATTCCACCTCCAGCGTGAGGCCGACCCGTTTTCGCAGCCTCGTCCCGCTCGCGCTGAGCATCGCGAACACCGCGGCCGCGTCGGTGGACGACACGATCGCGCCAAGCAGCATGGAAAGCGGCCAGCTCACGCCGAGCAGGTGCGCCGCCCCGCCGACGAGGGCGGCGATGAACAGCACGCCGAACGTGGCGAGCACCGCCGAGGGCGCGAGCACGGGACGCGCGGCGTCGAACGAGGTGTTGAGGCCACCGTCGAAGAGGATCAGCACCAGCGCTGCGGTCCCGACGCGATACGCGAACTGGTAGTCGTCGAAGGCAATGCCGCCCACGCCCTCTGATCCTGCCATCACCCCGACGGCAAGGAAGAGCAGCACCACCGGCAACCCGAGCCGCGCCGACGCGCGGCTCAATCCGACACTCACGGCGAGCAGCACGCCGAAGGCGGTAAGCAGAACCGCCGTGGCGATGGGCTCGGTGCCCATCAGCTGCTGTCTCTCTCGCGCCGCTCGCGCGTGAGACGCGCTCCTTCCGTGCGCCGCCACTCGGCGATGCGCGCGTGATCGCCGGAGAGCAGCACGTCGGGGACGGCGTGGCCACGAAACACTGGCGGCCGCGTGTAGCTCGGCGCCGAGAGTCCGCGCTCCCAGAAGGAATCGCCGAACGCGCTCTCGTGGTCGCTCATCGCGCCGGGGAGGAGGCGCACGGTGGCGTCGATCATCGCCAGCGCGGCGGGCTCGCCACCGCTGAGCACGAAATCCCCGAGCGAGAGCTCCTCGGTGGCAAGGTGATCGGCGACGCGCTGGTCAACGTCCTTGTAGTGGCCGCAGAGGATGGTGAGCTCCTCGCCGGCGGCAAAGCGGACGGCGTCCGCCTGCGCGAAGCGGCGGCCGCGCGCGCTGGTGAGCACGATGGGACTCGTTGCACCGAGCGCCTCGACGGCCTCGAAGAAGGGCTCCGGCTTCATCACCATCCCCGCCCCGCCGCCGTACGGGTAGTCGTCCACCGAGCGGTGGCGGTCGTGGGTGTAGTCGCGCAGGTCGACCACACGGTACGTCACCTGCCCCGCGGCCGCCGCGCGCGCCGGGATGCTCAGCGCCAGCGGCGCGGTGAAGAACTCGGGGAAGATCGTCACGACGTTGATCTTCACTCGAGGAGCCCTTCCGGCGGCGTGACGACGATGACGCGCGCCTCGCGGTCCACCGAGGCGACGGTGCGGTCGTCCCAGGGAAGGAGGACGGTCTCCCCTTCCCTTGGTGCACTGCGCCGCACGTCCACGGCGAGACCGAGTGGGAGCTCGAAGATCTCCTCGACCGTGCCGATGGTGGTGCCGTCCTCGAGGTCCACGCGCATGCCGAGCAGGTCGTGGAGGTAGACCTCGTCCTCGTCGGGCGGGGGCACCTCGTGCTCCGGCGCGAGCAGGTAGCGCCCGCGCCACAGCTCGGCCGCGTTGCGGTCGGGAATCTCGGCGAAGCTCACGAGGAGCCCCTCGTTGAACGGGCGCACGGAACGAACGTGCAGCTCCTGCCCGTCACGCGCGAGATCGCCGGCAGTATTGCCGGCAAAGACACGACGGCCGGACGCGAAGATCGCGTCCGGCTCGTCAGTCAGCAGTTCGACCACGACCTCACCGCGGATGCCATGCGCCTTGCGCACCCGCCCGACGATGAGGAACGCGGGATCGGGTGTTGGCATCCCGCCGCTGATCGTCAGGCCTCTTCGGCCTTGTTCTTCAGCGGCACCGCGTTGGCCTGGAGCTTCGAGGCGAGGCGCGTCTCGTGACGCTGCTTGAGGACGCCGGCCTTGCGGAGCAGCGAGCGGACGGTGTCCGAGGGCTGCGCGCCGACGTTCAGCCAGTGGTTCACGCGCTCGGTGTTGAGGTTGAGGGCCTGATCGCCCGTGCGGGGCTGATACTGGCCGACGATCTCGATGAACTTGCCATCGCGCGGGCTCTTCGAGTCGGCGACGACGATACGGTACATGGGGGCCTTCTTGCGGCCTACCC
This sequence comes from Gemmatimonadaceae bacterium, assembly GCA_036377775.1. Taxonomy (GTDB): domain Bacteria; phylum Gemmatimonadota; class Gemmatimonadetes; order Gemmatimonadales; family Gemmatimonadaceae; genus AG11. The sequence goes on along the minus strand of DASUXT010000141.1, from coordinate 33,497 downwards.
GACGGAGGCGAATCCTGACCACTGGCTACTCCTGACTGATGTGACTCTTCGGGCTCCTCGCGACAACCGGTAGATCCGGAGCGCACCCGGGCGGAACAACTACGTTTTTCGGTTTCTCGGTCCTTCGGTGAACGGCCGACCTCGGGAAGCTCCTGGCATCCCGGGTCACGCCGTGAACCGAAAGACCGATGAACCGACGAACAGCCTTGCTCGGAATGTAACCTCTACCTCAACCCCCCGAACATCCCCGGCGGCATCCGCATCTTTCCGCCCCCGCCGGCCCCCATCTTCTTCATCATCTTCTGCATCTCGCGGAACTGCTCGAGGAGGCGGTTGACCTCCTGGGTGGGGCGGCCGCTTCCCTTCGCGACACGCGCGCGCCGCGAGCCGTTCATGAGCTCGGGCTTGCGGCGCTCCTCCTTCGTCATGGAGAGCACGATGGCCTCCATGTGCTTCATGCGCTTCGGGTCGGCGCTCTTCACCTGCTTGAGCATCTTGCTGTTCACGCCGGGGAGCATCTTCAGGATCCCCTCGAGAGGTCCGAGCTTCTCGATCTGCTTCATGGCCGTCAGGAAATCCTCGAGGTCCATTCCCTCCTTGCGGACCTTCTTCTCCATCTTCTTCGCTTCCTCGGCGTCGAAGGCGCCCTGCGCCTTCTCGACGAGGGTGACGATGTCACCCTGCTGGAGGATGCGACCCGCCATGCGGTCGGGATGGAAGTCCTCGAGGGCATCCGTCTTCTCGCCGACACCGATGTACTTGATGGGCTTCTTGACCACGCCGTAGATGGAGAGCGCGGCGCCACCACGGGCGTCGCCGTCCATCTTGGTCAGGATCACGCCAGTGACGCCGAGGCGCGAGTCGAAGCCCTGGGCGATCTTCACGGCGTCCTGGCCGGTCATGCCGTCGGCGACGAGAAGGATCTCATCAGGCTTGATCGCCTGCTTGAGCCGCTCGAGCTCGCCCATCATCTCGTCGTCGATCTGCAGGCGGCCGGCGGTATCGACGATCACCACGCGGTCGCGGGCGCGCTTCGCCTGGTCGATGCCGGCGTTCGCGATGCGCACCACGTCCTTCTGGTCGCGCTCGGCGTAGACGGGCACGTCGAGCTGCTGGCCGAGGGTCTCGAGCTGGTCGATGGCCGCGGGGCGATAGACGTCGGCGGCGACGAGGCGCGTGGGGCGTCCTTCCGCCTTCAGCTTTCGCGCGAGCTTGGCGGCGCTCGTCGTCTTGCCCGAGCCCTGCAGGCCGACCATCATGACGACGGTGGGCGGGACCGAGCTGAGCTTGAGCCCTTCGCGCCGTTCGCCGAGCATGGCGGTGAGCTCGTCGTGAACGATCTTGACGAGCTGCTGCGCCGGCGAGACGGTCTTGAGCTGGGAGACGCCGACGGCCTTCTTCTCGACGCGCTCGAGGAACTCGCGGGTGAGGGCGAAGTTGACGTCGGCCTCGAGGAGGACGCGGCGGACTTCGCGCAGCCCTTCCTTGATATCGGCTTCGGTGAGCACACCGCGCCCGCGCAGGCGGGCGAAGGTGGCCTCTAGTTTCTCTGAGAGTTCGTCGAACATTCAGATAAACGTAAGCGGACTGGGGACTTAGGACAAGCAAACTGGCCGCTAGTCCGGGCGCGGCCCGGCGGCGAAGTGCCAGCTAGTCGGGGCGTTGCGCTTTCAGGGTGCTCGCCTGCGGCTCGCGGTCGGGGCGGCGCGCGGGGGCGCGCCTTTCCGGCACGGCGTCTGGGTGGAGCGTTTTGCCGGATGGGTGTGGCGTTCCCAGAGAGCGCGCGAAGCGCGCGCCCGGAATGCAAAGGCGAGCGCAGCGAGCCCGGCGCCCTGAAAGGGCGGCGTTCCACGCCGCCCGCCCCGAAAGAGAGCGCGACGAAGTCGCGCGAACGCCCGGTTCATGCGCGCCACCGGCGCGCGACGTGCTAAGTGACCAGTCCAAGACCAGACATTACCTTACCGTCCATGGCCAAGCCCCAGCGCAAGGAAGAGATCCTGAAGTCCGAGCTGCCGCCGACGCTGCCGTTGATGGCGTTGCGGTCCACCATCGTCTATCCGCTCGGCACGATCGCCGTACAGATGGGCGCGCCGGAGAACCTGTCGCTGCTCCGAGCGTACGATGAGCCAGGGCTCGTCGTCGCGCTGGTGGTGGCGAGCGGGGATCATGACGAGCCCATCGACTCGCAGAAGTTCATCGGGCGGGTCGGCGTGGCGGCGCGTGTGCATGAGCGGATCAACCTGCCCGGCGACACGGTGCAGATCACGCTGCAGGGGCTGCGACGCATCGTCGTCGAGGAGATCACGCAGAACGAGCCGTATCCGGTCGCCGCGGTTCGCGGGGCGAAGGAGACGCCCGCTGATCCCAGCGAACTGGACGACCTCGTCACTCGCGTGATCTCCGCCGCCGAGACGCTCGCCGAGCTGGTGGACCGGATTCCCGACGAAGTGCCGGCCATACTGAAGATGAACGTCTCCGATCCGGGGCGGTTCGCCGACCTGGCGGCGACGAACATGAACTTCCGGATCTCCGACAAGGACGAAGTGCTGCAGCGGCTCGACGTCGGCCAGCGTCTGCGCTTCATCCTGAATCGCCTGGAGCGCGAAGTGGCTCGTGCACGGGTGATGGAGGACGTGAAGCGCCAGACGGAGATCAAGATCGAGCAGCACCAGCGCGAGTTCTACCTGCGCCAGCAGCTCCGCGCCATCCAGGCCGAGCTGGGCGAGACCGATCCGGGAGAGAAGGAAGCGGTCGAGCTGCTGCGGCGCATCGACGAGGCGAAGCTCCCCGAGCGCGTGGGCCAGGAAGCGCGCCGCGAAACGGAGCGCCTTCGACAGCTCTCCCCGGCGTCGAGCGAATATCAGGTCATCCGCACCTACCTCGACTGGATCCTCGCCCTGCCGTGGAACAAGCGCTCGGGCGACGAGGAGATCGCGCTCAAGAAGGTCGAGGAGGCGCTCGACGAGAAGCACTACGGCCTGACGGAAGCGAAGGAGCGCATCATCGAGTTCCTCGCCGTGCGCAAGCTGCGCGGCGGCGATCCGCACGGCCCCATCCTCTGCTTCGTCGGGCCGCCGGGAACGGGCAAGACGTCACTCGGCGAGGCGATCGCGACCTCCATCGGCCGCGAGTTCTACCGCATCTCGGTGGGCGGCGTGCGCGACGAGGCGGAGATCCGCGGCCACCGGCGCACCTACGTGGGTGCGATGCCGGGGCTGCTCATCCAGGCGTTGCGTCGCGTGCAGGTGAAGGACCCCGTCCTGATGATCGACGAGATTGATAAGATGTCGGGTGGCGGTCCTTCCGGAGATCCGACGGCGGCGATGCTCGAGGTGCTGGACCCGAACCAGAACGACGAGTTCGTGGATCACTACCTGAATCTGCCGTTCGACCTCTCGAGCGCCCTGTTCATCTGCACGGCGAACAACCTCTACGACATCCCCGCCCCGCTGCGCGATCGCATGGAAGTGATCCGCATCGCCGGCTACACGGTGGAGGAGAAGGTCGAGATCGCGTGGCGCTACCTGCTGCCACGCCTGCTCGAGGAGCACGGGATCAGCGACAAGGACATCCAGTTCACCGACGAGTCGCTGTCGTTCATCTCCAACCGCTACTCGCGCGAGGCGGGCCTCCGCAACTTCGAGCGCAACCTGGCGGCGATCATGCGCAAGCGTGCACGCGCCAAGGCGGAAGGAGAGGAAGGGGCGTGGGTCGTGGACGCCGAAAAGGTGGAGGAAGTGCTCGGCATCCCGCGCTACGCGGTGGAAGAGGCGGAGATGATCCCCGAGATCGGCGTCGTGACCGGGCTCGCGTGGACGGCCACGGGCGGCGACCTGATGGTGATCGAGGCGCTGCGCATGCCCGGCTCGGGACGGCTCATGGTCACCGGCCAGCTGGGCGACGTGATGCGTGAGAGCGTGGACGCAGCGCATTCATACGTGCGTTCGCGTGCCGAGAGCATCGGCATCGCCGAGGACGTGTTCAAGGAATTCGACGTCCACGTCCACCTGCCCGCAGGCGCGATCCCGAAGGATGGGCCGAGTGCGGGGATCACGCTCACGCTGGCGATCGCCAGCGCGCTGTCGCAGCGCCCGGTGCGCCGCGACCTGGCGATGACCGGCGAGGTGACGCTGCGTGGCAAGGTGCTGGAGATCGGCGGCGTGAAGGAGAAGGTGCTCGCCGCCTATCGCGCCGGGCTGCGTCACCTCATCATGCCGGCGTCGAATGAGAAGGACCTGCGCGACGTGCCGGAGGAGGTGAAGAAGCAGATCACCTTCACCTTCGTCGCGACGATGGACGAGGTCCTCCGCATCGCGCTGCTGCCGCTCGGCAGCGACGAAGGCGAGCCGGAGGAGCGGGCGGCGTCACCGAGCGAATCGTCGGCGAAGCTCCGCGTCTCCACGGAGCCCACCGCGGTCAACGCGTCGTGATCCTGATGGCGCCGGCGTCGATGACGCCGGCGCTCATGGCGTTCGGAAGGTCGGAGTAGACGATCACCGGGCGACCACCGATCGTCTCGGGCAGGATGGAGACCGTGCGCGACTTGTCGGCGAAGGTGGCGCCGCCCGACGGCAGGCTGCGCTCGGGGGCACCGGTGCGCCGCGCCGTGGCGCGAGTGAGCGCATCGGTGTAGGTGGCTGCCTGGAGCGCGGAGTCCCACACGCTCACCCACACGATGCCGCGGCCGCCTGTCCCCTCGAGGATCACGTAGCGATCGCCGTCCCAGCCAGTGGAAGCGCGCGCGGCGAGGTCGAGATCGCCCAGGTGCTGGTACAGGAACAGCCGCATGCCGAACTCGCCGAGGTCGTTCTCGTAGAGCTTCGTCACGCCGCGTGGCGGCGGCAGCGTGACGATGCTCGGCTCGTCCGGGGTAGCGCCGAAATAGGCGTCGGTGTGGAGGATCTGCTCGGTGGAGACGGGCAGGTGCTCGAGTGGATTCGCCTTGCCGCGCTTCTCCTCGAAGCGCTGCACGAAGTCGGCGCCGCTGAGGTACGGGAAGAGCAGCGATTCCTGGATGACCATCGGCGCGGTCGCGAACACCGGCATGGACGTCTGGTTCTCGCGGATCATCTCGCGGATGCGATCGCGTCCACCGACGCGGAGCGCGATGTTCTCCGAGCCGCCGAGCATGATGGACAGCTGCTCGTACTGCGCCTGCCCCTCGATCACCGCCTGTGCGGCGGAGAGGCGGTCGTTGTCATCCGTGGCGTGCTGGATGGAGTCGAGGTTGACGTACTGGTCCTGCAGCGCGTGCACGAGCTCGTGGGTGATGGTGATGCCGGCGAGCTGCTGGTCGGCGCCCTGCACCACGTAGAGCACCTTCGTGGCAGGATCGTAGTAGCCCACCACCTGCTCGGTGAGCACGGCGATGAGGAACTTGCGCAGGTCCATGCTGTCGGGGATCAGCCCGAACAGCTTGTACGCCGCTTCCTCCCCCTTGATCTCGGCGGCGGGGGTGGACTCATCGAACTGCTTGAGGAGGAAGTCGCGCACCTGTTCCCTGCTGCGCAGCTCGAGCCTGGGCGGGCGCTTGAACTGCAGCCCCGTGGCCTTCTCGATGCGCGGGACGGCCTGCGCGACTTCACTGGCGTAGGGGCCGTCGCCCGCCGGGTTCTTCCGGCACGCGGCCGAGGTGATCGTGAGCGCGCCCAGAGCGATGAGCGCGAGGCGACGACGCGACGTCATTCTTCCCATTCGACTTTCCGTCCGGTCATGAGTCCGACGACGCGAGCCACGTCGTGTCCGCGCACGACGATCCCTTCGTCGAGCAGCTGGCGTTCGAGCTCCACGTCGAGAGCGGCGCGTGCCACCGCATCGCTCGCCGGCGCTGCAGCAGGCGGTTGCGGTGAGGCGGCCGCCGGTGCGCCGCGCGGCGGGGGCGGCTGATTGGCGAATGCCGCCTCGATCTCGGCGCCGAAGCGCTCGATGGCGGCGAAGCCGTTGCGCGCGATGCGATCGAGATCGGGAGCAGCACGCGCCGGCGTTGGCGTCGCACGCGCCTCGCGCTCGATGCCGCGCCGGCGCGTGATGAGCTCCTCGGCCCGCGCCGAGTACTGCGCGGTGGCCTGGAGGTGCGCGCAGGCTTCGTCGAGCGCGTCGATGGCCTTGTCGGGGCGACGACGATCGGGCACCCAGAGGTCCGTCAGCTCGATCGCGGCGCGCACGGCGGCGTCGGCGATGACGACGTTGTGATGCCGCGCGAGCGACGGCACGCGGGTGCGCAGGATCTCCAGCGTCTCCGCCGGCGACAGCTCGCGCACGGCGATCTTCTGGAAGCGACGCTCGAGGGCGGGATCGCCGAGGATCCAACGATCGTACTCGTCATCCGTGGTGGCGCCCAGCATGCGGAAGTCGCCACGCGCGAGCGCGGGCTTGAGCATGTTCGCCGCGTCCATCGGCGAGCCGCTCGCGCTTCCCTGCCCGATCAGGTTGTGCATCTCGTCCACGAAGAGCAGCACGTCACCCGCAGCCGTGACTTCGGCAACGACGGCGCGCAGGCGCTCCTCGTACTGGCCACGGTAAGTGGTGCCGGCCAGCAGGCCGACGGCGTCGAGGGAGAGGAGCCGCAGGTCGCGCACGGCGATGGGCACGGTCCCCTCGGCAATGCGCATCGCGAGCCCTTCGGCGATGGCGGTCTTGCCGACACCGGCAGGGCCGACGAGCGCCGGATTGTTCTTCCCCTGGCGGAGGAGGATGTCGATGGTACGGGCGATCTCCTCGTCGCGGCAGCGCACGGCCTCGAGGCGGCCGGCGCGGGCGTCGGCGGTCAGGTCGCGGGTGAAGCGGTCGAGGGCTGGGGTCTCCGTCGGCGCGGGCATGGTTCCCGAAATATACGACGCCGCGAAGTGAATGGTTCGGAGTTTGGAGTCGGGAGTGTCACGGCGCAGCTGAAGGTGAAAGCTGTAAGCTCACTGTTTCACTCGTAGCTCCCGTCGGCGCGAGAGCACCCGGCACTGGGGTCACGATGGAACGAACTGACGGAACCGCAGAAGGCGTCTGCGTGCCTCGGGATGCTTCCCCCGCACGACAACCATCGCAGCGGACAAACGCCGTTGCCCGTCCGTCGGTTCGGTCCATTCCAGCCGTGCCAATGGGAGTCGCAAGCGAGTGAGGCACTACGACCCCAGCTGTCAGCTTACAGCTTTCACTTTCAGCTGCGCCCTGCGAACTCCCGACTGATCACTAGTGACCGCGGCAGTTCAGGAGTTCAGCCGCCCAGAAAGACCCTGCTGAGCAGCTCGTCGCCGTAGAACAGCATGATCACCGCTGCCGGTGCGAGGAACACGCCGAACGGCACGAGAGGAAGGGTGAGCTCGGAGTCGGTCTCGCCGAGTGCGAGCTCCGTCTGCGGCGCGACGCGGCCACGACGCAGGAAGGCGATCGGGTAGACCACGGCGAGGAAGATCACGGCACCGAGCGTGGCGCCGACGAAGACGGTGGTCAGGGCACGCGCGGGCCCGAGCGCGGCGCCGACGAACGCCATGAGCGTCATGTCGCCCATGCCCATGGCCTCGCGCTTGAGCGCGGCCTCGCCGAGCCAGCCGACGATGGCGATCAGGCCAGCGCCGGCGCAGGCGCCGATGAGAGCGTCGTACGGCCCGGCGAAGAGCGGCGACTCCACGAAGAACGGCGCGAGGAGCGCCGTGCCGAGGCACCAGAGGAGCCCGAAGACGGTGAATCCGTCGGGGATGAGGTAGTGCTGCAGGTCCGTGAGCGCGACACCGACGAGGGTGGTGAGCAGGACGGCGACGCGGAGCGCCGTGAAGTCAGGACCGAAGTGCGCGAAGGTGAGCGCCCACAGCACGCCCACCGCGAGCTCGCCCAGCGGGTAGATGGCGGAGATGGGCTCGTCGCAGCAGCGGCATCGCGCGCGGAGGACGAGCCAGCTGGCGACGGGGATGTTCTCGAACCAGGCGAGCTGGTGCCCGCAGTTCGGACAGCGGGAGCGCGGACGAACCACGCTCAGCTCATGCGGCCAGCGCGCGACACACACGTTGAGGAAGGAGCCGACGCAGAGTCCGACGACGAACGCGGCAATCGTGACGAAGGGATCGGGCATCAGGAGCGAAGCTGATAGAGCAGGATGCCGGTGGCCACGGCGACGTTGAGGGACTCCACGGAACTGGCGATGGGCAGCGCGGCGAGCCGATCGGCGCGGCGACGCGCTTCGTCGGACAACCCTGCGCCTTCGTTGCCGACGACCAGTGCGAGCCGGTCGGGAGGCTTGAGCTCGTGCACTGGCGTCCCCGCAGCGTCGGCGCCCCACAGGGCGAACGACTCGCGGTGACGGAACGCATCGAGTGCGTCCCAGGTAGAAGACAGGACAGGAAGGAAGAAGCCGGCGCCCATTGCACTACGGACGACCTTGGCGTTCCAGAGGTCAACGGTTCCCGGGGTCGCGACGACAGCGGCCACGCCGAGGGCCGCCGCGGTCCGCACGATGGTGCCGACATTGCCGGGATCCTGCACCGCATCCAGCACCACGATGCGTGCGAGGGGAGGCAGGGCGAGTGTATCGAGCGAGTGTGGCGGCACGGCGGCGATCGCGAGCACGCCCTGCGGGGATTCGGTCTCGGCGGCGCTCGAGAACTCCTGGGCGCTGACGTCGAGGAGCTCGACGCCGCGCTCACGGAGGTTGGCGAGCAGGGCAGCGCCACGCGGAGCGTCGGCGAGCTGGGGCGCGACGAGCACGCCCTGGATGCGGAGGGGGGAGCGGAGGAGCTCCTCGACGGTGCGCACCCCTTCGGTGGCGAAGAGATGCTGGCGCTCGCGAGCCTTCCGACGCTTGAGGTCGCGAGCCAAGGTAAGGAGCTTCAATGTCTTATGAATCCGGCAAGCCGGAATGGCTCTTGCTCATTTCGGCCATGCCCGCTCACGACGAGAGAGAACAATGAGACGTGGATTTGCCAGCCTGGCGCTCGTGCTAACGATGACGGCCTGCGGAGTCTCGACGCAACAGGAGATTCAGATGGGGCAGCAGTACGCGGCCCAGATCAACCAGCAGCTGCCGATCATCCAGGATCCGGAGATCAACCGCTACATCAACGTGCTCGGAGACTCGATCGCGCGGCTCACGTCGCGCACCGACATTCCCGAGTGGCATTTCTACATCGTGGACAGCAAGGAAGTGAATGCGTTCGCGGTGCCCGGCGGGTTCGTCTACGTGAATCGCGGACTGATCGAGCGTGCCCAGAAGATGGACCAGCTGGCGGGGGTGCTGGGCCACGAGATCGGGCACGTGGTGCGGCGGCACTCGATCAAGCAGATGCAGCAGGAGCAGGGCGCGAACATCGGCGTCACGCTCGCCTGCGTGCTGACGAGCATCTGCAACAGCCAGGCAAGCCAGGCGGCGATCCAGGTCGGCGGCACGGCGCTCTTCGCCAGCTTCAGCCGCAAGGACGAGGCGGAGGCGGACGAGGAGGGCGTGCGCAACGTGATCCGCGCCGGCATCAGCCCGCAGGGGATCCCGGAGATGTTCCAGATCCTCATCGATGAGCGGGACCGGAATCCATCTGCGGTGGAGGGCTGGTTCGCCACGCACCCGCTGGAGGAGAACCGCATCTCCGACACCGAGCAGCTGATCTCGACCTACGATCCGGCCATCCTTCGCTCGCTCACCGTGGACTCGCGCAACTTCCAGGTGTTCAAGGACCGCGTGAAGGCGCTTCCGCCGTCGCCGGTGCCGCGCGGGTAGACTACAACTGAAGTAGCACGTACTACGTACCACGTATCAGGACCGACGGGCCGGCCTCTCCAAGGCGCGGCCCGTTTTCACTTTCGGGACGAATTGTCGGACTACAGGAAAAGCGAGCGGAGCGGAAAAGGCCGGATGCACTGCCTGAAACGGCAGGACCTGTCCCCCGCGAGATCATCGCTCCGCGCGCCAAGGTTCGGCCTCCGCACCCCGAAGGTTCCTGACTGGATTGGAACGGCTTCGGGAATCACCAGGGTGCATGGAGGCTGAACCGTCGAGGAGAGAATCCTGCCGTTTCAGTTTCAATCAGGCCTTTTCCGCTCGCCTCGCTTTTCGAAATGACGGCACGAAGAAAGGGCCAGCCAAGCATTGGAATGGCCAGCCCCCTGGGTCTTGCTACAGAGTACAAGGTACGCCGTACTTCAGTTGTCGTTCAGCAGGCCCACCCACCCCTCCACCAGCGTCTCGAACCGCTCGGCGACGAGATTCGTCGTCTCGATCACTTCCGCGTGCGAGAGGGGATGCGGCGAGATGCCGGAGGCGAGGTTGGTGATGCAGCTGATGCCGGCCACGCGCATGCCGAGCGTGCGCGCGACGATCACCTCCGGCACGGTGGACATGCCCACGGCATCGGCGCCGAGAATGCCGAGCATGCGCACCTCGGCTGGCGTCTCGTAGGTCGGGCCGAGGAGGCCGCCGTAGACCCCTTCCACCAGTGGGATGCGCAGCCCGGCCGCCACATCGCGCAGCTGTTGCACGAGCGCGCCGTCGTACGGCTCGCTCATGTCGGGGAAGCGCACGTCGCCCGGTTCGAGCGCGCCGACGATCGGGCTCCGGAACATCAGGTTGAGGTGATCGCGGATGAGCATCAGGTCGCCGGGCCTGAAGGTGCGCCTGATGCCGCCGGCCGCGTTGGAGACGAACAGCGTGCGCACGCCGAGCGCGTGCAGCACGCGCACCGGGAAGCCGGCAAGGGCGGCGTCGTGTCCCTCGTACATGTGGAAACGCCCGGCGAGGGTGACGACCTGTCGCCCGGCGAGCGTGCCGAGCATCAGCTTGCCTGCGTGGCCCACCACCGTCGCGGTCGGAAAGCCGGGCACTTCGGCAAACGGGATGACGACCGGATCGGCGATGCGGGCAGCCAGTCCGCCGAGTCCGGAGCCGAGGATGATGCCGGCGACCGGCTCGATGGCACCGACACGCTTCCGGATCACGTCCGCCGCGCGGGCCGCAGCGGCGGCGCCGTAGTTCCCTCCTCCAGCAGGCGTGGTGACGTCGCTCATGCGACCGACTCCCGTAGGGCGCGGATCTCGGCCTCCGCCTCGGCCACCAGCTCCACGCGCTCCTCGTGCGGCAGGAAGGCGCTCTCGAATCCGTTGATCGCGACGCGCGACAGCTCGTCGAAGGAGAAGTCGAGCTCCTCCGCAGCGTGCGCGTACTCGTCGGTGAGGGTGACGCCGCTCATGAGGCGGTTGTCGGTGTTCAGCACCACGTTGAGGCCGCGATCGTAGTACTCGCGGAAGGGGTGTGTGGAATACGACTCGGCGGCGTGCGTCTGCACGTTGCTGGTGAGGCAGATCTCGAGCGTGATCCGGTGGTCGTTGCAGTAATCCGTGAGCTCGATGTCCTCGATGAGGCGCGTGGCGTGGCCGACGCGATCGGCGCCACACACGTGCACAGCCTGGCGGACCGACTCCGCGCCGTCTCCTTCGCCGGCGTGACAGGTGCAGGAGAGGTCGTGACAGCGCGCATACTCGAAGGCGCGCGCGTGCAGCCGGGCGGGATGGCCCTTCTCGCCCCCGGCGAGATCGAAGCCCACCACGCCGCGATGCTTGTACGCCACCGCCAGCTCGGCGAGCTCGTGGGAGATGGAGGGGGACATCGCACGTAGCGCGCAGACGATGATGCGGCCACGCACGCCGAGCTCCCGTTCGGCGCGCTCCAGCCCGCGCAGCGGCGCCTCGACGGCCTGCTCCAGCGAGAGCCCGCCCCGGACGTTCAGCACGGGCGCATAGCGCATCTCGATGTACCGCACGCCGTCACTGGCGGCGTCCTCGGCGAGCTCGTACGCGATGCGCTCGAGCGCCGGCTCCGTCTGCATCACCGAGAGGGTGATCTCGAACCGTTCCAGGTACTCTTCCAGGTTGCGTGCATCGCGCACGACCATGTACTCGCGCAGCGAGGCGGCATCGTGCGCGGGCATGGTGAGCCCATGCTCACGGGCGAGGTCGAGCATCGTCTGCGGACGCAGCGAGCCGTCGAGGTGGCAGTGCAGCTCCGCCTTGGGCAGGCGGCGCAGCAGTTCCCGATCGAGGTGCTTCTCCCTCATCGGCCACTCGTGGCGACGAGGCGATGACCAGCCGGTGCACGGACCGGTTGCGGGAGTCCTTTCAGGTAGCTGATGAATGCATCGAGGTCCACGATGGGGAGGATTTCGCTCTTCAGCGCGCCGGCCCCGAGCCCCAGGCCGTCACCGCCCGTGGCGAGGAAGTCGTTGAGGATGAGCGTGTAGTGTCCGTCGGGCCGAATGCTCGCGCCGTCGGAGAGCGTTGCGCTGATGATGCGCGAGCCGGGCGTCGCTGTGGAGTCGTAGGTCACGGTCACGCCGCTGACGTGCACATTGGGCCGCTTGCCGACCAGCTTCTCCAGGTAATCCTTCAGCGCGCTCCCGGTGACGGTGAGCCGGTACAGCACGTTCCCGAACGGCTGGATCTCGAACAGGGAACCGTAGGTTGCCGGTCCGGCGGCCAGGTTGGCGCGAATGCCACCATTGTTCATCACGGCCACGTCGCCCTTCCCTGCTGCTCGCATCGCGTCAGCGATGAGGTTGCCGAGGGGATACTCGGTACCGCTGCGGATGTAGCCCGCCGCGATGGTGGCCACCGGGCGCTCGACGATCGGGGCGACCCGGGCCACGGCGCGGTGCACGAGCTGCGCGGTGGTGGAGTCGGCGGCGAGGGTATCGGGGAGGACGTCGTACACGTGGTGGCTGCTCAGCCCCGGGCCGAGATCGGTGACGCCGAACGCGGTGCCGCTGGAGCGTGACTGGATCACGGGCACGCCGGCGATGGTGGCGTCCACGAGGGAATGTGTGTGGCCGCTGATGATGGCGTCGACGGGCTCCTTCAGCGCACGAGCGAAGTCGATGATCTCGCCGTTGCAGTTGGTGGCGCCGTCGCGGTCGCAGAAGGCGCCGGCATGGGCGACGACCACCACGTAGTCGGCGCCGCGGCGTCGGAGGTCGCGCGTCAGGCTGTCCACGACCGGAACCGGGTCCACGAAGCGCAGGCCGGTCACGTTGGACGCGCGCGTGGTCGAGGGTGTGGCCACCGTCGCGACACCGACGACCCCGATCTTGAGTGCGCCGCGGGATACCAGCGTGTCGTCGCGAATCCACGCGACGTCACGCCCCTGATCGTCGCGCACGTTGGCGGCGAGCAGGGCGTACCTCGCCTCGTGCATGCGGGCGCGCAGCGAGTCCTGGCCCCAGTCGAACTCGTGATTCCCGACGGCGCCAGCGGCGTAGCCGAGCTGGTTGAACAGCTCCACTATCGGGCGGCCGAAGGCGAGGTTCGACGCTGGTGTCCCCTGGAATTCGTCTCCACCGTCGAGAAGGATCACCTCGCACGCGGGGGAGACGCAGCCCTCCTTCGCGCGCTCGATGGCGGTCGCGAGATAGGCCGCGCCGCCGCGCAGGCGCCCGCTGGCGTCGGGGCGCGGCTCGAGGGCGCCGTGCAGGTCGTTGGTGGAGATGATCCGCAGCCGCGGCAGCGGACGCGATGCGAGCACCGCGCTGGTGTCACGGCGCGCCGTCGCGGCGCCGACGGGATGTGCGTCCTCGCGGTTCGTGCGGTGCATCTCACGGTAGAGCGAGGCGACCGCCGACGCCGGGACGATCTCCCAGTTGCGCGTGAAGTAGTCGGAGGGAGAGATCACGCCTCGGCGGCGCACCTCGTCGATCAGCAGCTGGCGGATGTCCTGCTGCTTGTCGTAGACCACCGGCGCACCGCTGAGCATGGAGTAGCCGCCGCCGCCGGTCTGCCGATAGTTGTTCAGCGCGAGCGTGAACGAGTCGGTGGCGGCGACGGGACGCCCCTTGAACTCGAGCTTCGTCACCCGCTGGTCGGCTGGCTTCGAGAGGTCGAGCGTGTAGTCCACGCCGGAGACGATGTCGAAGTTGAAGCCGGGAAACTCGGGATCGATGCTCACCTGCCCGGTGGGCGAGGTGACGTAGTAGCGCGCGCTCTGCTCGAGGTACGCGCGGAGCTGGGCGCCCGAGGTGCGCACGGCGCGCAGCGTGTTGTCGTACGGGTAGAGCGCCTGCAGCCGCGCGGCGGTGATCGGCCCGGCGGCGAGCGAGGCGTCGAGGGAGAAGGCGGCGGTGGACGCGAGGTCGGTGCCGGCAGCACGGCGCTCGACCTCGTTGATGAAGTCGATGAGCGGCGTGTCGGCGACGCGCGCCGAGTCGGCGCTCCACGCCACCGGGGTGCGGCCGATCGGCGCCGTCACCCAGGCGACGGTCTCGCGGTGCGCTGCCTCGGTCGCGGCGACGACCGTGGAATCCTCGGCGTGGCCCGCCGCCTGGACGATGGAGGAATGCTTGCCCGTGACGCGCCACCTGCCGTCGTCGCGCTGCAGGCCAAGGTGCGCGATGGCGACGCTTGTCGCCCAGTTCTTCGGCTGCATGAGCAGCACGCCATTGATCACCGTGTCCGCCACCTCGCGGTGCGAGTGGCCGAACAGCACGAGGTCGATGCCCGGCACCTCGCGCGCGATTCGAGCGGCGACATTCTCGCTCGGCACGTGCGTGGTGACGGTATCGTAGCTGGATGGCTCGCCGAGGCCGGAGTGCACGGTGACGAGCACCACGTCAGCGCCGGCGGCGCGCACGTCCTCCACCGCCGACTTCACCTCGGGGACCACGTCGCGGATCACGACCTGGCCGGTGAGGTTGTCGCGGTCCCAGATCATCGAGCCGGGAGTCGTCGCGCCGACAATGCCGATCTTCGCGCCACCCCGCTGGACCATCGCCCAGCTCGTGAAGGCGTGCTGTCCGTTCGGCAGGTAGACGTTGGTGGCGAGGAAGGGGAAATCCGCCTGGCGCACGGCTCGGCGGAGGTAGGGGAGTCCGTAATTGAACTCGTGATTGCCGATCGCCGCCGCGTCGTAGTGCATGGCGTTCATCGCCGTCACGATGGGGATCGGCGCGTCGGCCGGCGCGACGCGCGCCGCGACGTAGGTGAACGAGTTCCCCTGCAGCAGGTCGCCGGCGTCGAGGAGCACTACGTGGCCCGACTCGGCGCGCCGCAGCGAATCGACGACGGTGGCGGCGCGCGTCAGCCCACGTACGGGGTCGGGTCGATTCGTCTCGTAGTTCCAGCCGCGGACGCGCCCGTGGGCGTCCGTCGTGGCGGCGACGATGAGGTCGAAGCTGCCGGCGTCATTGCCGGCGGCGCCGGGGTGCGCACAGCTCGTCGCCGTGACGAGCATTGCGAGGAGGAGCGAGAATCGGTTCTGCATGTAAAGAATCTAGCCGCGACACCCCCGCGCAGGGAGCGGATGCCTCCGTTGACGGCGCGCCCCTCCACCGGGCACACTTCCTCGCATATGAAGCCACTCGTGATCGGCATCGCCGGCGGTTCGGGGTCGGGCAAGAGCACCGTGGCGCGCAACGTGGCGGCGGCGCTCGGCGACGCGTCCGTCGCGTTCATCGACATGGATGCGTACTACCTCGACCATGCCCACCTCCCGATCGAGGAGCGGCGAAAGGTCAACTGGGATCACCCGAATGCCTTCGACTGGGAGCTCCTCGTGCACCAGCTCGGATGCCTGTCGGAGGGGATCGCGATCGACAAGCCGGTCTACGATTTCGTCACCCACGCGCGGAGCGAGGAAACGGTGCGCATCCCCCCCGCCGACGTCGTCGTCATCGATGGCATCCTGCTGTTCGTGGACGCCCGCGTGCGCCAGCTCTGCGACGTGAAGGTGTTCGTGGACGCGGACGCCGACATCCGCCTCATCCGCCGCATCCGGCGCGACATGGCGAAGCGCGGGCGGCCACTGGCCGAGATCCTCGACCAGTATCTCTCTACCGTGCAGCCGATGCACCTCGAGTTCGTCGAGCCGAGCAAGCGGTACGCGGACGTCATCGTTCCGCGGGGCGGCCACAATCCGGTGGCGATCGAGATGATCGTCGCGAAGATCGCGCGACGACTGCAGTCAGGCACCTCGTGAGCGTACAGCCCCCCGCCTCCGAGCCGCGCGTCCTCGTCGTGGACGACGAGGCGGACATCGTGGCCCTCGTCGCCTATCACCTGGCGCGGGCGGGATACAGAGTCTCCACGGCGAGCTCGGGGCACGACGCACTGGACGCCGCGCGGCGCGAGCACCCGGCGCTGATGGTGCTGGACCTGATGCTCCCTGGCCTCTCGGGCTACGAGGTGCTCGAGCAGCTTCGCGCTGACGCCTCCACGCGCGACATCGCCGTCCTGATGCTCACCGCCCGACGCGAGGAGCAGGACCGCATCCGCGGGCTTTCGCTGGGCGCAGACGATTACCTGACCAAGCCGTTCAGCCCCCAGGAGCTGGTGCTCCGCGTCGGGGCGATCCTCCGCCGCATGCGCTCCGCGCCCGCCGAGACCAGCGCGACGCTCACGCTCGGCCAGCTCGAGATCGACACCGCGGCGCACGTGGTGCGTGTCGCAGGCGAGCCGGTGGAGCTCACCCCGACCGAGTACAAGCTCCTGCTCCTGCTCGCCGAGCGGCGCGGACGCGTCCAGGAGCGGGCGCACCTGCTGGAGAGCGTCTGGGAGGCGGCGCCCGACATCCAGACCCGCACGGTGGACATGCACGTGCAGCGGCTTCGCGCCAAGCTTGGCGTGGCCGGTGAGATGATCGAGACGGTGCGCGGCTTCGGCTATCGCCTGCGCGTTCCGCAGGGTCGGGCCTCGTGAGCCTCGCGCGCCGGCTGCTCCTCGGCGCGCTGGTGGTCGTCCTCATCCTGATCGCGGCCATCGTGGTCCTGGCGGGCGGGCGGCTGCGCACGCGCCTCATCCAGGAGAAGACGGACGAGCTTGCGCGCGACGCGCAGCTCGTCGCTTCTGCGTGGACGCGCGGCGTGGACGCGGACTCGCTCGCCCACCACGCGGGTCAGGCGCTGGGCTACCGGGTGACGATCATCGACAGCACCGGCGTGGTGGTGGGCGATGCCGAGTTCGACCCGGAAGCTCGGCACCGCTTGCAGAACCACTCGACGCGTCCGGAAGTGATGGCGGCGCGCGATTCCGGCAGGGGATCGGCGCTGCGCCACAGCGTCTCGGCTGGAGACGACGAGCTGTACGTGGCCGTGCGGCATCCGCTGGGATTCGTGCGGGTGTCGCTCACGATCAGCCGGCTCGAGGCCGTGGTGAACGGTGCGCGGCGTGACGTCCTCACGAGCGGGCTGGTGGTGCTCGTCGGCGTGCTCCTGATCGCGTGGCTGTTCGCGCGCACCGTCTCGCGCCCGATCGTGGAGCTGCGCGACGTCGCGCGCTCGATCGCCGCCGGTGACCTCTCGCGCCGCCCTGCCCTGTCAGCGCCCGGCGAGGTAGGCGACCTCGCGACGGCGCTGCACCGGATGGCCGAGCAGCTCTCCAGCCGGCTGGCGGCGATGCAGGCGGACGAGCTGCTCATGACTGCAGTGCTCGAGTCCCTCGAGGAAGGCGTGCTCGCGCTCGACGATCGCGGCATGGTGGTGCGCATCAACCAGCGCGCACGCACCCTGCTCGAGCTCGGCGCGGCTCTGCCATTCCCCGGCGAGCTGCTGCCTCGCGAACATGAGCTGCGGTGCGCGGTGGAGGCAGCCCTTGCCGGCGAGGCGACCGCGCCTGTCGAGACACTCCTGCACGACCGCACCATCGCCGTAGGCGCGCGTCCGCTGGCCACGCGCGGCGCCGTAGTGACGGTGCTCGACCTCACGCAGCTGCGGCGCCTGGAGACGGTCCGGCGCGACTTCGTCGCGAACGTGAGCCACGAGCTCAAGACTCCGCTCACCGCGGTCCGTGGCTTCGCCGAAACGCTGCTCGACGAGGAGATTCCAGCCGAGCAACGACACGCCTTTGCCCGCACCATCCGCGACAACGCCGAGCGGATGCAGCGCATCGTGGATGACCTGCTCGACCTCTCACGCATCGAGAGCGGCGGGTGGCATCCCCGGGCGGAGACCGTGGAGATCGCGGCCGTGGTGCGCGAGATCTTCGCCGGGGTGCAGGAGACGGCGAGCCGGCGTGGACTGCAGCTCGTGGCCGACGTCCCGCCCGGCGCCCCTACCCTTTACGCCGACCCGACCGCCTTCCGCCAGGTGATCGGCAACCTCGTGGAGAACGCCGTACGGTACACGGCGACTGGCAGCATCACCGTGCAGAGCCGTCCGGAGGCGCGCGGCGTCTGGATCGACGTGCGCGACACCGGCATCGGCATCGCGCCCGAGCACCTGCCGCGCATCTTCGAGCGCTTCTACCGCGTGGACGCCGGCCGCTCGCGCGAGCTGGGCGGCACCGGGCTGGGGCTCGCGATCGTGCGCCACCTGGTGGACGCACATGGAGGCCGGGTAGAGGCGGCAAGCGTGCCGGGACGAGGCACGACGATCGGCGTGCTCTTTCCGACGGCGGACGCGGCGCCAGCGATCGATTGACGCTGGCGCCGGTCAGGTTGCCGGACCGCCTAGAAGTTCACCACGAAATGCGCGAAGTACGTCTTGAGGTTGGCGGGTGGAATGCCCACCGTGCCGGTTGTCGTCTGCGCCGGGAGCGATGCGCCGGACGACGGAAGCTGCTCCTGGTAGTCGAGGGCGAGGGTGGCACGCGACGAGATGTCGTAGGAGAGCCCGCCGAGGAAGAAGTGGTAGGAGTAGTCCGAGAGGTTGTCGACCGGCCGGTAGCGGTCGTAGCGCGCGATCAGCGCGAGGGGCGACTTGCCCGAAGCGTTCAGGAAGGCGAGCGGCCGGACGACGGTGAACCCGTAGAGGAGGTTGGCGTCGACATCCGTGCGCACGCGCGGCGACGCGACGGTGTTGAGGCCACTCTCCGTGCCGGTCGTCGCGCGGGCATACTCGCCGGCGAGCGTCAGGCGGGGATCCTTGATGCCGACGAGGACGCCGTAACGATCGCGCGGCATCGCCTCGCCGATGGGACCTGCCTGGCCCGCGCCGCCGCTGGCGAACTTGCTGCCGATCGCGCCCTTGTACGCCCACCCGGTGAGCGTGAAAGTGCGGAAGAGCGCCGGCACCGAGGTGCTGCCCATCAACGGCGTGAGGGACAGGCGCGCCTGATAGTCCTTGAAGCGGTCCACTTCCTTGCTGGCGTATCCGGGCCCGTTGGTGATCGCCGCGTACATCTCGCCCATCCGGTTGGGCAGCGAGAGCTGCGACGCGATGCCGACGTCAGCGGAGGAGAAGAAGCCGGCGCGCTCCACGCCGCTGTTGGTGAGGTACCGCGGCCAGAAGGTTTCCTCGTGGTCGATCTCCACCGTGTGCAGGATGCCGACTCGCGCGAGGAGTGCGGCGCCGTTGGCGAACTTCGGCACCTCGTACTGCAGGTACGCGTACTTGGCGCGGACGGTGTATGCGTTGCCGCCGCCGTCCTGGAATACGTCGGTCGTGACGCGGATGCTCGTCCGCTCGCCGGCTGCCATCCTGAATGTCAGGTACGCGCGGTCCAGCGTGAAGGCGTTGGCGTTCCGGTTGGCGAGCCCGGTGTTGTACTGGTAGTTGCCGAAGAGCACACCGGAGAAATCGAGCGCGGGCGTCGGTGCCGGCGCCGGCGAAGTGGCGGCCTGTTGCGCACCCACTGGCGCCGCGATGGTCACGCCGAACAGGAGAGCGACACGAAGCGACCGAACTCGAAGGGGAATCGTCGAGGGCATTGGGAGATCATGGGGAAGGAACGTTGCCGAGCCGCGCCGCACATCGGTGGCCGCGCGACACGACAGAACGTCGGCTCGCCGCATCACGAAACCGACATGGCTTGGTCTTGATCATGTAACGGCTCCCGGGCCGACCATGATACTCGTGACGGGATCGTTACACGCGATTCGCGGATCCGAGACGTGCAGTGACGAGCTTCCCTGCCGATGACGTCACCTGCAAGCACCGCCGCGTCAGCGCGGAGGCCATCGATCCAGGGCTCGGTCGTCGCCGATCGAATCTATCGCGCGGCGATCCTGTTCTTCGCCCTGTGCATCCCCATCCTGCTCCTCCTCATCTTCCTGGAGGTGGGAGCGGCTGGATGGCCGGCACTCCGGCAGTTCGGCCTCGGGTTCCTGACGTCGAGCACCTGGGATCCGGTGCATGGACAATTCGGCGCGGCGCCCGCCATAGCCGGTACCCTCCTCACCTCGGCCATCGCCCTCGTCATCGCCACGCCACTGGCGGTCGGCGGCGCGATCTTCCTGTCCGAGTTCTCGCCCAACTGGCTCCGCCAGCCGATCGCCTTCTTCATCGACCTGCTCGCCGCCGTGCCGAGCGTGGTATTCGGGCTGTGGGGCATCTTCGTCCTGCTGCCGCTGCTGCGCACGGACATCATGCCCTTCCTGCGCGACACGCTCCACCTGGGGGCGACTCCCTTCTTCAGCGGGCCGGCGTACGGGCCGAGCGTGCTCGCGGCGAGCCTGATCCTGGCGATCATGATCCTGCCGTTCATCGCGGCGGTGTCGCGCGAGGTGCTGCTCGCCGTGCCTCGGTCGCAGCGCGAGGCGGCCCTGGCGCTCGGTGCCACGCGCTGGGAGACGATCACCGGCGCGGTGATACCGTACGCAAGGACGGGCATCATCGGCGGGATCATCCTCGGCCTCGGGCGCGCCCTTGGCGAGACGATGGCCGTCACGATGCTCATCGGCAACCGCCACGAGCTGTCGGCATCGCTGTTCGCGCCGGGCTACACCATGGCGTCGCTGATCGCGAACGAGTTCTCCGAAGCCACGACGGACATTCACCTCTCGGCGCTGATGGCGGTGGGGTTCGTGCTCCTCGTCATCACCCTGCTCGTCAATGCGGGAGCCCGGATGCTGGTACGCCGGGCGGGCGGATTGAGCCGATGAGCACGGGGGTGATGCCACTTCGCCCGCAGGCCGCTCGCGCCGGGGCGCGACGCCTCGCGCGGCGCCGAGTGTCGAGCGCGATCATGATCGCCCTCACCTGTCTCGCCGCGGCCATGGCGGTCGTGCCGCTCGTGGTGATCCTGGCCTACCTGATCAAGGAGGGAGCCGGCGCGCTCTCGCTCGACTTCTTCACCCACATGCCGCGTCCGGCCGGGGAGCCGGGCGGCGGGATGGCCAATGCCATCGTCGGCACGCTCATCCTCGTCGGCGTGGCGTCGGCGATCGGGCTGCCGGTGGGGATCGGCGCCGGATTGTATCTCGCCGAGCACAAGGGAACGAAGCTGGCCGAGCTGGTCCGATTCCTTGCCGACGTGCTGAATGGCCTGCCCTCCATCGTGATGGGCATCTTCGCCTGGGAGTTCCTCGTCAAGCCGCTCGGCCACTTCTCGGCGCTCGCCGGCGGGGCGGCCATCGGTGCGATGATGATCCCGCTCGTCACGCGCACCACCGAGGAGATGGTGCGCACGGTCCCGCAGTCGCTGCGGGAAGCGGCGCTCGCTCTCGGATACCCACGATGGCGGACCTCGCTCCAGATCGTGCTCCGCACGGCGCTCGGCGGCATCGTGACTGGCGTGCTCGTCGCCATCGCACGCGTGGCCGGCGAGACCGCGCCATTGCTGTTCACCGTGATCGGCAACCAGTTCTGGTCCACCGACCTCACCCAGCCGATCGCCGCGCTGCCGCTGCAGATCTACACATATGCCACCGGTCCCTACGACGACTGGCATGCGCAGGCCTGGGCCGGCTCCCTCGTGCTCATCGGCATGGTGCTGATCATCGGCGTGGTCGCGCGAGTCATGACCCGCTCGCGACAGGCAGGCCGTCATGATTGACGCCGCCATGCTGCAGATGCCGGTTCGCGAGGCGAATGCCGAGCGCTTCACCGAACCGTCCTCGCCCATCCTGCGCACCGAGTCGCTGAGCGCGTTCTTCGGCGACACGCCGGCGGTGCGCGACGTGTCGCTCGAGGTCCTCGCGCACGAGGTGACGGCGATCATCGGACCTTCCGGGTGCGGAAAGTCCACGCTCCTGCGGTGCCTCAACCGGATGCACGAGTCGGTGCCGACGGCGCGCGTGGAGGGCCACGTCTGCTTCCACGACCAGGACATCTACGCCGATGGCGTGGATCCCATCGCGCTGCGCCGGCACATCGGCATGGTATTCCAGCGCCCGACCCCGTTTCCCACGATGTCGATTCGCGACAATGTTGCCGCGGGGTTGCGGGTGCAGCCGGGCCGCCGCATGTCGCGCTCCGGACTGGACGACGCGGTGGAGCGCGCGCTTCGCCAGGCAGCACTGTGGGACGAAGTGAAGGATCGCCTGCGCGCGAGCGCCATCGGACTGTCCGGCGGCCAGCAGCAGCGGCTCTGCATCGCGCGGGCGCTGGCCACCGGCCCCGAGATCCTCCTCCTCGACGAACCGACGGCGTCGCTCGACCCGATCAGCACCCAGAAGGTGGAGGAGCTCGTATACGAGCTCCGGCAGTCAATGACCGTGATCATCGTGACCCACAACCTCCAGCAGGCGGCGCGCGTGTCCGACCACACGGTATTCATGCTCGCCGGGCAGATGGTCGAAACGGCCCCCACGCGCGTGATGTTCACGACGCCGAAGGACGAGCGCACCGAGGCGTACATCACCGGGAGGTTCGGATGACGGCGGCGCTGGCCCCTGCAGCCACGGAGCTGTCGATCACGGAGGAGCGCGGTCGGCTCGACGTGGAGCATTTCGACTTCTGGTACGGCAAGCGCCAGGCGCTGTTCGACATCGGCATGTCGATCGTGCCGCGATCGGTGACGGCGCTCATCGGGCCCTCGGGATGCGGGAAGTCCACCTTCCTGCGGTCGATCAACCGGCTCAGCGAGCTCATTCCGGGAGCGAGGGCGTCGGGGGCCATCCGGCTCGACGGCGAGGACATCTACGAGGACGGGATCGACGTCGTGACGCTGCGACAGCGCGTGGGGATGGTGTTCCAGCGCTCCAATCCATTCCCGCGCTCCATCTACGACAACGTGGCGTACGGGCCGCGAATCAACCGTCGCCTCTCGCGATCGGAGCTGGACGACACTGTGGAGGCCGCGCTGCGAAGCGCCGCGCTGTGGGACGAGGTGAAGGACCGCCTGCGCGAGAGCGCGCTGGCGCTCAGCGGCGGCCAGCAGCAGCGGCTCTGCATCGCGCGGACGCTCGCCAACGATCCCGAGATCCTGCTCCTCGACGAGCCGGCGTCGGCACTCGATCCGATCGCCACGCAGAAGATCGAGGAGCTCGTGTACCAGCTGAAGCGCGAGCTGACGGTCGTCATCGTCACGCACAACCTCCAGCAGGCAGCGCGCATCTCGGACCGGACGGCCTTCTTCTACCTCGGCCGGCTGATCGAGATGGAAGACACCCAGCGCCTGTTCACCAGCCCGCGCGAGGAGCGCACCGAGGCCTATATCACCGGGAGATTCGGATGACCCCCACGGACGCACCGTTTCGACACTTTCACGACCAGCTCACCGCGCTCAATCGGCGACTCCTCGCCATGTCGGAGCGGGCGGAGGCGCTGGTGGAGCTCTCCGTGGACGCGCTGCTCACCCGCGACGCCGGCAAGGCGGACGCCGTGATCGAGGCCGATCGCGACCTCGACACCATGGAGCTGGAGCTGGAGTCCGCGGCGCTGGAGCTGCTCGCCCTCCAGCAGCCGATGGCGCGCGACCTCCGCTTCATCGTCAGCGCGATCAAGGTGACGAGCGACCTGGAGCGGGTCGGCGATCACGCCGTGAACATCGCGGAGTCCGCGAAGCGCATCGCCGGGCAGGGTGCGACCGTCAGGCCGGATCCCACGCTGGAAGACATGGCTCGCCGTGCGCGCGCGATGCTGAGCGACGCGATCGACGCCTTCCTCCGCGGCGACGGCGCGCTCGGGCGCGACGTCTGCTCGCGCGACGACCAGGTGGACTCGATGCACGAGGCGGTGTTCCGCATCCTGCTCACCCACATGATGGCCGACCCGCGCACGATCGGCTTGTCGGTGGAGTACCTGAACGTGAGCCGCAACATCGAGCGCGTCGCCGACCTCGCGACGAACATCGGCGAGGACGCGGTGTTCCTGGCGGAGGGGAAGACGATCAAGCACGGGGGGTAGAGGGGCCGAACAACCGGAGGACCGGAGGACCGAGGGACCGGAGGTCTTACTGAATCTCCCCCAGCCTCCCCACCAGCGCCGTTCGCATTGCGTCCGGCAGCGGCGCATAGTCCAGCGACGGCGCCATCGCCTGGCCGTCAGTCAGCGCCCATTTCAGGAAGTCCACCAGCTTCGCCCGCTTCGCGGCGTCGGGTTCCTTCTGGTAGAGGAGGATCCAGGTGAACGAGGAGATCGGATAGGCGCCCGCCCCCGGAGCGTTCACGATGGACACCCGGTAGTCGGTATTCGCCGGCAGCTTGGCCACTGCTCCCGCCGCCGCAGCCGTGACGGAAGCCGTGCTTGGGGTGACGAACTCGCCGTTCGCGTTCTTCAGCTGCGCCACGGGCATCCTGTTCTGGTTCGCGTACGCAAGCTCCACGTAGCCGATCGCGCCCGGCGACTGCCTCACCTGGCCGGCCACCCCCTCGTTCCCCTTGGCGCCAAGTCCCACCGGCCACTGCAGCTCCTTCCCCTTCCCCGGCTTCGCCGCCCACGCCTGGCTGACGCTCGAGAGGTAGTCGGTGAAGACGTAGCTCGTCCCCGATCCGTCCGAGCGGTGCACCACGAGAATGTCGCTCGCCGGCAGCGTGACACCGGGATTCAGCGCGGCGATGCGTGCGTCGTTCCACTTCGTGACCTGCCCCTGGTAGATGGCCGCCAGCAGGTCACCCGTCAGCTTCAGCGGCGTCGTGATGTCCGGCAGGTTGTAGGTGATCACCACCGCGCCGAGCGTCATCGGGAAGTGCAGGATCGCGCCGCCCTTGGCCTTCGCCAGCTCGGCATCGGTCATCGGCGCATCGCTGGCGCCGAAATCCACCGTCTGCTCGGAGAGCTGCCGGATGCCGCCGCCGGAGCCGATGGACTGGTAGTTGATCTTCACCCCCGTCTTCGACGCATAGGCGTCGAACCACTTGCTGTAGAGTGGATAGGGGAAGGTGGCGCCGGCGCCGGTGAGGGCCACGCCGGAGGAGCTTGTCGTCGCGACGCCGGTGCTGTCCGACTTCCTGGAGGAATCGCCACACGCGGCGGCGACGAGCGCCAGCGCGGCAATGACAGCGAAGTTGCGGTGCATTGGTCTCCGATGATTGAGTGGTGACGAAGCATCACCACATCGGAGCGCGCGGTCAGGTGGTCGGGATCAACCGTGACGCAGTCGAGACAGAGCCGGAGGTCAATCGTTACCAGGGCGCGGACCGCCAACCACCGGTCACCGGTCACCGGTCCTCCGGTCCTCCGGTCCTCCGGTCCTCCGGTCCTCCGCTCCTACGGCAGTACCACGATCCGCGACAGAAGGGCGAACGAGATGGCCGCCATCACGCCGGCCGCCGGGATCGTGAGCACCCACGCCCACACGATGCGGCCCGCGATCCCCCAGCGCACCGCGGAGAAGCGGTTCGTCGCCCCCACGCCGACGATGGAGCCCGTGATGGTGTGGGTGGTGCTCACGGGAATTCCCCAGTGCGTGGCGAGCTGGATGGCGAGCGCCCCACCGGTTTCGGCCGCGAAGCCGCCCATCGGGCGCAGCTTCGTGATGCGCGACCCCATGGTGTGCACGATCCGCCATCCGCCGAACAGCGTGCCGAGCGAGATGGCAGTGTAGGCGCCGATCTCCACCCAGCGCGGTATCGTGCTGAAGTCAGCGACGTACAGGTGGTGCAGCCACCCGGTCTCCGCGGCGAAGTAGCCCTTCGTGGCGACGAGCAGGCCGAGGATGATGCCCATCGTCTTCTGCGCATCGTTGCCGCCGTGCGAGTACGACAGCAGGGCGGAGCTGAAGAGCTGTGCCGGCCGGAACACCCGGTCCACGCGCGCGGCATTGAAGTGCCGGAAGATCCAGTAGCAGGCGACCATCAGGACGTAGCCAGCGACGAATCCGACGAGGGGCGAGATGACGATGAACGTCAGGGTCTGGATCCACTTCTCGCCCCACAGGATGGCGGAGGTTCCCGCCTTGGCGATCGCCGCGCCGGCGTAGCCGCCGATCAGGGCGTGCGAGGAGCTCGAGGGGATGCCGTAGTACCAGGTGATGACGTTCCAGATCACGGCGCCGAGCAGCGCGGCAAAGATCACGTTCGCGTCCACGATGCTCTGCTCCACCATCCCGCCACCGACAGCCTTCGCCACCGCCACGCCACCGGTGAACAGCGCCGCGAAGTTGAAGAACGCCGCCCAGGCCACGGCGGCCAGCGGGTTCAGGACGCGGGTGCCGACGATGGTCGCGATGGAGTTCGCGGAATCGTGGAATCCGTTGCTGAAATCGAAGATGAAGGCGAACGCGATGATGGCGACGACGTACCAGACCACTGGACCGGGATCAGGCGTTCTTGATGGAGATGCTGTGGACGGCGTTGGCGACACCCATGCACTGGTCGATCGCCGTCTCGAGGGTCTCGTAGACTTCCTTCCAGCGGATCACTTCGATCGGGTCGGGCCTGCCGGCGAACAGCGCGCCGACCGCCTCGTGGTACAGTGCGTCCCCTTCCTCCTCGAGCTGCTTGATCTGCGACGCGAAGTTGCTCACCTCGCTCGGCCGCTTGATCGCCACGACAGCCTTGGCGATGAGATCGGACGCGCGGCGGATCACGTGCGCCATCTGCTTCGCCGGCTCCCGCACCTCGTTGATGTGGAGCATCACCACTCGCCGCGCCGTGCCGTCCAGGCGGTCGATCACGTCGTCGAGCCGCGAGGCTAGGAGATGGATGTCCTCGCGGTCGATCGGGGTGATGAAGCTCTTGTCGATCCGGACGTTGATCGAGTGCGTCAGCTGGTCAGCGAGATGCTCGACGTCCTTGATCTGACGCACGAGCTCGGTGGCGTTGTCCGGGTGCGCGAACAGCTCATCCACCAGGCGCGCAGTGGTCTTCAGGTGCTCGGCGAGCTGATTGAACAGGTCGAAGAACTGCTCGTCGCGCGGAAGGAGGCGGCTCAGCATGGGCGCGATTGGACGGGTGGAGTGGAGGCGACCGCCCCGAAGATACCCGGGGGGCGGCGGGGGGCAAAGGGGCGCGGGCACGCTCGAGGCGCTTCGCGCCTCGCTGCCGGTTCGGCATGGACGGTGCACGCCAGCCACCTTGTCACGCGTGCTTCCTCAATGACGGGGAAATTTCTGTCATTGTGGCGGCATGCGCCCGGTCCCGCTCTTGCGCGAAGAGTGGGTCGCTCGGCATTCAGGGCCGCGCATCACCACTCATCGAGGTTGCAATGGCGGATAAAGTCATCGGTATCGACCTTGGGACGACGAACTCGGTCGTCGCCGTCATGGAGGGCGGCGATCCGGTCGTCATCCCCAACGCCGAGGGCGGGCGCACCACCCCGTCCGTCGTCGGCTTCACGAAGGACGGGGAGCGTCTCGTCGGTCAGGTCGCGAAGCGCCAGGCCGTGACGAACCCGCAGAACACGGTCTTCTCCATCAAGCGGTTCATGGGCCGCAAGATGAACGAGGTGACCGAGGAGGCCAAGCGCGTCCCGTACAAGGTCGTGCCCGGCCCGAACGACGTCGCCACGGTGGAGGTCCAGGGGAAGCGCTACACCGCTCCCGAGATCTCGGCGATGATCCTCCAGAAGATGAAGCAGACGGCGGAGGACTACCTCGGCCAGTCCGTGAGCAAGGCGGTCATCACCGTCCCGGCGTACTTCAACGACGCCCAGCGGCAGGCCACGAAGGACGCGGGCAAGATCGCCGGCCTCGAGGTGCTCCGCATCATCAACGAGCCCACCGCCGCCGCGCTGGCGTACGGGCTCGACAAGAAGAAGGATGAAAAGGTCGCCGTGTTCGACCTCGGCGGCGGCACGTACGACATCTCCGTGCTCGAGCTCTACGACGTGGAGGGCTCGCGCCAGTTCGAGGTGAAGTCCACCAATGGCGACACCCACCTGGGCGGCGACGACTTCGACCAGCGCGTGATCGACTGGATCGTCGGCGAGTTCAAGAAGGACCAGGGAATCGACCTCTCCAAGGACCCGATGGCGCTCCAGCGCCTCAAGGAAGCCGCCGAGAAGGCGAAGATGGAGCTGTCGAGCACCCAGAGCACCGACATCAACCTGCCGTTCATCACGGCGGACCAGTCGGGGCCCAAGCACCTCAACTATACGCTGACGCGGGCCAAGTTCGAGCAGCTGGTGGACGACCTCATCCAGCGCACCATCCCGCCGATGAAGCAGGCGCTGAAGGACGCCGGCCTCGAGCCGAAGGACATCGATGAGGTACTCCTCGTCGGCGGCTCGACGCGCATCCCGAAGATCCAGGAAGAGGTCAAGAAGTTCTTCGGCAAGGACCCGAACAAGGGCGTGAACCCGGATGAGGTCGTGGCCATCGGCGCGGCGGTCCAGGGCGCGGTGCTCACCGGAGAGCAGAAGGACGTGCTCCTGCTCGACGTGACCCCGCTCTCCCTCGGCATCGAGACGCTGGGCGGCGTGACCACCGTGCTCATCCCCCGCAACACGACGATCCCCACCAAGAAGTCGGAGACGTTCAGCACGGCCGACGACAACCAGACCACGGTGGAGATCCATGTGCTGCAGGGTGAGCGCGAGCTGGCCCGCGACAACCGCACGATCGGCAAGTTCCAGCTCACGGGGATCCCACCCGCACCGCGCGGCATGCCGCAGGTGGAGGTGACGTTCGACATCGACGCGAACGGCATCCTGCACGTGGCGGCACGCGACAAGGCGACGGGCAAGGAGCAGAAGATCCGCATCGAGGCGTCGAGCGGGCTCTCCGATAACGAGATCGACCGGATGGTCAAGGACGCCGAGAAGAACGCCGAGGAGGATCGGAAGCGCCGCGAGGAGATCGACACGCGGAACCGTCTGGACTCCATGACGTATGAAGTAGAGAAGAACGCGAAGGAGTGGTCGGACAAGCTCCCGAGCGACCTGAAGTCGCGGCTCGACGCGTCCGTGGAGCGGGCGCGCAAGGCGCTGAAGGGCGACGACCTGAACGAGATCAAGGCGGCGCAGGAGGAGCTGAGCAAGACCTTCGGCGAGGCCGGGCAGTCGTTCTACGCGCAGAGCCAGGGCACGCCGGGAGGCGAGCCCGGAGCGGCTGCAGGCCAGCCGGGCGAGCCAGCCGCCAGCGGTGCCCCCGCCGACGACGTGGTCGAGGCCGACTACGAGATCGTGGACGACGCAAAGAAGTAATCGTCGGCAACCTGCCGAGCGCCGCCGGTGTCCATACCAATGGACCGGCGGCCTCGTCAGGGTCGGTCACCGTTTCATTCCTCCAGGCAGGCTCACAGCATGGCATCCAGAACTTCTCGCGCACCGCTCGCGGCCGCGGTCGTAATCGCATTCATCTGCGGTCTCGTCTTCGCATCCGGCTTCGACCTCACGCGCTTCGGCTTCGCCCAGCAGGGCACCGGCGCCAAGGTCACGTCGTCACAGGTCCAGTCACTCGCCGAAACGGGGAGTGCATTCGAGGCAATCGCCGACCACGTCACCCCGAGCGTGGTGTCCATCCGCACGCAGACGGTGCGCACGAGGCCGCGCATGCGTGGCGGCAACCCGGGCAACATGCCGGGCATCGAGGATTTCTTCCGCCAATTCGAGCAGCAGATGCCGCGCGAGCAGGTCCAGGAAGCCAGCGGGAGCGGCTTCATCGTCTCCAAGGACGGCTACATCCTCACCAACAACCATGTGGTCGCCGATGCCGACAAGGTGACGGTGACGCTGCTGGACAAGCGCAGCTTCGAGGCGAAGGTCATCGGGCGCGACCCGACCACCGATGTGGCGGTGATCAAGATCGACGGTACCAACCTGCCGGTGGCATCGCTCGGCGACGACAACCAGTCGCGCGTCGGCCAGTGGGTGGTGGCGATCGGCAACCCGCTCGACCTGCAGTTCACGGTGACGGCGGGAATCATCAGTGCCAAGGGGCGGCCACTTCCCGGGCTTCTTCCGAGCAACTACGCGATCACGGATTACATCCAGACCGACGCTGCCATCAACCCCGGCAACTCGGGCGGGCCGCTAGTGAACATCCGCGGCGAGGTGATCGGCATCAACAGCGCGATCGCCAGCCAGACCGGCTACTACGCAGGGTACGGCTTCGCCATCCCGATCACGCTCGCGAAGGAGGTCATGAATGACCTCATCAAGTACGGCAAGGTGCAGCGCGCGGTGATCGGCGTGGCGATCAAGGACGCGACCGCGGCGGATGCCAAGGCGGCGGGCCTGAGCGACGTCACGGGAGTGCTCGTCTCGGGGTACAGCTTCGATCCGGTGGAGGACAGCCCGGCGAAGAAGGCGGGGATCGAGCCCGGCGACGTGATCATCGCCGCCGACGGCAAGCCCACCGACCGGGTGAGCACGCTCCAGCGCATCGTCCGCGAGCACAAGCCGGGTGAGACGATGCGGTTCGAGGCGATGCGCTTCGGGACGAAGAAGAGCTTCGACGTGAAGCTCGCGCCGGCGCCGGATGCGCAGCAGCAGGTGGCAGACGCGGCGCGGCCGTCGGACAACGTGAGCCCGGCGTCGCGGTCCTTCGACAAGATCGGGATCTCGGTGGAACCGGTGTCGCCGGACCTCGTCAACCGTGCGCGACTGGCGAGCCAGTACCGCGGTGGTCTCCTCGTGAGCGACGTGAAGCCCACGGGACCGGCGTACGGCAAGCTGTTCTCCGACCAGACGATCCTGCTCCAGGTGATCAACCCGGGCCCGCGCCGCGACCTGAAGTCGCCAGCGGACCTCGACGCGGTGCTGTCGCGGCTGCACGACGGCGATCTGGTCACCTTCATGGTCTACTACATCGGCCAGCCGGACCAGAATGCGGGACCGCAGGCGGTGACGGTGCAGATCGGAGGGTAAGGCTCCGGCGTCCTGGCGACTCGCCACCGAATCCGGATCTCGGCAACCCCGTGTTCCGTTTTCCGCGGCGAGTCAGCCTGTAGGGAGTCCAGGAGGAACAGCAACGGCGCTATGTCGTTGCTGTTTCGTTTTCCCCCTCACGCACCCGCCGCGGACGACGGATGACGGACAACGGGGTTGCCGGTGGCGTCTTCGCCATCGCGATCCCGATGCCGAAAGCCGCTATCCCAACTAGTTTGTTGTTCCGAAGCGAGAGTGGCGGAACTGGCAGACGCACCAGACTTAGGATCTGGCGCCGCAAGGCATCCGGGTTCGAGTCCCGGCTCTCGCACTGGAAGACCGGAGGTCGGGAGGTCGGGAACGAGCTCTGACCCTCCGGCCTTCTCACATTCCCACCTCCGCCTTCGGCGGCCTCTCCCCACGCCACTCCCAGCACGACTCCACCGGCCAGACCCAGCAGCGGGTGGCGTACGGACGCTGCTCCAGTCGCCAGGCCTGGAAGAACCCCTCGAACACGAGTAGCGCGGCGAGCAAGGATCGACGGCTCAGCCACGTGGGCGACGGAGAGCGACGCAGCAGTCGCCAGCCCCACCAGCAGATCGCGGCTTCGATGACGAATTCGAGCTGCATGTAGCGCTGCGCGTCGAGTCCGGGCAGGCTGCCGTCCCAGAGCGCCTTCACGCCCGAGATGAAGTCGAGCGCGATATGCGAGAGCACGACGACCGCCGTCACGACGGCAGCGGTGGTGGTGCGGTAGATGACGAAGGCGAGCACACCGAGGGCGAGCGCGAGATACGCGCTCCACGGGAGGAGGTGCGAGTATCGCGTGGTGAAGCCCATGGACATGCCCGTCGCGGCGAGTGCCGCGCGCAGGAGGTCGGGCGCCAGTGTCGCGACAATCAGCCAGTAGATCGAGATCCGCGGCCAGCGCGACCGCGCGGCGAACGCCACGCCGAGGTGTCCGATGATCATGCGGCAAGCTAGACGGCGACGGAGCATGTGCGCCATGATTCGTGATGGCGTTCGCGAAACCTGATCCCGGCGCACCACGCTCGAGCGCGCATCAACCCGAGTTGCCGCGGGTGTATCTGGATACGCGGATGCCCGCTGCCCCGGCGCCCGGAGGACGCGTGAGCGTCGTCGGGCCGCCTGCCCCGGCACCCCGGCGCGCCGAGCTCGCGATGGGTGCCCTGACAATGGTTGCCATAACGGTCGCCCTCCTGACCTCCCGCTGGGCGCGGCATCGCCGTCCAGGTTAGATTTCAGGAGCATCCGCGCCCTGCTCCCGGCGAGGCCTGGCGGGCGGAACTACGCGGCCTGAATCCGGCTTTCTCGACTGACATGGACATCCAGATCACTACCAAGAAGAGCGAAGGCGTCGAGCGCCTGCTCGAGGTCTCCGTTCCCCTCACCGCGGTGCGCGACGAGGAGGAAAAGCAGGCGAAGCGCTATGCGTCCTCCGTCCGCCTCCCCGGCTTCCGGCCGGGCAAGGCGCCGGCGGCGATGGTGCGCAAGCGGTTCAAGGACGCGATCCGCCAGCAGGTGCTGGAGACGCTCGTCCAGGAAGCGTTCAAGGAAGTGATGGAACGCGAGAAGCTGGAGGTCGCCGCGCAGCCGCACGTGCACGACGTGAAGTTCGAGGAGGACAAGCCCCTCACCTTCGAGCTGCACCTGGAGGTTCGCCCCAAGGTGGAGCTGAACCGCACGGAGGGCTTCCGCGTCACGCGCCCGGCTGCTGCCGTCACCGATGCCATGGTCGACGAGCAGATCGAGACGCTGCGCGACCAGAAGGCCACCTGGGCGCCGGTGGAGGAGAAGCCGCGCGAGGGTGACATGGTGAAGGTCCTGCTCGCCACGCCGCAGGGCGACAGCGACGAGATGCCGGAGGGGAGCCCCTACAACCTCGTGCTCGGCGGCGGCCAGGCGATCCCGGGTATCGAGGAGCTGGTCATGGAGCTCGCGCCGGGCGAGACGAAGGAGCGCGTGGTGAAGTGGCCGGATGACTTCCCCGACGAGGCGCAGCGCGGCCAGTCGAAGAAGGTCCGCGTCACGCTGCAGGAAGTGAAGCGCAAGTCGGCTCCGGCGCTGGACGACGCGTTCGCGCGCGAGGTGGGCGACTTCGATTCGCTCGACGCGCTGCGTGCCGCGGTGCGCACGGACCTCGAGGAACACGCGTCGCGCGACGCGGATGCCGCGGTGCGCCAGCAGCTCCTCGACCAGATCGTCGAAGCCAATCCGTTCGACGTGCCGCCGAGCTGGGTGCACCGGATGATCGACGCCTACATGCAGGCGTACCAGATCCCCGACGAGCAGCGCCAGCAGTTTGCCAACGAGTTCGCTGCCGTGGCGGAGAAGCAGGTTCGCCGCGACATGCTGATCGACGCGCTCGCCGAACAGAATTCGCTGGCGGCGAGCGAGAAGGACGTGGACGAGCGGGTCGCGAAGGTCGCCGAGCAGCGCGGCGCCGATCCGGGACAGGTGTACGCGTCACTGCAGAAGGCGGGTCGCCTGCCGGAGATCGAGCGCAGCATCACCGAGGAGAAGGTGTTCGGCTGGCTGACCGACCGGAACGAAGTCACCAACGCTACCGCATGATGAGCAACCCCATGGCTACGATCTATCCTCCGTACGTGATCGAGCGCTCCAGCCGCGGCGAGCGCACCTACGACATCTTCTCGCGACTCCTGATGGATCGCATCG
>DASUXT010000140.1:0-6843 GCA_036377775.1 Gemmatimonadaceae bacterium | reverse complement strand
GGCGCGGTGGCGGTGAGCGCGATTCCCCACGAGCTGATGGACCGCCTCACGCGGCTCGACCAGGCGGTGGATTCCATCGCCGTCGAAGTGGAACGGATCGGCGAGGGGCAGCGGTTCGTCACGCGCGTGCTCGCCGAGCGGTCAATGGACCCGATCGCCATTCCGCAGCGGGCGTCGGAACCAGCGAAGGGACGCGAGCCCCGCTAGCGCGGCGCCGGGGCGGGGACCGTGACTCCGGCGGGCGGCGGTCCCTTGAGCGCGGGCGCGTCGTGCATGATGTAGCCGCCCAGCAGTGACGCGTAGCCGATCGCTCCTGCTGCGAGCACCGCGGTGATCACGACCGCCGCGCGCAGCCCGCCCGGCAGCGACAGCTCGCGCGGATATCGCACCAGCCGGCGCCAGGCTACCAGCGCCACCAGTCCCGCCACGCCAACGAGGATCGCCGCGATCAGCGCCGCGTCCTCGTGCTCGTGGATGGCCGCGCGCGAGATGTACCAGGGACGATGCAGGCCTTCTTCCGCCGGCTCGCCGGTGAAGTACGTCGGAACCACGGTGATGGCCGCGAGCGTGAGCGAGGCACACGCATAGATCCACACCCCGCGCCGGCTGCGCACCAGGCCGAGCAGCGCTGCCAGCGCCCCCATCACCGCGAGGA
This sequence comes from Gemmatimonadaceae bacterium, assembly GCA_036377775.1. Lineage (GTDB taxonomy): Bacteria > Gemmatimonadota > Gemmatimonadetes > Gemmatimonadales > Gemmatimonadaceae > AG11. Next base: position 6,188 of record DASUXT010000140.1, on the reverse strand, counting down.
TGATCGGGAAGTGGTTGATCATGATGTGTACGTGCGGCCAGTCGGGCAGGAACGAAGGCATGGCGTGGTGATCCGTTAGCGTCGGCGTCGCGTGATGCGAGATTCAGGCCGTGCCCGCCTGCTGACCGCGCTGTCCACGACGTCGCAGCCAGCGCAGTTCCTGTCTTGCGGCGCGCGTCACAGCGCGCGCGACGAGCGCGATCGGTGAGCCTTGCGCGAAGGCGGCTGCAATCGCCCACAGCGCGCGCGGCGTGAAGTGCGGCGTGTCCGCGAGCGCCACGATCTCTTCCCACTCGTCGGGCGCGAACTTCGCCTTGAACTGGTCCAGGCCCTCGAAGTTGTAGAAGCGGCGTCCATGCGCGCGTACCCAGCGCAGCACCAGCCGCAGCCAGCGGGCCATCCGCTCGTTGTCGAAGCGGGAATGCCGCGACAGCGGCGCGAGCCCGAGCGTCACGTAGCGGGCTCCGTCAGCGGCGACGGCGCGCATCGCGGCGTCCAGCAGGAGCTCGGAGGTGCCGTTCGGCGCGCCGTGACCGCGAATGATCTGCTCCACCAGCCAGCCATCCCGCGCCGGTATCGGCGATGCGAGCAGGAAGCCGACGACCGCTCCTTCGCGCTCGGCGACGAACAGCCGGCGATCCTCGAGCCTGCCCAGCGTCTCCGGCTCCACCAGAAAGTGCAGGGGCGGGAGCCGCCGCTCACCCAGCCACTCCGCCAGGCAGCGTCGAACGTCTGGATCATCGGCGCCGCGAGCGGCGTCCCACTCCGCCACGCGGACGTGCTTGTTGCGCGCCCGGTTGAGCTGGGCGCGCAGCGACGCACGGGCCGCGACGATGGCCGGCCAGCCGCTCGGGTCCCAGCTAGGCTGCGCCCCCAGGCTCGCCACGCTCCACCGTCCGGTGGGCATGACGAGATTTTCGAGCCGCGAGCCGGCCCCGAAGTAGCAGACGTGCTTCCCCGCCGCCGCTGCGCTCGCGCCGAACTCCGCGACCACGTCGGGGAGCCGCGCGGCGCTGCAGACCGGTGCGCCCGCCACCACCCGCGTCCCCGCCTGGGTGACGAAGCCGATCACCGCGTCCTCCTGTCGCGAGAACCAGTGCTCGATGCCGGGGTTCAGGATCTGGTACGCCGTGGCGTTCCAGCCGTAGGCCAGGATGAGCGCACGGGCGCGAGCGGGATCGGCGCGAACGGTCATCGCGTTGGCGCGGGGCGATGCGTGAAATAGCTTGCAGCCATGACCGCCATATTATCGCGCGCGCTCGTCCCGCGCCCCGTCGCATGAGCACCGTGACGCTCGACATGCTGGAGACGCCGGCCGCCGTCGTGGACCTCGGCCGCATGGAGCGGAACCTCCAGCGCGCCGCGGATTACACGACGCAGCACGGGCTCGCCCTCCGGCCGCACGTGAAGACCCACAAATCCCCGCTCATCGCCGCCGAGCAGCTCCGGCTCGGCGCGGCAGGGCTCACCTGCGCCACGCCGCATGAAGCGGAGGTCATGTCGCAGGTCGGCAACGACCTGCTCGTGGCGTACCCGCCGGTGGGGACAGCACGGGCCACGCGCATTGCGAGGCTGGCCGAGAAGGCGAGGGTGACGGTGGCGCTCGACTCCGAGCGCGCGGTCGTCGATATCGCCAACGCGGCGCGCGAGGTCGGCGTCGCGGTGGGTGTGTACGTCGAGCTCGACCTCGGCATGCACCGCGTTGGCGTGGCGGACACGGCGAACGCGATCGCGCTCGCGCAGCGTGTGACCGCCGAACCGTCGCTGGAGTATCGCGGTATCGCGTTCTATCCCGGCCACGTCCGCGAGCCCATGGCCGACCAGGATACGGCGCTCCGCGCGCTTGGCGACTCGCTTGGCCGCGCCCTCGACGAGATGACGAAGGCCGGCGTCGCGCCGCGCGTGGTGAGTGGCGGCTCCACGCCGACGCTCTGGCGCTCGCACGAGATTCCCGGCGTGACGGAGATCCGCCCCGGCACGTACGTGTTCAACGACCGCACCACGGCGGCCGTGGGCGCGTGCGAGCGTGATGACTGCGCCCTCACCGTGCTGGCCACCGTCGTCTCCACGGCGGTGCCCGGGCAGGCGGTGATCGACGCCGGCACCAAGGCGCTGGGACGGGAGCCGATGCGCGGCGTGGAAGGCGAAGGGTTCGGCGCCTTGGGCGACCGCCCGGAAGTCATCGTGGCACGGATGTCGGAGGAGCACGGCATCCTCGACCTCGCGCGAACCGACTGGCGTCCGCGCGTGGGTGATCGCGTCCGGGTCGTGCCGAATCACGTGTGCATCGTCGTCCACCTCAACGACGTGGTGTACGGGGTGCGCGGCGCGACCGTGGAGCGGAGCTGGCGCGTGGAGGCGCGCGGCCGAGGACAGCTCGAGGTCGCCTCGGCATAGCCCCTGCGAATGTCGGGCCGGACCCCAACCCGGAGCGCATGAGATTCGTCGTCGCCACACTCCACTTTGCGGGGCTCGGCTTCGCCCTCCGCCTGCAGGATGAAGGACACGAGGTGCTGCTCGCGTGCGCCGGCACCAGCGATCGCCGCCTCGAGGACCGCTATCGCATGGTCGGCCAGGGCCTCGTGCGACGGATGCCCCTCGACGAGGCGATGGCGAAGCGGCCCGAGTGGCGCGATGCGATCTGGATCTGGGACGAGAACCACTCGGTGCGCGAGAACGAGCAGCTGCGCGCCGAGGGGTTCACGGTCTTCGGCGGCGGCAGCTACCCCGACCAGATGGAGCACGATCGCGATGCGTGCCTCCGGCTCGTCGAGGCGCATGGCCTGCAGCCGCCGCCGTCGTTCGCGTTCGGCGGCGCGGACGAGGCGCTGCGATTCCTCGAGGCGCATCCCGAGACGGCGTACGTGTACAAGCCGGACGTGGGGGAGCCGCACGAGACCTGGCTGCCGCAGAGCGCGAACGGCGCCGATGCGAATCTCGAGCTACGCCAGCACCTGCGGACCCTCGACCACGAAGGCGCGTTCGTGCTCCAGGAGCTCAAGGACGGCGTGGAGACGAACGTGGAAGTGTGGTTCATGCAGGGCGAGCCGGTGTTCGCCTTCATGACGCTGGAGTCGAAGCGCAAGCTCACCGGCGATCTCGGCGACCTGGTGGGGTGCGGGTTCGACTTCACCTTCGTCGTGCCCGTCGAGTGCCGCGCCGTGCAGGAGACGGTGGGCCGCCTGTTCGACCATTACCGCGCCATGCGCTATACGGGGTTCGGCGACGCCAACTTCATCGTCGCGCGCGACGGCGTGTGGTTCTTCGAGAAGTGCGAGCGCTTCGGCTACAATGCGCACCCGAACCTGTTCTGGAACCTGAATCGCGCGCCGCTGGGAGAGACTTTCGCCTCGCTGCTCGACGGCGCGTTCACGCCCGACTTCGCCCCCGGATTCGGCGCGACGGTCACGATGTACATGGACCATCCGGCGCCGGGAAAGGCCATCCAGTTTCCCGAGACGGTTGCCAACCGGCTCTACCTGCTGGACGTGTACCGTGAGAATGGACAACTCCTCACCGCCGGTTATTACGGGGAGGCGGTGCTGCTCGCCTGCGGCTTCGGCTACACCATTCCCACGGCCTGGGAGGCGACGCTCGACGTCGCCTCGAAGGTGCGCTTCCCCGGACGGTCCTACCGGCTCGACGGTGCGGGGACGGACTTTCCATCGTCCCCGCTGCGCCGCTACGAAGCGCTCACGGCCATGGGCTACCTGTAGCTCGGCGCACCGCCCCTTTGTCTTGCGTGGGCGTGCGGCCATCTTTCCAGACAGTCGCGCTGTACGCGTCGTTCCCTCCGTGATTTCCCATGGCTCCCACTCGCCGAACCGCCGCTCCCGATCCAGACGCGACACCACTCGAGCCCCTGCTCGCCGTGCGCGCGCGCGCTGATTCGCTCTACCGGGCCGCCGTGGAATGCTGCCGGCAGCACGATCGTGCAGCGAAGCTCCACCGTGACAGCGAGCCCGAGCTGGAGCACCGGCACGTGGATACGCTCTGCGAGGTCTGTGACGATTCGCTGCGCGAGATGGCCGACGCGTACGCGTCGGCTGCGGCGAACCTGCATCCGGACGGCGAGGTGCCCTGGTGGCACAAGGCGAACGCCCTCTGGCACGCCGCGCGGGAATACTCCCGTCGCCATGCGGGCTGCGAGGCGATGAGCCGCAAGGTGTCCAGCAGGCACAATTCGGAGCAGCTCGCGTCCATGCAGATGGAATACGAGCTGCTCGCGTCGGCGATGCTGGCCCTGCGCCATGCCGCCGACGCGTACTGCCGTACGCGCCCGGAGCTCGCGTAACCGGCAGACCGTGCGCTCCTTTCTCGACGACACCGGCAGCGCCTGGGAGGTGACGCTCGGCAAGGAGTCGTGGGGAACGCTCGTGCTGCTGTTCACGCCGGCGTCGGGCGGCGACGCGCGCACCAGCATCCTGGCTGCCGAAACCATGTTCGATGCGAGCGCCGAGCTCGACGCGCTCGACGATGAAGCATTGCGCGAGCGACTGCGCGACAGTCGCCCGTGGACCTGACCCTTCACCGATCTCATGCCGCAGAAGAAGACGCAGCGCAGCACCCGCACTGGCGCACAGAAGAACCGTCGCACGACGACGGGCTCCCGGACCCGCGCGAAGTCACGCGCCGCGTCCGGTGCGACCACCAGCCGCTCGACGGCGAAGCGTGGCATCCACGCCCGCTATCCGTGGAAGGAGGAGCCGAACCCGTACCTCGAGGTGCGCGAGTCGAAGATCCAGGGGAAGGGCGCCTTCGCGATCCGCGACATCCGCAAGGGGACGCGCCTCATCGAGTACCTCGGCCAGCGCATCTCGTGGCGGACGGCCGACAAGCGCTACGACGACGAGAAGATGGGGCGCCACCACACCTTCCTCTTCACGGTCGACGACAAGACCTGCATCGACGCCGCGGTGAACGGGAACGACGCCCGCTTCCTCAATCATTCCTGCGACGGGAACTGCGAGGCGATCACCGATCGCAAGCGGATCTTCATCGAGGCACGGAAGAACATCAAGGCCGGCGAGGAGCTGCTCTACGACTACCAGTACGAGCGCACCGAGGACCACACGGAAGAGGACGAGAAGTTCTATGCCTGCCGCTGCGGCTCGAAGAACTGCCGCGGCACCATTCTCGCGCCGAAATCGACCTAGTGAGCACTCACGCCGCCACCGTGTCTCCTGTCCTGCACGCGCTGCTCGAGCGTGTGGTGGACTACGCCGGGTTGTTTCCCCCCGCGGCGCTGTCCATGCCCGATGCCGTGGCCGAGTACGCGCGGCAGCGCCGTTCGCCGAACGCGTGGATGCTGGGGCGGTTCGTCGTGCCGGTCACGCGGTTGGACGAGCTTGCAGGGGCGGGGCAGGCGGTCCGCGAGCGCGATGAGTCGACGTGGCCCGTCAGTGCGCTCGTGGGCGCGGATCCGGCGGGAGACTTCCAGGTCATCCGCGCCTTCAATGCCAGGCACGGCGGCCGCTTTGCCGTCGAGGCAGTGGAGCTTCGTGCGGCAACACCGGAGGCGATCGACTTCGCGCTGGCGCAGCGTCGCGACGCGCTGGAGCACTACGTGGAGATCGCCATCGAGGACGACCCGCGAGCGCTGCTGCAGGCCATCAGGCGGCACGGCGCGCGCGCGAAGGTGCGCACCGGAGGGGTGACCGCCGACGCCTTTCCCTCGCCGGCCGCGCTCGGGCGATTCATCGTGGCGTGCGCCGAGCTCGGTGTGCCGTTCAAGGCGACCGCCGGCCTGCACCACCCGCTGCGCGGAGAGGAGCCGCTCACGTACGAGAGCGGCGCCACGGCGGCGACGATGTTCGGCTTTCTCGGCGTGTTCACCGCGGCCGCGCTCGCGCGCAACGGGGCCGACGAGGCGACCGTGATCGCCGTGCTCGAGGAGCGCGACGCGAGCGCCTTCTCGTTCACCGCAAACGCGCTGCGCTGGCGCGACCGCACGCTGGATGCGGGGCAGGTGAGCGCGGCGCGCCGTGAGTTCGCGCTCTCCTTCGGCTCCTGCTCCTTCCGTGAACCCGTGGACGACCTCCACCGCCTCGGCATCCTGTGACGACACGCCTGAACGAGACGCATCGCGCCGACCTCGTGTCGTGGGTGGAGTCCGCCAACGACCCGGCGACCGATTTCCCGATCCAGAATCTCCCACTCGGCATGTTCCGCGGGCCCGGCCGCGATAC
>DASUXT010000139.1:0-6148 GCA_036377775.1 Gemmatimonadaceae bacterium | reverse complement strand
GGGTAGTTGATGATCGGCGTGGAGATGAGCGAGCCGAACACGCCGCCGTTCGTGATGGTGAAGGTGCCGCCGGTGAGGTCGTCCATCGTGAGCTTCGCGTCGCGCGCGCGCTTCGCCAGCTCGCTGATGTCACGGGAGACGTCGAGCATTCCCTTGCGATCGGCGTCCTTCACGTTGGGGACGACGAGCCCCGCCTCGGAGGCGACGGCGATCCCCATGTTGACGTAGTTCTTGTAGATGATCGTGTCGCCGTCCACCTGCGCGTTGACGACGGGATACGCCTTGAGCGCCATCGTCGCCGCCTTCACGAAGAAGGGCATGAAGCTCAGCTTCACCCCGTGCTCCTTCTCCACGCGCTCCTTCATGCGCGCGCGAAGCTCCGTGACGGCGGACATGTCGATCTCGTTGAACGTCGTCAGCGTGGCCGTCGCGTTCTGCGACAGCAGCAGGTTCTCGGCGATGCGCTTGCGGCGCGTCGTCATCTTCTCGCGCACCTCGCGCTCGCCGGGCGCGGCCTGGCGCAGCGCTGCCGGCGCGGGTGCGCCGGGCGCCCTGGGTGCCGGAGCCGCAGCGGGTGCGGCCGCCGGCGCCGCGGTGCGTGACGCCTGCTCGATCACGTCCGGCTTGCTGATCACGCCGCCGCGGCCGGTGCCGGTCACGGAGGCGAGATCCACGTTCTGCTCCGCCGCCACGCGCTGCGCGGCGGGAGACACCTTCGCCGTCGTGGCGTTCGCCGCGACCGGAGCCGGCGCGCTCCTCGGCGCGGATGGCGCCGCCGGCGCAGCGGCAGCGGCGGGCGGTGGCGGAGCTGGAGCGGACGGCTGCGCCGCCGGAGCGGGCGCGCCTGCGCCGGCACTCGCGCCTTCCGCGAGATCACCGAGCACGTCACCCACGTTCACGACGTCGCCTTCCTTCGCGGCCTGCTTCGCCAGCACGCCGGCGGCGAGCGCCGGCACCTCGACGGTGATCTTGTCGGTGTCCAGCTCGACGAGGGTGTCGCCCGCGGCGACGGCCTCGCCCTCCTTCTTCAGCCAGCGGGACACGGTCGCCTCGACGATGGATTCGCCAAGGGGAGGAACCTTGATTGCAGTCATGAGTGCGCTGGTGCGGAGCAGATCTTCTTCGGCCGCGGTGCCTTTCGCGCCCGCACGCCGCTACATACCATTCGCGTCAAATATAACCCCAGGGCACAGGCGTGCGAGGACTCACCATCTCCGCTCACGGCGGGCTCGATCGCATCGAGCTTCGTGACGATCTCCCCGTGCCGGAGCCGAGCCACGAGACCGACGTCCGTGTCCGCATCCGCGCCGCGGCGATCAACCATCTCGATCTCTTCGTCATCGGCGGGTTGCCCAACGTGCACATCAGCCCACCCTGGGTGCTCGGCTCCGACGGCATGGGCGTGGTGGACAGCGTGGGGAGCGCGGTCACGTCGGTCTCGCCCGGCGACACGGTGCTCATCAACCCGGGCATCAGCGACCGCACCTGTCACTACTGCCTCACGGGTGACCAGCCGCTCTGCCTCAATTACGCCATCCTCGGCGAGCAGCGACCCGGCACGCTCGCCGAGTTCGTCGTCGTGCCCGAGGTCAACGTGGCGCGCATTCCTGCCACGAGCGACGAAGCAGAAGCGGCGGCATTCACCCTCGCCACGCTGACGGCATGGCGGATGCTCGTCACCCGTGCCGACCTGCAGCCTGGTGAGCACGTGCTGATCTGGGGGATCGGTGGCGGCGTGGCGCTGGCCTGCCTGCAGATCGCCAAGCTCATCGGCGCGCACGTGACGGTGACGTCGAGCAGCGACGACAAGCTGGCGCGCGCACGCGACCTGGGCGCCGACGACACGATCAACTACGTGGGACTCGACGTGGGACGCGAGATGCGGCGTCGCACGCAGAAGCGCGGCGTGAACGTCGTGGTGGACACCGTCGGCGAGGCCACCTGGTCGCAGTCGCTGGGCGCGCTCGGCAAGAAGGGACGGCTCGTCACCTGCGGTGGGACGTCGGGGCCCATGGTGACGACCGACGCCCGCCGCCTCTTCTGGAACCAGTGGAGCATCCTCGGCTCCACGATGGGCAGCGAATCGGAGTTCCAGGCCATCGTCGCCCACTTCAATGCCGGCCGTCTCCGCCCTCCCGTGGACAGCGTCTACCCCCTGGCCGATGGCCGCGAGGCATTCGAGCGCATGCAGAATGGTGAACAGTTCGGGAAGCTCGTCATGAGGGTCGTCTGATGCGCATCCAGCTCCAGCCGCGCTACAGCGACTACGACTCGCGCGGCCACGTGAACAACGCCGTCTACCTCACCTACTTCGAGATCGGACGCGTATACGCGTGGCTGGAGGCGGTCGGCCATTCGGATCCCAACTTCATCATCGCCGAGGCACGGATCACCTACCGCAGCCCGGCGATGCTCGGCGAGCCGCTGGTCATCGAGGTGACGACCTCCGAGATCCGGAGCAAGGCCTGGGTGTGGAGCTACCGCGTGCTCGACGAGCGCGACGATCGCGTGGTGGCCGAGGGGGCAACGACACAGGTGATGTACGACTACCGCGAGCGGAAGTCGGTGCCGATTCCCGACGACCTGCGTGTGGCGCTGGAACGGATATGAGCGACGACGAACGCAGCGCCGGCGATGGCGGGGACACGAGTGGCGCGGCGCCCGATGGCGGCCATGCGCAGTACGAGCCGGGTGAGCAGAAGACGGTGCGCGAGCAGTACGCCGCCGGCGAGAAGCCCGTCTGCCCGCGCGACGGCACCCCGATGACGGTACGGTCGATTGGCGGCGGCTCGTTCGGCCTCGGCTACGCCCGCCGCCGCGAGTGGCTCATCTGCCCCACCTGCAAGCGGAGCGTGATCTTTGACCTGCGGAGAGGGACGCGGAACTGAGCCGCTCGTGATCCGTGAACGGTGAACCGTGAACCGTCGCTCCAGGCGCCGACACGGTTCACGGTGAACGGTTCACGGTTCACCGGCAGTTCATGTAGCTTTCCCCAGCGCACAGCGGCAGGCCCCACACGACACCCCCAATGTTCCTCCAGGACACCACCACCGACGGTTTCGGCGACCGACTCCAGTCGAGCTTCACGCAGGTGTTCGGCGACATCGTGCCGGCACTGCTTGGTGCGCTCGTCATCCTCTTCGCCGGCTACCTGCTGGCGAAGGTGCTCGAGAAGCTGATCGAGCGCTTCCTGCGGCGCATCCGCCTGAACCGCCTGCTCGAGCGCGGTGGCGTGATGCAGGCGGTGGAGCGGAGCGGCTCGCACCTGAATCCGGTGCGCGTGCTCGCGAAGCTGGTGTTCTGGCTGGTGATGTTCGCCGTCATCCTCGTGGCAGCCAACGCGCTCGGCCTCGAGTCACTGGCGAACGTCTTCTCCGAGCTGGTGAGCTACATCCCGAGCGTGATCGCCGCCATCGTGATCATCCTCGTCGGCATCGTGCTCGGCGGTTTCGTGGGCGGCCTCATCGCGGCGTCGGCCGGTGCGCTGCACGGCGGGCGCGCGCTGGCCCGCGTCGGGCGTGGTGGCGTGATCCTCCTCGCGATCTTCATGGCGCTCCAGGAGCTCGGCATCGCCTCCGACATCGTGACGACGGCGTTCGCCATCCTGTTCGGCGCGATCGCGCTGGCGATGGCGCTCGCGTTCGGGCTGGGCAATCGCGACCTGGCGGGACAGGTGACGCGTGAGTGGTACGAGGGCTACCGCGCCGAGCGCGACGAGGCGCTCCGTCGCGAGCGGGAGATCGAGGCGATGGAAGAGGCGGAGATGGAGCGGGAGTATCCGGAGAATCCGCCGACGGAGGCGGAAGGGAAGGAATAGGGCACTCGCGCGGCGAAGCCGCGCTCGCTGTCGGGGCGCGCGCTAAAGCGCGCTCTCCGCGAAGGCACACCCATCCGGCAACGCTTCTCCAATCCTGCGCAACGCTCCACCCGGACGCCGTTCCGGAAAGGCGCGCCCCTGCGCGCCGCCCCGAGAGTGAGCCGCAGGCGAACGCCCCGAAAGCAAGCCAGCCGCCGGCGCGGAGCGCCGCGGCATGGCAGCGCCCCGACGCCGCGCGTTTCACGCGCGGCGATCCGTTACACGACTTGTAACGCCTTGCGGGGCAATGACTTACACGATGGCCTGAACCTTGATTTCGGACCTGTTTTCCGCTAAGTTCCATAGTCTGTAGTTCCTGCCTTTCCGCCTTAGAAAACGGCGTCGTAAATGACTGCACCGATCAACCGCGAACGTATCCTCCCGCGCCTCATCGACGACGAGATTCGCGAGTCGTTCATCAACTATTCGATGAGCGTCATCGTGTCCCGTGCGCTTCCCGATGTGCGCGACGGACTCAAGCCCGTGCACCGGCGCGTGCTGTACTCGATGTTCGACAACGGGCTCGTGCCGGGCCGCCCGTACAAGAAGTCGGCGACGGTGGTCGGTGACGTGCTCGGCCGGTATCACCCGCACGGCGACCAGAGCGTGTACGACGCGCTCGTCCGCATGGTGCAGGATTTCTCGCTGCGCTATCCGCTCGTGGACGGGCAGGGGAACTTCGGCTCCGTGGAAGGCGATCCCGCCGCGGCGTACCGCTACACCGAGTCGCGGCTCACGCCGATCGCCATGGAGCTGCTGGCGGACATCGACAAGAACACCGTCGACTTCGTCCCCAACTTCGACGACCGGCTCACCGAGCCCAGCGTCCTTCCTTCCGGCATCCCGAACCTCGTGGTCAACGGGTCGTCGGGCATCGCCGTCGGCATGGCGACCAACATCCCGCCGCACAACCTGCGCGAGGTGGTGAACGCCATCGTCCACCTGATCGACCATCCCGAGTGCACGGCGGCCGACCTCCGCAAGTTCATCAAGGGGCCGGACTTCCCGACCGGCGGCTACATCTACGGCCGGCAGGGGATCAAGGACTACTTCGACACGGGCCGCGGCCGCATCGTCATGCGCGCGCGCGCGGTGATCGAGGAGAAGGAGAGCTCCAACAAGTCGCAGATCGTCGTCACGGAGATCCCCTATCAGGTCAACAGCGCCAAGCTGATGGAGGACATCGCGGCGCTGGTGCGCGACAAGAAGCTCGAGGGGATCAGCGACCTCCGCAACGAGTCCGACCGCGAAGGGCTGCGCATCGTGATCGAGCTGAAGCGCGACGCCATCCCGCGCGTCGTGCTCAATCAGCTCTACAAGCACACCCAGCTCCAGACGACGTTCGGCGTCATCATGCTCGCCCTCGTCCCCGACCCGACGACGCGCCGGCTGGTGCCGAAGGTCATGGCGATGAAGGAAGTGCTCGAGCACTACGTGGAGCACCGGCACGAGGTCATCGTGCGCCGCGCGCAGTACGAGCTGGACAAGGCGCTCGAGCGCGAGCACATCCTGGAGGGCCTCAAGATCGCCGTCGACAACATCGACGAGGTGATCAAGGTCATCCGCGCGGCGGAGGACACGCCGACTGCCAGCACGGAGCTGCAGGCCCGCTTCAAGCTCAGCGAGCGGCAGGCGGAGGCGATCCTCAACATGCGCCTCGCCAAGCTCACCGGCCTCGAGATCGAGAAGCTGGAGGAGGAGCTCAAGGAAGTGCGCGGCGTCATCAAGGGGCTGCGCGCGCTCCTCGGCTCGCGCGAGAAGCGCATGGCCCTCCTCAAGGGCGAGCTCGACGAGGCCGTGAAGAAGTACGGCGACGAGCGCCGCACCGAGATCACGAGCGACGAGGGCGAGTTCACGATCGAGGACCTCATCGCCGACGAGGAGATGGTGATCACCATCTCGCACTCGGGGTACATCAAGCGTACCTCGGTCTCGACGTACAAGAAGCAGCGTCGCGGCGGGCGCGGGCTCAACGGCCAGGCGCTCAAGGACGACGACTTCATCGAGCACCTGTTCATCGCCACCACGCACGAGTACCTGCTCGTCTTCACCGACGACGGGCGCTGCTTCTGGCTCAAGGTGCACGAGATCCCGCAGGCGGGACGTGCAGCCAAGGGGAAGCCGGTGGTCAACCTGATCAACGTCACCCCCGACACCAAGGTCCAGGCCATCCTCCCGGTGCGCGAGTTCCGCGACGACCAGTACCTGCTCTTCGCCACCAAGCAGGGCACGGTGAAGAAGACGGCGCTCTCCGCCTACGCCAACCCGCGCAGCAACGGGATCAAGGCGATC
>DASUXT010000138.1:0-13754 GCA_036377775.1 Gemmatimonadaceae bacterium | reverse complement strand
AGCGACCGCACTTCGCGTTCTCCCTCGGTGCCGTCGCACTCGAGGCCCTGCGCCAGCGCGCTCGCCGGCAGTGCAGCGAGCAGCAGCGCCGTCAGCGCGAGACGGCAGCGGCGCCGCGTCGGCGCGTCAGGCCGCCATTTCATCCCCGCGCGCCACGCCCGCCCCGCGTGCGTCGCGCCGTCGTCCCCGTCGCGTGATGCTTGTGCAGGCGCCGCTCTTCCGGCAGCAGTGGCGTGCGTTCGAGGAACAGCCGCGCCACGTAGAATCCCGCCAGCCCCGTCACGATCCCTGCCCCGATGGCCGGCAGCAACTCCCGCCCGGTCAGCGGACGACGGAACACGTAGCCCTCGAGGCGCGCCGTGAGACGCGGAGGGCGGTCGACCTGCTGAGCCATGTGCGGGCGGAAGGAAGGAGGGGGACGCAACTTGCAGCGGCGACATGCCACGAGACACCGAGCGCCCGCTCGGCGGGGCCTCTCCGGCGGGCGCGCTTTCATTGACGCTCGACTGCAGCGCCGGTAAGTTCTCGCGCCTTCGTCATACTGTCAACTGCTTACGCCAGAACGTCATGCGCCGTTGCCTCACCCTCCTGCTCCCGACCCTTCTCCTGGCCTGCGGCGGAAGCGGCGGAGGCTCCAATCGGCGCACCCTCGTGGACTCGCGGGACAACTACGACCCGCGCTCCCTCGACCCCGCCCTGTCCACCGACGTCCCCACCGGGCGCGTCGTCGGCTACCTGTTCGACGGCCTCACCCGCTTCACTCCTGACGCGAAGGTCGTCCCCGGCCTCGCCACCAGCTGGGACGTCTCCCCCGACGGCACCATCTACACCTTTCATCTCCGACGAGGGGTGAAATTCACCGACGGAACGCCCTTTACTGCCGCCCAGGTGGCTTCGAGCTGGCGCAGAGTGCTCGACCCGAAGGTCCGCGGCGGGCGGGGATGGCCACTCTATCCCATCCTCGGCGCCAAGGAATTTGCCGAGGGGAAGGGCAAGTCGATCTCCGGCCTCGCCACCCCGAACGACTCCACCGTCGTCGTCACCCTCAAGGAGCCGTTCGCCATCTTCCCCAAGCTCCTCGCCATGCCGGTCGCGGCCATCGCGCCGGAAAACGTCCCCGCCAACTTCGGCGAGCATCCGGTCGGTACCGGCCCCTGGAAGCTCGTCGAGTGGCACCACGACGACTACCTGCTCTTCTCCGCCAACAAGGACTATTGGGGCGGCGCGCCGAAGGCCGACTCCCTCAAGGCGCGCATCATCGCCGAGCCGAGCACGGCGGTGGCCGAGTTCCAGAGCGGCAACGTTGACGTGCTCCAGGTCCCGCAGGGCGAGATCCGCGACTGGGAGGAAGACAGCGAGCGGAAGAAGCTCCTCACCTCCGCGCCCTCGCTCGAGCTGGTCTACGTCGCGATCAACACCACGCGCGGCCCGCTGCGCGACCCCCGCGTCCGCCAGGCGCTCAACTACTCGGTGGACCGACGCACGATCAACCGCAACCTGATCGCCGAGCGCGGCGAGCTGGCCAACGGCGTGATCCCCTACTCCCTCGACGGCAGCGACAAGACGCGCATGGCGTATCAGTTCGACACCCTGCGCGCGCGTGCGCTGCTGAAGGAAGCGGGCTACCCGAACGGCGTGGATCTCGAGCTCTGGACCTCCACGACGCCCATCTACGTGCGCATCGCCGAGACGCTGCAGAGCTACCTCGCGCTCGCCGGCTTCCGGATCAAGATCGTGCAGCGCGAGAGTGCCGCCGCGCGCGCCGCCGCGCGCAACGGCCAGGCCGACCTCTTCGTGAAGGACTGGTACGCCGACTATCCCGACGCCGAGAACTTCCTCTACCCGCTGCTCCATAGCGCCAACAAGGGCGTCGGCGGCAACGTGTCCTTCTACTCCAACCCGCAATTCGATTCCCTCGTCAGCGCGGCGCGCCGCGAGCAGGACGAAGCGAAGCGCATCGAGATGTACCGTCAGGCGGATGACATGGCATACAAGGATGCGCCGATGATCTACCTCTGGTTCTACAGCGAGCTGTACGCCGTGCAGCCGTGGATCCAGGGTTTCCAGCCGCCGGTGATCTTCAACGGCCAGGCGTGGACGAACGTCAGCATCACCACCAAGTCGTCCGCCGACTCGGCGAAGGCGCGCCAGTGAGCGCATTCATCTTCCGGCGACTGCTGCTCGCCATTCCCACCCTGGTCGGTGTGCTCATCGTCGCCTTCCTGCTGCTCTACGTCGCACCCGGCGATCCGGTACAGCAGATGGTTGGTGAGCGCGCCGACTCCGCCACCATTGCCGCACTGCGCGCCGAGCTCCGCCTCGACGATCCCCTCCCCGTGCAGTTCGGCCACTACGTCGCCGGCGTGGCGAAAGGGGACCTCGGCCGCTCGTACATCACCAATCGTCCGATCGTCAAGGACATCATCGAGCGCTTCCCGAAGACGCTGGAGCTCGCCGGCGCGGCGATGCTCCTCGCCACGCTGTGCGGCGTGACGCTCGGAATCTTCAGTGCACGCAATCCGGGAGGCCCGATCGACCGCTTCGGGCTCGTCGTCGCATATCTCGGCATCAGCTTTCCCGTATACTGGGTGGGATTGCTCCTGATATTGCTGTTCGCCGTCACCCTGCACTGGCTTCCGCCGTCGGGATTCGGCGGGCTGCGTTATCTGGTGCTGCCGGCGCTCGCACTG
This sequence comes from Gemmatimonadaceae bacterium, assembly GCA_036377775.1. Taxonomy (GTDB): domain Bacteria; phylum Gemmatimonadota; class Gemmatimonadetes; order Gemmatimonadales; family Gemmatimonadaceae; genus AG11. The sequence goes on along the minus strand of DASUXT010000138.1, from coordinate 11,064 downwards.
GGGATGCGCTCCATCGCCTTCCTCGCGCGCATGACGCGCTCGTCCATGCTCGACTCGCTCGGTGCCGACTACGTGCGCACCGCCCGCGCGAAGGGGCTCGGCGAGCGCATCGTCGTCTGGCGCCACGCGCTGCGCAATGCGCTCATCCCGGTGATCACCGTGCTCGGCCTCGACTTCGGGTCGTACCTCACCGGCAGCATCCTCACCGAGACGGTGTTCAGCTGGCCTGGCCTCGGCCGTTACGTGGTGAACGCCATCGGCCGCCGCGACCTGCCGGCAATCCAGGGCTCGGTCCTCTTCCTGAGCGTGGTGTTCGTGCTGGTGAACCTGCTCACCGACCTCGCCTACGCGAAGGCCGACCCGCGCGTGACGTACGCGTGAGCACGCCCAACGAGCTGGACGCCTATCAGATCGCCGCGGCGCGCACCATCAACCCCGCGCTCGACGATCAGCAGCGCCTCCTCGACGCGACGGCCGGCCTGGCCGAGGAGGCGGGAGAGGCGCTGGCGCACGTGCGCAAGCACGTGATGCAGGGTCGTCCCCTCGATCGCGACGCGCTGGCGAAGGAGCTCGGCGACGCGCTCTGGTGCCTCGCCGTTACCGCGCGATGCATCGGGGTTCCGCTGAGCGAGGTGGCGGCGCGCAACCTGGAGAAGCTGCGGGCCCGCCATCCGGACGGATTCGGCACTACCGTGCGCTGACTGGTCCACGATCGGCGTGACGAATTCCGTCGAGCTCGCCAGTCTGCGGAACGTCTCTTGCTCGCCTTGCTCCCACCGTCCCTGTACACCAGGCGGATCCACGCACTGCGAGCCCGCCCGTGACCTCTCTGTTCGTCGTACTCCTCGTCATCGCAGCAGGTGCGGCCCTCGTCGCCCAGCTCGTGTGGTGGCTTTCCGGTCGCCCCTCGCGCGAGCGAGTGCCACCACCGCTCGTCTACCCGCTGCATCCGCAATTCGCGCGACAGGCCGCGACAGCTCCCGCCGAGCCGGTCACTGTCGCCCCGGCAGCGGTCGAGCCGGCACCAGCGACGACGTCCACCGTGGCGCCCACACCGGCCGTGGAGCTCACGCTTGCCGAGCCGGTGATGCTCGCCCCCTCGGCGGGCGCCGCCGACGCCTCACTCGATGAGACGACGCAGTTCGTCCGACCCACCGACGAGGCCGTGCAGCTGCTTCCCGCGCGGCTCGAGGTCGTCTCCGGCATGACGCCGCAGCAGGTGATCCGATTCGTGCGCGTTCCCGGCAAGCCGGCCGAGATGATCCTCGGACGCGAGGTTGCGTCGTCACCACAGCAGGTGACGCTCACCTCCAGCACGGTGAGCCGGCGCCATGCGCGCGTGACGTACGACAATGGCCGCTGGCTCGTGACCAACCTGTCGCGCACCAATCCCGTGGTCGTCAACGACCATGCGCTGGAAGAATTCGAGGGACCGCGTCCATTGCTCGACGGCGATCGCATCGAGCTGGGCGATGTCGTGCTCCGCTTCTGCACCAGTTGACGCGCGCCGGCATCATGCGACCGCTGCCCTCCTCCGCCATCGCGCCATGCTGAATGCCGAGCCGGCGCCAGCCGCGCTCGACGCGCTGGCCGAGGATTACGAGATCCTCCGCGAGCTCGGACGAGGGGGCACCGCGGTCGTCTACCTCGCGCGCGAGCGCGCAACCGGCGAGGAGGTGGCCATCAAGCTCGTGCGCTCGCAGTTCGCCGACGATGACGAAGCCCGTGCGCGACTCGCCCGCGAAGCGCGCTTCGTGGCGCAGCTCGACCACCCCAACGTCGTGCCCGTGCGCGCCGTCCTCGAGCTCGGCGACGGCGGCGTCGCGCTCGTGATGTCGCACGTGTCGGGACGCACGCTGCGCGAGATCCTCCGCGAGGACGGGCCACTCGAGCCAGCGCGTGTGACGAACGTCCTGCGCGACGTGGCCAGCGCGCTCGGCGCCGCGCACGACATGGGCATCGTCCACCGCGACGTCAAGCCCGAGAACGTGTTCATCACCGACGACGAGCGCGCCGTGCTGGCCGATTTCGGCATCGCGCGCTCGATGTCCGCCGAGGCACAGCAGCTCACCATGCACGGCGTGGCCATCGGCACCCCCGCGTACATGGCGCCGGAACAGATCGACGGCGAGGACCTCGACCCACGTGCCGACATCTATTCGCTCGGCCTGCTCGGCTGGGAGATGCTCACGGGCAAGCGTCCCTTCGCGGGCGAGGCGTTGTACTCGGTGCTGTATCACCAGAAGCATGTGCAGCTCGACGATCCACGCACGCGACTGGAAGGCGTTCCTCCCGCGCTGGTGAGCGCGCTCGCCGGCGCGGTGGAGAAGCAGCGGGATGCGCGCTGGACCGGCGCCGATGCCTTCCGCTCCGCACTCGAAGGAAAGGAGGAACCGCGCGAGTGGCCAGCGTCCGAACCGGCCGCCAGCGCCACCGTGCGACTGGATCGCGCGGCGCGGCCGGAGCCGGAATCGGTCGTGGCCATCGACTGGCGCGAGGCGATGGAGCCCGCGCTTTCCCCTTCGCCGTGGCGCTCCCTCACGCGGCGACGCGTGGCGATCGGCAGTGCCATCGGCGCGCTTGCCGCACTCGCTCTCGTCGTGAGCGCGGTGCGAATTCACTCGCGTGATCGTACGCTCCGCGAGCAGGGCGTCGTCTCGAACGGCGCGATCGCGGTCAACGACGCGCCGAGGTCGGTCGCGCTGCCCACGCCGCCAGCATCGGCCGCGCCTTCCGTTGCGGACTCCGCGGGCATGACGGCGTCGCGTGCCCCCGAAGCGCCGCGCACGACGGAGCCGCCGCCGGTGACACCAGTCGCAGCGACCAGCGCCGCGCCGCGCGTCGTCGCTTCCCCAGTTCCCGCGACGCCTGCGCCCGCACCCGTTGCGGCGAACAGCCGTGTCCGCGTTTCCGTCGGCGGGAGCCACAGCTGCCTCCTGGCCGAGGACGGCCGCACCTTCTGCTGGGGCGGCAACGAACGCGGCCAGCTCGGCACCGACAACGTCTCGCGGCAGTCGGCGCCCCTCGCACCGGTGAGCGGCGCGCGCTTCGCTGCCATCGCATCCGGCATGTCGCACAGCTGCGCGATCACCGCGGACGGTGAGGCGTACTGCTGGGGCGACAACGACGCCGGACAACTCGGCGACGGGACCACGAGCTCGCGCGAGTCTCCCGCGCGCGTTGCCGGTCGCCACGACTTCAGCGCGATCGTCGCTGGCAGTGCCCACACCTGCGCGCTCGACGCGAACGGCAGGACGTGGTGCTGGGGCTCCGACGCCACCGGCCAGCTCGGTGATTCCCGCAACGGACGTCAATCGGTGCCTGTCGCCGTCGCCGGCGATCATCGCTTCACGGCCATCGCTGCAGGCTGGACCTTCACCTGTGCGCTCGATGGGAATGGCGACGCCTGGTGCTGGGGAAGCGACGGCTCCGGCGAGCTTGGCGATTCAGCCACCGCGATTCAGCACGTCCCCGTTCGCGTGCGCGGCAGCCATCGCTTCACGTCCATTGCGGCGGGAAGCGCCCATGCCTGTGCCATCGACACTACCGGAAGCGCCTGGTGCTGGGGGAGCAACTCCAGTGGACAGCTCGGCGACGGCACCGCCGACAGCCGGCTCACACCGGTGCGCGTGAAGAGCAGCGCCCGCTTCACGAGCGTCGCGGCCGGCGCGGTGCACAGCTGCGCGCTCGCCTCCAATGGAGACACGTGGTGCTGGGGAAGCAACGTGTATGGTCAGCTCGGCAACGACAGCAACACCGACAGCCCCGTCCCCGTCCGCGTCGCCGGCAGTCACACGTTCGCCTCCATCCGTGCCTTCGGCTCGCACGACTGCGCCGTCACGACAGCCGGCGAGACTTTCTGCTGGGGCTACAACCTCGACGGCCAGCTCGGTGATGGCACCCGCAGCCACCGCTCGCGGCCGGTGTACGTCCAGCGTCCGGGCGCATCATGAACGCGCTGCTTCGTGTCGCACGCCACCGGCGCGTGATCGCGCGTCATCCGTGGGCCCTGCTCGCCATGACATTCGTCATGGGGTGCGGGGGAAGCATCACCGCAACGGACCTGAGCGCTCCCGGGGTGGCGGAGGTGGTGGTTGCCCCACTCACGGCGAGCGTCGTGGTCGGTGGCACTCTGCCGCTGCAGGCCACGCTTCGTGACGCGAGTGGCCAGACCATCTCCGGCCCGTCGGTGATCTGGTCGGTGCAGGACAGCAGCATCGCGACGGTCTCTCCCGCCGGCGTGGTCACGGCGCGCGCCGTCGGCAGCACGCAGGTCGCCGCGAGCGCCGACGGCAAGTCCGGGCTCGCGTCCATCTCCGTCACGCCGGTCCCGGTGGCCAGCATCAGCGTGACTCCGGCACGCGTGGATCTCGCACCCGGCGCGCGCGCCGCACTCGGTGCCGTCACGTACGACGCGTCCGGCAAGCCGCTCGACGGCCGGGCGATCGTGTGGGCGAGCAGCAACACCGGCATCGCCACGGTCGACGCATCGGGCGCGGTGACCGCGCTCGCGGCCGGCACGGCGATCATCACCGCCACCAGCGAAGGGATCAGCGGCAGCTCCGCCGTGAGCGTCGCGGTTCCCTCCGTGGCCAGCGTCGCCATCCTGCCGCAGGCCGCAACGATCCAGCGTGGCAGCACCGTGCAGCTCACGGCGAGCGTCACCGACGAATCGGGCGCCGCGATCACCAATCGCGCGCCGACGTGGACCTCGAGCAACACGGCGATCGCGATCGTCTCCGCGTCGGGGCTCGTCACCGCAGTGGCCACCGGCTCGGCGAGCGTGGTGGCGGCCCTCGACGGGAAGGCCGATACGACGAGCATCACCGTGGTCGCCGTACCGGTCGGAAGCGTCACCCTGGCGCCCGCGACGGCCTCGCTCACCATCGGCCAGAGTGCCACGCTCACCGCCACGGTGAAGGATGCCAACGGTGCCATCGTCACCGATCGACCGGTGACGTGGACCACCAGCAACGTCGCCGTGGCGAGTGTGACCCAGGCGGGGGTGGTGAAGGCGCTCGCCGCCGGTACGGCCATCATCTCTGCCACCAGCGACGGCAACTCGGGGAGCGCAACCGTCACGGTGGAGGCGGGACCGGTGGCGACCGTCACGCTGCTCCCCTCGAGTGTCACTCTGCAGCGCGGCATGACTGCCACCATCACGGCAACCCTGCGGGACGCCGGCGGCAACCTGCTCACCGGCCGCGCCGTCGCCTGGTCGTCGAGCGACACCACCATCGCGCGCGTCTCGACGACCGGCGTGGTGACGGCGATGCGCATCGGCGGCGCGGTCATCACCGCCACGAGCGAAGGCAGGAGCGCAACCGCATCCGTGGCCGTCGTCCCCGGTCCGGTGGATCACGTCATCGTCACGCCGAGCTCCATCTCGAGCCTGAAGGTCGGCCACAGCGTGCAGCTGTCCGCCACCGCGGTGGACGCCAACGGCGATACGATCTCCACCGCCGCGTTCACCTGGCATTCCAGCAACACGCTCATCGCCACGGTGAATTCTTCCGGTCGCGTGACCGGCGTGCGGTCCGGCACCACGACCATTACCGCGACCTTCTCCGGCAAGACGGGAAACGCGACCATCCGGGTGAAATGAAGATCGCGCTCGTCATTGCCGCTGCCGCCTGTTGTACTGCGGCGAGCGCCGCCGGCGCGCAGCGCGTCGCGCCCACGGAGCCGCTGCTGCGCGGAACACCGCCCGTGGCGATTCGCGCCGCGTGCGCGCCCTTCACGCCCCCTGCAGCCGCGTCCGCCGGGCAGGTGCGCCAGGCGCGGGATCTTGTCCAGCGCGGGCAGCAGGCCGCCATCCTCGGCGATCGCGTGGCCGCGCGCGACCAGCTGCGCCGCGCTGCAGCGCTGGATCCCTCGAATGCCGACCTCGCCTATCAGCTCGCCCGCGCCGAGGAGAGCACGGGGAGCGATGCCGAGGCGGCTAAGGCGTACTGTCGCTTCATTGCCCTCGCTCCCGATGCGCCGGAAGCGGCGGAGGCGCGAACCCGGCTCGCGCAGCTCATGCTCGGCACGCGCCAGGCCGATTCGCTCCGCGCGGCATCGGCATTCGCCAGTGGGATGGCGGCGTACCAGAACGGTCAGCTCGACAGCGCGGACGTGGCGTTCAGCGCGGCGCTTTCACTCGTTCCCGACTGGGCAGCAGCGTACTACGACCGCGGCGTGATTCGCCGCGTGCTCGGCCGCCGCGCGGATGCGGCGAGCGACTTCCAGCAGTACCTGAGACTCGAGCCGGATGCGACGAATCGCGATGCCGTGTCGGCGCGGGTGGCCGAGCTGCAGGAGCAACCGCTCTCGCCGGCGCGCGCCCTCGCACTCGGGCTCGTGATTCCCGGTGCCGGCCAGTTCTACGCCGGCCGTCCCGTGCGTGGCGCGCTCACTCTCGTCGGCACCGGTGTGGCCCTCGCCTGCGGCATGAGCCAGCGCGTAAGCACGGAAGCGGTGCAGCAGACGGCACAGGATCCGTTCGGGAACCCGTACACGTACACCGTCAACCGTCGCGTCACTCAGCGCCCCTGCCGCGCACCGGGCTTCACCGCGGCCGGCGTGATCGCCGTCGTGAGCGCGATCGACGCCTTCCGCTTCGCGCGTCGCTGATCAGTCGTCCTTCTGCCCGAACAGCGCCATGTTGCTCGAGTGACCCGGGGCGACCTTCTTCTCGGGATAGATCCAGTGCACGGCCTGGTTCACCGCCGTCGCCGCCTCGCCGAAGCCGCAGGCGATCAGCTTGAGCTTGCCGGGATACGTCGTCACGTCTCCCGCCGCCCACACGCCTTCGCGGCCCGTCTCCATCATCTGGTTGACGACGATCTCATCCTTCTCGAACGTCATCCCCCACTCGGCAATCGGACCCATGTCGCTCACGAAGCCGAGCATCGGCAGCACCACGTCCGCCTCGATCTCCGTCGTCGTCTTGGCCTTGACGTCGCGCAGCACGATGTGTGAGAACCGCTCTCCTTCCGAGCGACAGACCACGTCGTTCAGCTCGTGGAAGGTGTAAAGCGAGGCGCGTCCCGCATTCACGTCGCCATGGAACTGCGCGACGGTGGCGCCATGGGCACGGAAGCGGTCGCTGCGATGCACGAGCGCCACGTGCTTCGCCACGCCGGACAGCTGGGTCGCCCAGTCGAACGCCGAGTCCCCGCCGCCGACGATGACCACGCGCTGCCCGGCGAACTGCTTCGGGTCGGTGACGACGTCGTAGATACCGCGCCCGTACCAGGGCTCGGCGCACGGCTGCGGCAGGCGGCGCGGCGAGAAGGCGCCGATGCCGGCGGCGACGACGATCGCCTTCGTGGGATAATCGCCCTTCTCGGTGTGGAGCACGAACTCGCCGTCGCGCCGCTCGAGACCGGTGACGCGCTGCCCGAGGTGAATCGGCTCGCCGAAGCGTCCCGCCTGCTCCACGAGCTGCTTCACCAGATCGCGCGCCAGCACCTGCGGATAGCCGGCGACGTCGAAGATGTACTTCTCCGGGTAGAGCGCCGCGAGCTGACCGCCTGCCTCGGGAAGCGCATCCACGATCTGCGCCGAGGCCTGGCGCATGCCGGCATAGAACAGCGCGAACAGCCCCGCAGGGCCGGCGCCGATGATGGTGATGTCCTTGGGGGGATGTTCCATGGAAGGCAAAATAAGCTAGTCGGCGCGCGCCGCGTGGAACGCGGCGCTTTCCGGGCGCCGGGCTCGCTGCGCTCGCCTGTGCTCTCGGGGCGCGCGCTAAAGCGCGCTTTCGGGTAAGGGCACACCAATCCTGCGAAACGCACCACCGAAACGCTGTGCCCGATAGGCGCGCCCCTGCGCGCCGCCCCGAGAGTGAGCCGCAGGCGAACGCCCCGAAAGCAAGCCAAGGCGGCGTAGCCGCCGGGCAGCGCCCGGACTACCGGTCAGTGCGTTCCACGCGGCGCGCCCCGACCAGCTGTATCTATATTCCTTCCCAATGAAGATCTACACGAAGACCGGCGACGCCGGCTCTACCGGGCTCTTCGGTGGCGGTCGGGTGCCCAAGGACGACCCGCGCGTCGAGGCCTACGGCAGCGTGGACGAGCTCAATGCGTTCATCGGCCTCGCGCGCGCCGCCGAGCCGATGCCGCGCATCGACGAAGTGCTCGTCCCCGTGCAGCGCGACCTGTTCGCCATCGGCGCCCTGCTCGCCACGCCGGATCGCGAAAAGATGGCGCAGCACCTGGAGAAGGCGCGCATCGACGACGCGCGCATCCGCGACCTGGAGCGCGCCATCGACGATGCCGACAGCGAGCTCGAGCCGCTGCGCTCGTTCATCCTTCCTGGCGGCTCGCCCAAGGCCGCCGCACTCCATGTGGCCCGCACGGTCTGTCGCCGCGCCGAGCGGCACGTGGTGCGCCTGCAGCACGACGTCGAGCTTCCGCCGCTCGCCGTCATCTACCTGAATCGGCTCTCCGACCTCCTCTTCACCCTCGCGCGCCTCGCCAACCGGCGCAGCCGTACCGGCGAAGTCACCTGGTAGGATGACCGACTCCGAATTGCCGGAGCGGTCGCGTGTCGTCGACGCGGGCTCCTACCGCGTATTGATCGGTGCCGGACTGCGGCACGAGCTCGCCCGGCACGTTGCCGGGGTTGCGCGGGCGCATCGCTACGCCGTCGTCACCGACAGCAACGTCGCGCCGCACTACGCCGACCCACTGGTCCAGTCGCTCGCGGCGCTCGGCAGCACGAGCCTTCACGTCGTTCCCGCCGGAGAGACGCACAAGACGCGAGCCGAGTGGGGGCGCCTCACCGACGAGCTGCTCGACGCCGGCTGCGGGCGCGACACCACCGTCGTCGCGCTCGGCGGCGGCGTGGTCGGCGACCTCGCCGGATTCGTCGCCGCGACGTTCATGCGCGGCGTGCCGGTGGTGCAGTGTCCCACCTCGCTGCTCGCGATGATCGACGCCTCCATCGGCGGCAAGACGGGGGTGGATACTCCGGCGGGCAAGAACCTCGTCGGCGCCTTTCATCCTCCCGCGGTGGTGCTTGCCGACGTCGAGACGCTGCGCACTCTCCCTGAGGCGCATCGTCGCGCCGGACTCGCCGAGGCGATCAAGCACGGCGTAGTGGCGGATGCCGATTACTTCGAGCGCATCGGCGCCGACCTCCCCGCCCTCCTCGCCGGCGACCCCGCCGCCACGCTCGACTGCGTGACCCGGAGCGTGCAGATCAAGTCAGAGGTCGTGACCAGCGACACCCACGAACGCGGCCGCCGCAAGATCCTCAACTTCGGGCACACCCTCGGCCATGCGGTCGAGCAGGTGAGCGGCTACTCGCTGCTCCACGGCGAGGCCATCGCCATCGGCATGATGCTCGAGGCCACGCTCGCCGAGCGCATGAGCATTGCCGAGCGCGGGACCGCGGACGAGATCGAGCGCGTCGTGGCCCGGGCGGGACTGCCGACCCGCGTACCGGCGTCGCTCGCCGACGACCGGATCCTCGCCGCGACGAAGCTGGACAAGAAGGCGCGCGGCGGCGCGGTGGAATACGCGCTGCCGTCGTGCATCGGGGCGATGGCCGGCGCGGAGCGCGGCTGGGCCGTCCCGGTGGACGACGCGCTGGTGATGGACCTGCTCGAGGCGCGCGCGTGAGCATCATCACGCCGGAGTACACGCCAGTCGTCGAGCGCCCGGCAGCGCCGCCGGTTCCGGAGCTCGCACCGTTCATCGGCAATGGCCGCCCGCCGAAGCCCCCGCGTCGGCGACTGGGCAAGCACGCGACCGGGACCTTCGTGCTCGTGCTGCTGGTGACGATCGGCGCCGGCGCGCTGCGCTTCGCGGAAGGGCTCGAGCCCGTGCGCCCGATCGAGATCGAACCGACCGTGGTGTACGCGACGATCATGTTCGATCCCGTCGTCGTGCGCGGCGCGCCACCGGAAGTGCGCGCGAAGGACGTGAAGAAGGGTGAGCACCGCGCCGCGAAGCTGGGCGAGCCGGTGGACGTCGCGCTCACGGCGTACTGCCTGAAGGGACTCACGCGCCGCGATCACTACGTGCGGCAGGGGATCGTCGCCGCCGACCCGAAGGTGTTCCCGCTCGGCCGGTACGTGGAGGTCTACGTGGGCAAGGAGTACTACGGCCGCTTCCTGGTGGACGACACGGGCCGCGCGATCAAGGGGAACATCCTCGACATCTGGACCCCGACCTGTCGCGAGGCGCGCATCTTCGGGCGCACGAAGGGGACGGCGGTGCTGGTGCCGAAGCCGCGTGGAGCGAGCGCGGATACGCTGCTCACGGGGCGGCTGGGCGGGGCGCTGAAGCCGAACGAGGGCGTACCCGAGAACTAGGTCGGGTCGTTCGACCCGCGTGTCGCGCCGCTGGTCCCGTCCTTGCCCCGATAGCTCGCCGACCTCAGCGGACGGGAAACATGTCCTCCTTCAGTACCTACCTGATCGGCTTCATCATCCTGATCGTCGGGCTGGCGATCGCCGCCTACCTGCTCAACGTGCCGAGCATGTGGATCGCGGTCGGTGTCATCGTCCTGATCGGCATCGGGGTGCTCAGTGCAACCAGCCGCACGAAGATGAAGGACCCGCCGGCCCCTCCGCCGGGCGGCGATCCACGGGTCTGAGCGGACTCGTCAATCAGGCTCGAGCGGGGATGGCAGCTAACTGCCGTCCCCGCTTCACGTTGCATGATATTGCAACAATTGAAGCGGGCTCGACGACCGGTCATCCTGCCCGCATCGGTCAGGATTTCCACCACGCCGGATTGGCGGCCGGCAACTAACTGTCAGTCAACGACTTACACGCCTCACAAATCTGTCGAGGCGGACATTCTGGCAAACTGACTGTTGACGGTTTTTCCTCCCGGCATTACTGTGGCCGTCCGCTGACTCGCGCGGGCGACGCCGCTCCGGAGTGTGGCGCTGCTCGACTTCCTTCCGGCTCAGGCAAGGGGCGTGTATGGAGCAAGCGACCGAGACCAGGTCCAGAGGCTATTTCCGTTCGTCTCCCTCGTCCGCGTTCGACCAGTACCTCCAGGACATCCAGAAGCTCCCCCTGATCAGCGACGCCGCCGAGGAACGACGCCTCGCCCGCCTCGC
>DASUXT010000137.1:0-45887 GCA_036377775.1 Gemmatimonadaceae bacterium | reverse complement strand
CGGCATAAGATGATGGATTGTGTTGGCGACCTCGCGCTGGCCGGCGTGCGCCTCGCGGCGCGCATCGTGGCGCACAAACCCAGCCATCGCGGCACCGTGCTGTTCGTGCGGGCGCTGCAGGCGTCGTTGTCGCAGGAGAGTACCGTGATCGGAATCGAAGAGATCATGCAGGTGTTGCCCCACCGCTATCCGTTCCTCCTCGTGGATCGCATCCTCGAGGTGGAGCCGCAGAAGCGGGTCGTCGGGATCAAGAACGTCACGATCAACGAACCGTTCTTCCAGGGCCACTTTCCCGGGCATCCCGTGATGCCGGGGGTGCTGATCGTGGAAGCGATGGCGCAGGTGGGGGGCATGCTGCTGCTCGGCGCGGTGCCCGATCCGGCGAGCAAGGTGGTCTACTTCACCTCGCTCAACAACGTGAAGTGGCGGCGCCCCGTGAAGCCGGGCGACCAGCTGCGGTTCGAGCTCGACATGCTCCAGGTGCGCGGGATGATGTGCAAGATGCAGGGTGTGGCGAAGGTGGACGGTCAGGTGGTGTGCGAGGCGGAGATGAGCGCCATGGTGCGCGACAAATGAGTCCTCGCATTCATCCGACGGCCATCGTCAGTCCCGACGCGGTGATCGGCGCGGATGTCGAGATCGGGGCGTTCGCCATCGTCGGCGAGGGGTGCACGATCGGCGACGGCTGCGTGATCGCGCCGCGCGCCACGCTCGAGCGTAACGTCACGCTGGCGGCCAACGTGAAGGTGGGCTCGGGGACGATCCTCGGCGGCGACCCCCAGGACCTCAAGTTCCGCGGTGAGCACACCACCGTCGAGATCGGCGAGGGGACGGTCATCCGCGAATACACGACGATCAACCGCGGCACCACGCAGTCGTTCCGCACCACGGTGGGGCGCAACTGCTTCATCATGTCGTACGTGCACCTCGCACATGACTGCCACATCGGCGACGGCGTGATCCTCACGAACAGCGTGCAGCTCGCCGGGCACGTGAGCGTCGGCGACAAGGCGATCATCGCCGGAATGAGCGCCGCCCACCAGTTCGTGAAGGTCGGGCAGTATGCGTTCGTCGGTGGCTGCTCGCGCATCTCGCAGGACGTGCCGCCCTTCGTGAAGGCGGTGGGAAATCCGATCAAGCTCTATGGCCTGAACAGCGTCGGCCTGCAGCGGAACAACTTCCCGGAGGACGTGGTGCGCGAGCTCAAGCGCGCGTACCGGATCTTCTTCCGGTCGGAGCTGAACATGACGCAGGCCAAGGCACGAGCCGCTACCGACCTGCAGCCGCTGCCCGAGGTACAGGCACTGATCCGCTTCGTCGAGGAGAGCGGTCGGGGGGTGGTGGCGTGAGCAAGCGGGTGCGGATCGGCGTCATCGGTGCCGGCGGGCTGGGCCACCACCACATCCGCATCCTGCGCGACCTGCTGGGGCCGGACTTCGCCGGCTTCTTCGAGGAGCGGTCGGAGCGCGCGGCGCAGGTCGCGAATGAGCTGGGCGTGCGCGCGTTCGAGTCGCTCGATGCGCTGCTCGACGACGCGGACGCGGTGACGATCGTCGTCCCCACGCCCGCGCACTTCGCGGTGGCCGAACGGGTGCTCTCGCGCGGCATCCACGCCCTGATCGAGAAGCCGATCGCCGCCACGCTCGATGAGGCGGACGAGCTGCTGCGCCTCGCCGCCGTGCATGGCGCCCTGATCCAGACGGGGCACGTGGAGCGGTTCAACCGCGCGGTGCGCGCCGCCCTGCCATATGTGGATGCGCCGCGGTTCATCGAGAGCAACCGGCTGGCCCCGTTCAACCCGCGCGGCGCCGACGTGGCGGTCGTGCTGGATCTGATGATCCACGACATCGACCTCGTGCACACGCTGGTGGGCGGCAGGGCGTCGGCGGTGACGGCGGTGGGAGTGCCGGTGCTCACACCGTTCGTGGACATTGCCAATGCGCGCCTCACCTTCGACACGGGCGCCGTGGCCAACATCACGGCGAGCCGGGTGTCGCGCGAACGGATGCGCAAGCTGCGCATCTTCCAGCAGAGCGGCTACCTCTCGCTCGACCTCGGCGCCGGCAATGGGGAGTTCTTCCGCCTGCGGGGAGACGTGGACGTCGCGGCGCTGGCGACGGCGCCGCTGGCACTCGAGCAGTTCGTGGAGCGCATCCCGCTCGAGGCGGATGAGGGTGACGCGCTGCGGCTGGAGTTCGAGAGCTTCATCGCTGCGGTGCGTGGCGAGGCGCCGGTGCCCGTGACGGGCGAGGAGGGCCGCGAGGCGCTCGCCGTCGCGCTGCGCATCGTCGCCGACATCGAGCACGGACTGCCGGCGCTGGCCGGCGGCGCGACGCTCCGCGCGCGTGCGTGAGATCCTGTTCGTCGCCGGCGAGGTGTCCGGTGACCTGCACGCAGCGGCCGTGGCTCGCGCCCTCCGGTCGATGGGCGCTCCTTTCGCGCTGGTCGGCGCAGGGGGCGACGCGATGCGCGACGCCGGCGTCGAGCTGATCGAGCACACGGTGTCGTCGGCGGTCATGGGATTCATCGCGCCGATCAGGCACCTGCCACGTCTCGCCCGCCTGCGTCGACGCCTGCGCGACCGCATCCGCAGCGGCCGCGTGGCGCTGGTCGTCCTGATCGATTCCGCCGGATTCAACATGGGAATCGCCGCCGCCGCGACGGATGCCGGCGTACCTACGCTGTACTTCATCACGCCGCAGGTGTGGGCGTCGCGTGCCGGACGGATGGCCGAGCTGGCGCGCACGGTGACCCGTGCCGCGGTGATCCTGCCGTTCGAGGAGCAGCTCCTCCGTGATCATGGCGTGCGCGCGAGCTTCGTCGGACATCCCCTCCTCGACCGGGCACGCGAGCTGCCCGATCAAGCCGACGCGCGGCGCGCGCTGGGGCTCGACGCCGGGCGACGCGTGCTCGCGCTCTTCCCCGGCAGTCGGGCGCAGGAGATCGCGCGGCATCTCGACCCCTTCGTCGCCGCCGCGCGCGAGCTGCAGCGCCGCGATCCGTCGCTCCAGGTGATCGTGAGCTCGGCGCCTCACGTCTCCATCCCGGCCGAGCGATGCCCGTTCCCGCTGGTGCACGCGGCCTCGTTCACCGTGTTCCGCGCCGCGGATGCCGCGCTGTGCAAGAGCGGAACGACCACGCTCGAGGCAGCCATCGCCGAGTGTCCGCTCGTGATCGCCTATCGCACGAGCCCGCTCGAGTATGCGCTCGCAAAGCGGATCGTGAAGATCCCGTTCATCGGGCTGGTGAACATCGTCGCCGGGCGCGCGATCGCGCCCGAGTTCGTGCAGGAGGCGCTGACGCCACCGGCGCTGGCGCATGCCCTCGCTCCGCTTCTCGATTCCCGGAGCCCCGAGCGTGCCGCGCAGGTGCAGGCGCTTCGCGAGGTCCGTGAGTCGCTCGGTGAGCCAGGGGCCGCAACCAGGGTGGCCAGGATGGCGCTCGAGCTCGCGCAAGGCGCCACGGCGCCGGCCACCGCGTGATCATCGCGCCATGAGTGACGAGAATCGCAAGCTCCGCTGGACGGTGCGGCTCGGCGCCGCGATCCTCCGGCTGCTCGCCAGCACCTGGCGGATGCGCGCCGTGAACGACGAGGCGCTCAACGAGGCGCGTCGCACCGGGCAACCGGTGTTGTTCGCGCTCTGGCACGGCGAGCTCCTGCCGCTGCTCTGGCACCAGCGGGGGCGCGGGGTGGCTGTCGTCATCAGTGAGCATCGCGATGGAGAGATCATCGCGCAGATCGCCCACTCGCTGGGCTATCGCACCGTGCGCGGGTCGTCGTCGCGCGGCGCCAGCCGCGCGCTGCTCGGCCTCGCGCGGGAGATGCAGCAGGGACATGACGGCGCCATCACGCCGGACGGCCCGCGCGGGCCGGCTCGCGTCTTCGCCCCCGGCGCTGCGGTCGCGGCGCAGCGCACCGGCGTACCGATCGTTCCCATTCGCGCCTCCGCCTCGCGGGCGTGGCGGCTGAGGAGCTGGGACCGGTTCCTCATCCCGAAGCCGTTCGCGCGCGTGACCGTGACGATGGGGCCGTTGACCCGCGTGATCGCCGAGTCGCCGCGGGCGGCAGCGGAGCAATCGGGGGAGCTGCAGCGCATCCTCGACGCGGTGCCTGGGTCGTGAGCGACCGCTGGCCTGAGCGCGTCTGGTACGACGACTCGCTGTCGTCGCGACTGGCGCGCGGCGCGCTCGCCCCCGCGAGCTGGGCCTATGCCGGCGTGACGGCCCTTCGGAACCGGCTGTACGATTCCGGCACGCTCGAGTCCTGCCAACCGGCTCTTCCCGTCCTGGCCGTCGGCAATCTCAGCGTCGGGGGAACCGGCAAGACGCCGGTCGCCGCGTGGGCCGCGGCGCGTCTCCTGGAGGCCGGCGCGCGCCCGGCCATCGTGCTGCGCGGCTACGGTGGCGACGAGCCGCTCGTGCACCAGAGGTTGAACCCAGGGGCAGTGGTGGTCGCCGATGCGGATCGGCTGCGCGGCGTCGAGCGGGCGCGCGCGGAAGGTGCCGACTGCGCCATCCTGGATGACGCGTTCCAGCATCGCCGCATCCGGCGGACTGAAGACTGGCTGCTTGTGGCGGCGGAGCAGTGGCGTCCCGGACAGCGGTGCCTTCCGGCCGGTCCGTTGCGCGAATCCGTCGCCGCCGTGGCCCGTGCGTCGCTCATCGTCGTCACGCGGAAGTCGTCACCGCGCGAGCAGGCAGAGCGGGTCGCTACCGAACTGGCAGCAGCTGGGGCGGGCGCCCCTCTTGCCATCGCCCACCTGGCGCCCGACGGACTTCGCCGCGTGCGCGGGGACTCGTTCGCGCCCCTGACCAGACTGAATGGCGCGCGGGTCCTGGCGATCGCCGCCATCGGCGCACCGAGCGAGTTCTTCGCCCAGCTGCGTGCGCATGGTGCCCGCGTCGACGAGGCCGCCTATCGTGACCACCACGCCTTCGAGGGGCGCGACGTGCAGTCGCTCACCACGCGTGGCGCCGCGCATGAGCTGATCGTCTGCACACTCAAGGACGCGGTCAAGCTCGCTCCGCTCTGGCCCCAAAACGGTCCGGAACTATGGTATGTTTCCCAGACTGCGGTGGTCGAGCACGGCGCTGACGCGCTCGACGCCTCGCTCACGAACCTTCTCGCGGCGCGTGTGGGCGCGCCCCCAACCGCCGGCTCCGCCGGCCCGGATCCCCGAGATCATGGCTACCGATCTTCGCCTGCCGACCAATAGAATCGTGATGCCGGACAAGGACCATCCACTCGATGAGAACAACCCCTTCGAGGGGATGATGAGCCGCTTCGATCGAGCTGCCCAGCTGCTCGACCTGGAGCCGGGGCTGTACAAGGTGCTGCGCCACCCCGAGAAGCAGGTCATCGTCTCGGTGCCGGTGATGATGGACAACGGCGAGGTGGAGGTGTTCACCGGCTATCGCGTGCTGTACAACACGTCGCGCGGGCCGGCCAAGGGCGGCATCCGCTTCGACATGCAGGTGAACATCGAGGAAGTGAAGGCGCTCGCGGCGTGGATGACGTGGAAGTGCGCCGTGGTCAACCTGCCGTTCGGCGGCGCCAAGGGCGGCGTGATCTGCGACCCGCTCAAGATGAGCGCCGGCGAGCTGGAGCGGCTGACCCGCCGCTACACGGCAGCGATCATCGAGACGCTCGGTCCCGACTCCGACGTGCCCGCGCCGGACGTGAACACCAACGAGCGCGTGATGGCGTGGATCATGGATACCTACTCCATGCACGTGCGCCACACCGTGACGGCGGTCGTCACGGGCAAGCCGGTGGAGATGGGCGGCTCGCTTGGCCGTCGTGAGGCGACGGGCCGCGGCGTGATGATCTCGGCGAAGGAAGCGCTGAAACACCTTGGCATGAAGGTCTCCGGCACCAGCGTGGCGGTGCAGGGCTTCGGCAACGTGGGCTCGGTGGCGGCGGACCTGCTCGCGAAGGAAGGCTGCGTCATCCGCGGCATCAGCGACCGCACCGGGGCGTTCTGGAACAAGAACGGCATCGACATCGACGCGGCGATCAAGCACGTTCGTCAGCACAAGACGCTCGAGGGCTTCAAGGGCGCCGAGTCGATCACCAACGAGGAGCTGCTGACCTCCGACGTGGACGTGCTCGTGCCGGCGGCGCTCGAGAACGTGATCACCAGCAAGAACGCCAGGAACATCCGCGCGAAGATCATCGTCGAGGGCGCGAACGGTCCCACGACGGCGGGCGCCGATTCCATCCTCGCCGAGAAGGAAGTGTTCGTCGTGCCGGACATCCTCGCGAACGCCGGCGGCGTGACCGTCTCGTATTTCGAGTGGGTGCAGGATCGCGGCGGCTACTTCTGGTCGGAGGAGTCGGTGAACGATCGCCTCAACGACATCATGACGCGAAGCTTCGCCGACGTCCTCAAGCTCTCCACGCAGCACAAGGTGGACATGCGCACCGCAGCATACATGCTCTCCATCAGCCGGGTGGCGACGGTGCACCGGCTGCGCGGCATCTACGCCTGACCTGGCATGCGCCTGGTGGTCGCCGTCGTGGGCAAGCCGCGCGACCGGCACCTCGCGGCGGCGATCGAGGAGTACGAGACCCGGGCGGCGCGCTACTGGCCGCTCGAGGTCGCGGAAGTTCGTGAAGCGAGCGGGCGCGGCGTGAATCCCGGCGATGTCCGCTCGCGCGAAGGTGAGCGCCTGCTCGAACGCGTGCCGCCGTCGGCACGCCTGGTGGCCTGCGACGAACGGGGGGACCGCCTGACGTCAGCGCAGTTCGCCACCCTGCTGGCCGACGCGCGGGACCGCGCGCAGGATTATGCGTTCGTGATCGGGGGCGCGTTCGGGCTTCCCGATGCCGTGCGCGACCGCGCCACCCGCACCATCCAGATGGCGCCCTGGACGCTGCCGCACGAGCTCGCACGCCTGGTGCTTGCCGAGCAGCTCTATCGCGCCGGCACCATCGCGCGGGGTGAACCGTACCACAAGTGATCGTGCCTCCCTGTCCACCGATCTTCCCGCGGGTCGCATTCGCCGAGCGCCGGCCATGACGGACGTTCGCATCGTTACCGAGGCCCTCGGCGGAAGTCCGCTCTCGCGCGCGCTGCAGCAGCGGCGCGCGCCGGCGGAATGGACAGTCGAAGCGCCCTCGTCACCCGCGGCGTGGCGCGCGCGCGCTGCGGCGCGGGGCGCAGCGCGAGACTGGTCGAGCACGTGGCGCTGCCTCGCGCCGGCGCTCGAGGCCTCAGGAGCGGCCGGGGAGCGACTGCAGCGGGTCATCGACGCGAGGGGCGTCGTCGTGACGACGGGCCAGCAACCCGGACTCTTCGGAGGCCCGATCTACACGTTGAGCAAGGCGGTGAGCACCATCGCGCTCGCCGATGCGCTCGAGGAGGCGACGGGCATCCCCACCGCGCCCCTCTTCTGGGCGGCCACCGACGACGCCGACTTCGCGGAAGCATCCAGCACGGCCGTGGCGCGCCAGGGGGGACTCGAAGTGCTGCGCTCGGAGCACGCGCCACCCGCCGGCACACCGATGTCGCTCGCACCGCTGGGTGATCTCCACGTACTGCTGGAGCGCCTCTTCGCCGCGGCCGGCAGCGCTGCCGACCCGCGGCCGCTGGAGCTGGTGCGCGCGGCGTACGGGTCACCGGAACCGGCCACGGTCGGCAGCGCGTTCGTGCAGCTCCTTCGCCGGCTGCTCCAGCCACTCGGCATGGCGGTCCTGGACGCCTCCCACGATGGTGTGTGGGCGGCGAGTGCGGGGGTACTGAAGCGCGCGCTTGCCTCGGCGCAGGAGATCGAGGCCGCGCTGCGAGTACGCAGCGCGGCGATCCGCGCGTCGGGCTTCGAGCCGCAGGTGGAGGACGTGCCGGGGCTCAGTCTCGTCTTCGTGCGCGAGCGGACGCTGAAGCGCCGCCTGGCTGTCGGAGAGACGGTCGACGGCGACGCGCGGCTCACCCCCAACGTGCTGCTACGACCGGTGCTCGAGCATGAGATCCTTCCCACCGTGGCGTACGTGGCTGGGCCGGGAGAGCTGGCGTACTTCGCCCAGGTGGGACCGGTGGCTTCGACCTTGTCGCTCGACGCGCCCATCGCCGTGCCGCGCTGGTCGTGTACCCTCGTCGAGCCGCAGGTGGAGAAGCTGATGGAGCGGCTCGACGCGACGGAGGGCGATCTCGTGTCCGAGGGCGAACTGGAATCGCGCCTCGCGCGCGGCGCCCTCGGCGCGGATGCGACGTCGGCGCTGCAACGCCTCCGTGAGACGCTGGCGGCGCTTCCCGAATGGATGCGCGGCAGTGCGGACGCGCTGAATCTCGACCGTGCCGTGCAGGGCGCGGCCGGCGCGATGCAGCATCGTGCGGACCGCCTGGAGCGACGGCTGCTGGCGGCCGTGAAGCGGCGCGAAACGTCCCTGATGTCCGACGTCGCCACGTTGCGTGCGTCCCTGCGTCCGCGCGGCAAGCCACAGGAGCGCGTGCTCAATCCGATTCCCATCCTTGCCCGGCAGGGCATGCCGCTGCTGGAGGAGATGCGCGACGCCGCCCGGCCGCATGCTCGATCACTCCTGACAGGAAAGTCGGGATGAGCGAGACCGTGGCGGAGCCCGAGGCGCCACCGGTCGCGGGGGGCCGACCGACCACCGGCCGGAGCTCGGCACTCATTGGCGCGGGGATCTTCCTCTCGCGCCTGCTCGGTCTCCTGCGCCAGAGCCTGATCGCGACGTATCTCGGCGCGAACTGGGTGTCCGACGCGTTCAATGGCGCGTTCAAGATCACCAACTTCCTCCAGAACCTGTTCGGCGAAGGAGCGCTCTCGGCGTCGTTCATTCCGGTGTATGCGAATGCGCTGGCGCGGCATGACGAGGAGGAAGCCGATCGCATTGCCGGCGCCGTGGCCTCGTTGCTGGCGATGATCATCTCGGTCATCGTCCTGCTGGGCATCGTGTTCGCTCCGACCGTAGTGAAGCTCGTCGTGGGCGGCTTCACGGGAGATACGCTTGCTCTCACCATTCGCCTGACGCGAATCCTCTTCCCGGGCGCCGGCATCTTCGTGATGAGCGCGTGGTGCCTGGGGATCCTGAACAGCCACCGGAAGTTCTTCCTCTCCTACGTGGCGCCGGTATTCTGGAACGTGGCGATGATCGCCGCGCTCCTTGGTTTCGGACCCCGCGTTCATGAAGTGGAGCTGGCCGTGGTGCTGGCCTGGGCCTCCGTGCTCGGCGCCGCGCTCCAGATGGGCGTGCAGCTCCCCTCCGTGTTCAGACTGCTCTCGCACGAGCGCTTCGCGCCCGACTACGGCTTTCCTCCGGTCCGCGAGGTGCTGCACAACTTCGTACCCGCCTTCGTCAGCCGCGGCGTAGTGCAGATCAGCGGATTCATCGACACGTACATGGCGAGCTTCATCGCCGCGAATGGCATCGTCACGCTGCTGCAGAACGCGCAGACCATCTACCTCCTCCCGATCAGCCTGTTCGGCATGTCCATCTCCGCCGCCGAGCTGCCGGAGATGTCCCGCGAGACGAGTACGGGAGAGGAGGCGTTCGCCCGCCTGCGCAAGCGGCTCGACACGGCGATGCCACGCGTGGCCTTCTTCGTCGTGCCATCGGCGGTCGGGTTCCTCGTGCTCGGGGAAGCGATCTCCGGCGTGCTGCTGCAGCACGGGCGCTTCACGCGCCTGGACAGCCTTCGGACGTGGGCCATTCTCGGCGGCTCGGCGATCGGCCTGGTCGCGAGTGCGCTCGGACGCCTGTACTCGTCCACGTTCTACGCACTGCGCGATACACGAACGCCGCTGTGGTTCGCCATCGTGCGCGTGATCCTCACCGGTGCGCTGGGCTATCTCTTCGCTTTTCCGCTGCCGCGGTTCCTCGGGCTCCCGGCATGGACGGGCGCGGCGGGGCTGACGGCGTCGGCCGGCATCTCCGGATGGGTGGAGTTCCTTCTGCTGCGGCGTGCGCTCACGCGCCGGATCGGGCGGACCGGCATCGCCCCCTCCCTGCTGGCGCGACTCTGGGCCGCCTCGCTGCTTTCGGGAGCGGTCGGATATGGCATGATGCTCCTCGTCTCGCCACGTCACCAGCTGGTGCGCGGTGCTGCGGCGATCGTCGCATTCGGCATCGTGTACGGCGCAGCCACGCTCGCGCTCGCCGTCCCGGAGGCTCGTGCGCTCGTCGCCCGGGCGCGCCGCTGACGTGAACGGGCGAGGCTGCCGGCGGGTATAATCAGGACGATGGAGTACCCAGCCGAAATCCTCGACAAGATCCCCCACCTGCCGGAGTCGCCAGGCGTCTACCTGTGGAAGGACGCGAACGGCAAGGTGCTGTACGTGGGCAAGGCGAAGCGCCTGCGCTCGCGGGTGCGGAGCTACGTCGCGACCGACCACCGCGAGAGCCTCAAGACGCGCGCCCTGATGCAGCAGGCCGCGGCGCTGGATACCATCGTCGTGCCCACGGAAGCGCACGCGCTGATCCTCGAGGCCAACCTGATCAAGGAGTACCACCCGCGGTTCAACATCGCGCTGCGGGACGACAAGTCGTATCCGTACATCAAGATCACGGTGCAGGAGCCCTTCCCGCGGATGTGGGTCACGCGGCGGCTGCAGAACGACGGTGCACGCTACTTCGGCCCGTACACGGACGTGGGCGCCATGCGTCGCGCGCTGGACGTGGTACGCCGGCTGTTCACCGTGCGGTCGTGCAACTTCGACATGCCGGCCCAGATGCCGGAGCGTGCCTGCCTCGATCACCACATCGGCCGCTGCAAGGCGCCGTGCATCTTCGCACAGACGCAGGCCGAGTACCGCACGATGATCGACGAGGTGCTGGAGTTCCTCGAGGGGAAGCCGGAGCAGATCATCCGCAAGGTGCGCGAGCGGATGGAGCTCGCCGCCGAGTCGCTGGACTTCGAGCGCGCAGCACAGCTCCGTGACGCGCTGTCGTACCTGGAGCGCATGGAGGAGCCCACCGTCGTCGCCGAGGTCGAGGGCGGTGACCGCGACGTGATCGGTTACGCGCGCGACGGCGCCGACGCCGTGATCGCGCTGCTGCGCATCCGCGCCGGCAAGCTGCTGGCACGCGACCACCAGTTCGTGGAGAACATCGACGGCGAGGAGGACGCGAGTATCCTCGAAACGTACCTCGCCGGTCCCTATCGCCTGCTCGAGGAGCGCGCGCAGGAGCTGGTGCTTCCGTTCGACGTCGCCGAGCGCGGCGTAGTGGAAGAGTCCCTGGAACGGACGAAGATCCACGTTCCACAGCGCGGTCCGCGTCGCGACCTCGTCGATCTCGCGCAGCAGAACGCCCGGCACCTGCTGGAGGAAGCGCGGCTCACCGGCGAGGACCCCACCGAGGAGCGCGCCGCGGATCCCGTCTACGAGCTGCAGCGCCAGCTCGGGCTGCAGAAGGTGCCTCGCTCATTCGTCTGTTTCGACATCTCGCATGCCCAGGGCACCGACACCGTCGCGTCGTGTGTGTGGTTCCAGAACGGTCGCCCGCTTCGTGCCGAATATCGCAAGTTCAAGGTGAAGACGGTCGAGGGGATCGACGACTTCGCCTCGATGAACGAGGTCGTCGGCCGCTACTTCCAGCGCCGGCTCGACGAACAACGCCCGCTTCCGGACCTCGTGCTCATCGACGGCGGCAAGGGACAGCTGAACGCCGCAGCCGAATCGCTGCGCGCGCTCGGCCTGGAGTCGCTGCCCATCATCAGCCTCGCCAAGCGAGAAGAAGAGATCTTCGTGCTCGGGCGCTCCGAGTCGCTCCGCCTGCCGCGCCGGTCGCCGGCGCTGCGCTTGCTCCAGCAGGCGCGCGACGAGGCGCACCGCTTCGCCATCACCTTCCAGCGCAAGCGGCGCTCGGTGCGTACCATCACGTCGGAGCTGCTGCGCATCCCGGGCGTCGGCGAGAACAAGCGCCGGCAGCTGCTCACCGCGTTCGGCAGCCTCCAGGGCATCCGTTCCGCGACGCCGGAGCAGATCGCCGAGCTGCCCGGATTTTCGGTGAAGAGCGGCCAACGCATCCTCGAGGCACTGCGCGCCAGCGACGCCCTCGCTCCCGCAGCGGCATCGACGGCAGCCCTGGACGCGCCGTCCCCCGACGCCAACGCTGCAGCTCCAACGACCGAAGTCTCCACCACCGCCCCTTCCGATCCGCAATCGTGAGCACCTGGCACCTCGAATGTTCGTCCTGTGACGCGCGCCAGCCCGGCGACGCGCTGGCATCCGTCTGCCCCAGCTGCGGGCAACCGTGGCTCGTCCGCTACGACTCCCCGTGGCCGTCGCGCGACGCGATCGGGAGGCGCTGGGACATGTGGCGCTACTCGGCCGTGCTGCCGCTGCGCGGCGGCGAGAAGCCCGTTTCACTCGGCGAAGGCGCGACGCCGATGCTCGACCTCCCGCTGCTTGCGCACGAGCTCGGCGTCGCGCAGCTGTGGGTGAAGGACGAAGGGCTCAACCCGACGGCGTCGTTCAAGGCGCGCGGCATGAGTGCCGCCGTCACGCGCGCCGCTGCGCTCGGCGTGGCCGGCCTGGTGGTTCCCACCGCCGGCAACGCCGGGGCGGCGCTCAGCGCCTACGGTGCGGCGGCTGGACTGCCCGTGCGCGTCTTCGCGCCGGCGTCCACGCCGGCGCCGATCCTCGCCACCATCCGTGCGCTCGGCGCACACCTCGAGCTCGTCGAGGGACATATCGGCGACGCCGGCAAGCAGGCGCGCGCCTTCGCCGCGGAGCAGGGATACTTCGACGTCTCCACGCTGCGCGAGCCGTACCGCATCGAAGGCAAGAAGACCATGGGCATCGAGATCGCCGAGCAGCTGGATTGGTCGCTGCCGACGCACATCGTCTATCCCACGGGAGGCGGGACGGGGCTGATCGGCATGTGGAAGGTCTTCAACGAGATGCGCGACGGCGGCTGGCTGCCGCGCGACGTCGGGCTGCCACACATGGTGAGCGCGCAGGCCGCAGGGTGCGCGCCCATCGTGCGCGCGTTCCACGAGCACGCTGACCGCGCCACGCCGTGGGAGAATCCACAGACGCACGCCAGCGGCCTTCGCGTGCCGAGCGCGCTTGGCGACCGGTTGATCCTCCGCGCCTTGTACGACAGCAACGGTGACGCGGGGAGTGCGAGCGAGGACGCGATTCGTGCCGCCACGGCGCGGCTGAGTCGAGCGTCGGGCGTGGACGTCGGGCCGGAGGGGGGATGCGCACTGGCCGTGCTGGAGGTGCTCGTTCGTGAGGGGCGCGTTCCGGCGTCGGCGCGCGTGCTCGTGTTCAACACCGGCAGTGGCGCGTCGTACCGGATCTGAGCGTTACCTTCCACGAATGCGTACCGCCATCCTCGATCCGTTCAGCGGCATCGCCGGTGACATGACGCTGGGCGCGCTGCTCGGCGTCGGCCTCGATGCCGAGTGGCTCCGCGCGTTGCCGGCACGTCTCGGGCTGGAGGACGTGCGGGTGGACATCCGCGAGGTGCTGCGGGGAGAGCTCGTGTGCTGGAAGGTGGACTTCGACATCCCGCCGCAGCCGCACGGTCGCCACATCAACCAGATCCGCGAGCTGGTGGCGAAGAGTGGCGCACCGCAGCGCGTGCGTGAGCGGGCGGACGCCGTCTTCCTCGCCATCGCCACGGCGGAGGGCGAGATCCACGGGATGCCTCCCGAGCAGGTGCACCTGCACGAGGTCGGCGCCGTGGACGCCATCCTCGACGTAATCGGTGTGATCTGGGGGCTCGAGGAGCTTGGCGTCGAGCAGGTCCGTTGCGGCGCGCTCCGGACAGGCGATGGAACGGTGCGCGCGGCGCACGGTCTCCTTCCAGTGCCGGCGCCGGCGACGCTGAAGCTCCTCGAAGGGCACGTCGTCCAGCCAGGGCCGGAAGGAGCAGGGGAGCTCGTCACACCGACCGGCGCGGGACTCGTTCGCGTGCTGTCGTCAGGGCCTCCGCCGACGACCTACGTGCCGCTCCGCTCGGGCTTCGGGGCCGGCACGAAGGACTTCCCCGGACGTGCCAACGCCTTGCGCCTCATTCTCGCCGAGGTCGGGCCCGTGTCCACCGAAGGACAGCGCGAACAGGTGACGATGCTGGCCTGCGACGTGGACGACATGTCCCCCGAGTACCTGGCCGGCGTCACCGACCGCGCCCGCGAGGAGGGCGCACTGGACGTGACCGTGCTGCACGCGACGATGAAGAAGGGACGCGCCGGTATGCGGCTCGAGATACTCTGTCGCCCGGAGGACGCGCCCCGCTTCGAGCGACTCCTCTTCCTTGAAACGACCACGCTCGGCGTGCGCCGACAGGACGTCACCCGCGTCGCCCTTCCACGGCGGCTCGAGCAGGTGGAGCTCCTCGGGCATGCAGTGCGCATCAAGACCGTGGTGCTCCCCGACGGCTCGGAGCGCTCGAAGCCGGAGTACGACGACGTGCAGCGCGTCGCACTGGCGACCGGGCGACGGCCCACAGATATTTACCAGCTTGCGCTCGCTATTCCGGAACGGCGTCCAGTCGAGCGGGTACCGACATCCGGCCGGTAGCCTGCCGGCTCGACTTTTCCAGGAGATCCCACTGATGGCTGTGTTCGGTAAGAACCTTTTCGCCTCGGGCCTGCTGCTCCTCGCCGCCACCGCCGCGGGCGCCCAGCAGACGACGGCGCCGGCGTGCGACGTCGGCTCCAACGCCAAGGGCAATCTTGGCAAGGCTTCGCTCGCGGTCGACCTCGCGCGCCAGACGGGCCCTGGCCCGGCCGCCGAGTCCCAGCTCAAGAACACGGTGAAGCTCGTCGAGTCCAGCCCCAACGAGGATCCGGTCACCCGCGCCTGGTTGCTGGGCGAGGCACTGAGCCTCTGGCTGAATCAGCCGAACGTCGGCCTGAGCCCGACGCGCGGCACGGTAGGGTTCACGAGCAACCCCACGGCCTCCATCGACCTCATCGGGACGGTGGACTCGCTGTTCAAGGTGGTGGAGCAGGCGAAGCCGAACTGCACGGACTTTACCGCCTACTATCGCGGCGGACAGAAGTTCTACCTCGACCTCGCGAACGCGGCCATCAACGCGCTGAACGCCGACAAGCTGGACTCGGCGGAGTACTACGCCACGCAGGCGCACCGCATCTACCCGGCGTCGCCCTACGGCACGATGGTCCTCGGCAACGTCTACTCCAAGCGTGGGGACAACGCCAAGGCGGTCGCGTACTGGCGTGCAGCTTCGGAGGCGGCCGCAAAGGACACGTCCTACCGCGACGTGCACCGGCAGATGCTTTCGAACGTGGGAACGGTGTACCTGAATCGCGCGAATGCGGCGTCGGGCGCGGCCCGCACCGCCGACGCTGATAGCGCCGCCGCGGCATTCGCGGCCCTGCTGGAGATTCCCGGCACCACCGGTCCCTATCTCTACGGCACGCGTCAGACCTACCAGACCGCGCTGCTGATGGCGGGTGACACGGCGAAGTTCGTCGCCAGCTACCAGCCTCTCATCCAGAATCCCTCGGCCTATTCCTACCAGGATCTCCTCAACAGCGCCGTGAACGCGGCGCGCGCCGAGAAGGCCCAGGATGCGGCGAAGCTGTTCGCGGCGACGCTCGACCAGAATCCTTACAACCGCGATGCGCTCTTCAACCTCGCCGTCACCTACCTGACGCTCGAGCAGAACGACAAGGTGACGCCGATCGTGACCCGCCTGGTGGCCGTCGATCCCGGCAACCCGGAGAACTTCAACCTCGCCGCGCGAGCCTACCTCGCGCAGGGCAAGGCAGCACAGGCCAAGAAGAACACCGCCGTCGCGGCCGCGTACAACGACTCGACCCTCGCGTGGTACACGCGTGGCAACAAGCTGCCGGTCGAGGTGTCCCTCTCGGAGTTCACCCCGACGGAGAAGGACATCACCCTCGTCGGCACGGTGCTCGACCGTCGCGACAAGATCGATCCGGCCAGCGGCACCACGGCCGCCAAGGGCAAGACGGCCAAGGGCGCGAAGGCCGGAACGCCCAAGTTCGATCCGAAGCCGGTGACGCTGAACTTCGAGGCGATCGACAAGTCGGGCGCCGTCCTGGGCACCCAGTCGGTGACGACCGAGGCACTCACCCCGGGCAAGTCGGCGAGCTTCCGCGTCGTGATTCCGGCGGCCAACGCCGTGGCGTATCGCTACACGATCGCTCCCTGAGCCGCAGATCCTGTGTCGCCCGAAGGCGCCGGTCACCTGACCGGCGCCTTCGTCGTTCCGGGCGTGAATCTGCCTTCCGCAGGAGCATGGAAGTGCTGGATTCTGCTTGATTTCGGCGCTCGGATCTCCTATCTTGGTTGAGATGGAAGCGCGCGCGTTTCCTGTACACTGAAGGGGGAGGAGCCGCTCAGGTGCGGTTCTCCTCCTTCAATCCGTTCGGGGTCGGGAGGCCACGCATTCATGGTTCGCGTCAGTCGGGTCCTGCCCGGAAGTATCTGCGACGAGATGGGGGTCGTTCCGGGCACTGAGCTGCTGACGGTGAACGGCCGCGAGCTGAAGGACTTCCTCGACTGGGAGTTCCTGACCGCCGACGATGAGCTCGTCATCGAGGCGCGCCTGCCGGACGGCGAGGAGATCGTCTACGAGGTGGAGCGCCCGGAAGGTGAGGCGCTCGGGGTGGAGCTCGAGCCCCCTCGCGTGCGCAGCTGCGCCAATCGCTGCGAGTTCTGCTTCATCGAGGGGCTGCCGCAGGGGCTGCGCAAGAACCTCTACACGCGCGACGACGATTACCGCCTCTCCTTCGCCTACGGCAACTTCGCCACGTTGTCGAACATGAAGGAGCGCGACATCCAGCGCATCCTCGAGTACCGCCTGTCACCCCTCTACGTGAGCGTGCACGCCACGCCATGGGAGGCCCGCAAGAAGCTCCTCAACAACCCGAAGGTCCCGAACATCCTCGAGCAGCTCACCAGGCTCGCCCAGGGGGGGATCCAGTTCCACGGCCAGATGGTCATCGTCCCCGGGCTGAACGACGCCGAGGTGATGGAGGAGTCCCTCCAGGACCTGTGGAACTTCGGTGACGCCTGCCTCAGCGTGGCGCTCGTTCCTGTGGGGGTGACGCAGTTCTCGCATCTCTACAACGGCCGTCCGATGGACGCCGAGAACGCGGGCCGCATCCTCGATGCGGTGCACCGCTGGGAGGCACGAGCGCTCGCCGAGCGCGGCGATCGTTGGGTCTACGGCTCAGACGAGCTCTACCTCCTTTCCGACCATCCGCTGCCCGATGCGTCGCATTACGGCGACTTCCAGCAGATCGAGAATGGCGTCGGCTCGGTGGCCATGCTGCGCCAGCGGTTGAAGGAGGGGCTCCACAGCCTGCCGCGCCTGGATGGCAAGCGGATCGGCGTGGTGACCGGCGTCTCCATGGCGCCCCTGATGCCCGAGTTGCTCGGCGCCATCACCGAGCGCACTGGCGCGCGCTTCACGCTGCTGCCGATGGAGAACTCGTTGTTCGGACCCACGACCACCACGGCCGGCCTGCTCGTCGGCGCCGACATCCGTCGCGCCCTCGCCGACCGTCACGACCTGGACATGGCACTGATTCCCGCCGAGACGATCAACGACGATGGGCTGTTCCTGGACGACGAGCGGTTCATCACGCTGCGCGAGGAGTTGCCGATGCCAGTCTATCCCTCATACGACTTCGTGGACGTGCTGAGCCTCGAGGGTGCGCCAGAGCACGCTGGCCGGAGCGCGGCGTGAGCGTTCCCGTCGTTGCGCTCATCGGGCGGCCGAACGTCGGCAAGTCCGCCCTGTTCAATCGCATCATCGGTGACGACGCCGCCATCGTCTCCGACGAGGCGGGCACCACGCGCGATCGCCATTTCTCGCGCGGCGAGTGGAATGGCCGCGCCTTCTGGCTGGTGGACACCGGCGGCATCTCCGACGACCCCAACGCGCCGATGGATCGCGAGATCCGCTCGCAGGTGGCGACGGCGATCGAGGAAGCCGACCTGATGCTGTTCGTGGTGGACGCCAAGGCTGGCGTCCATCCGAGCGACTTCCGCGTGGCGGACATGCTTCGCGCATCGGGAAAGCCATGGATGCTCGTCGCGAACAAGGTGGACGAGCCGACGCAGACGGATTACTACGACTTCTATCGTCTCGGCGCCGGCGACCCGTTCCCCGTGTCGGCGAACAACGGCAAGCAGTCGGGCGACCTGCTCGACGAGATGGTGAACCGTCTTCCCGAGAGCACGCCGGAGGACGAGGAGACGCTGCGCATCGCCGTCGTCGGTCGGCCGAACGTGGGCAAGTCCTCGTTCGTGAACCGGCTGCTCGGTGAGGACCGGCTCGTGGTGAGCGACATCGCCGGCACCACGCGCGACGCCATCGATACGCCGATGACCTACCATGGCCGGAAGCTCGTGTTCGTGGACACGGCGGGGCTGCGACGCCAGACGAAGATCGACGACGGCATCGAGTTCTATTCGTCACTCCGCACGCGGCGGGCGATCGAGCGCGCGAACATCTGTGTCCTCCTCGTGGATGCCACGGAGGGTGAGCTCTCGCACCAGGACCTCCGCATCGCCAACATGGCCTGGGAGGCCGGGCGCGGGCTCATCATCGTCGTGAACAAGTGGGACATCGCCGAGAAGGACGACAAGGCCGCGGCGAAGTACGAGAAGAAGGCGGAGGAGAAGGCCCCCTTCCTCAAGTTCGTCCCCTTCCTGTTCACGTCCGCCCTCACCGGCCAACGCGTGACGAAGGTGCTCGACCTGATCCAGCTCGTGGACGAGGAGGCGCACAAGCGCATCAGCACCTCGCAGGTCAACGAGCGGTTGAGCGAACTGCTGGCGCGGCGCCAGCCCTCACAGGCCGCCGGGCGCGAGGTGAAGCTCAACTACGCCACGCAGGTGAGCGTCTCTCCGCCCACCATCGCCGTATTCGGCAATCATCCGGATCTCGTGGAGGAGCATTACGTGCGCTTCCTTCACAACGGCTTCCGCGAGACCTACGGGTTCACCGGCAATCCGCTGCGCATCCTGCTGCGGCGGAAGAGCGGGGGAGCCGCGGCCTGACGTGCATCCACTCCTCGCGATCGCCATCTCGTACGGCATCGGCTCCATTCCCTTCGCGTATCTCGCCGGCGCGGCGGCGGGGGTGGATCTTCGCAAGCAGGGGTCGGGAAACCTCGGCGCGACGAACGTCTTCCGCGTGCTCGGCTGGAAGATCGGCATCCTGGTCTTTCTCGCCGATGCATTGAAGGGGGCGATGCCCGTCCTGCTGCTCCCGCCGCGCATCGACGCACCGGGCGATACGGTGTTGTGGGCGCTGGCCTGTGGAGTGGCCGCGATCGTCGGCCATGTCCGGCCAGTGTACCTCGGGTTCCGAAAGGGGGGAAAGGGAGTGGCCACGGCGTCGGGCGTGTTCTTCGCCCTGGCGCCCGTGCCGATGCTCATCACCTTCGCGGTCTTCGTGGCGATCGTACTCGGTACGGGCTACGTCTCGCTCGGGAGCCTCGTCGCCGCGGCGCTGCTGCCGGTGCTGCTGCTCACGACGCACGGCATCGGGTCCCCGCTGTTCATCGTGAGCGTGGTGATCGCCTGCTTCGTGTACTGGACGCATCGCGCCAACATCGGGCGCCTGCGGCGTGGCGAGGAGCACCGTTTCGGCAAGCGGTGGCGCGCGTGACGATGGAGCTTCGCGCATGACCCGCTGCGCCGTCCTTGGCGCCGGCGCGTGGGGCACCGCGCTGGCCGACCTGCTGGCACGCAACGGCGAAGACGTGACGCTCTGGGCGCTCGAGCCGGAGGTGGTCGCGTCGATCAACGAGTCGCACGAGAACCGGGTCTTCCTCGCGGGCGCGGCGCTGGATCAGCGCCTTCGTGCAACCGGTAACCTCGTGGAGGCGCTCGCCGGTGCGGACGTGGTGTGCCTCGTGACGCCGTCGCAGCACCTGCGTGACGTGCTCCATCGGGCGGCTTCCTCGCTCCGGCCGGGCGCGATCCTCTGCGTCGCCTCGAAGGGCATCGAGACCGGGACGCTCGCATTGATGAGCGAGGTCGTCAGCGAGTCCGCGCCGCACCACCAGGTCGTCGCGCTCTCCGGACCGAGCTTCGCTGCCGAGGTGGCGGCGCGACAGCCGACTGCCATCGTCGCCGCGTCGGGAGACGAGCGGGCCGCCGAGTGCGTGCAGGAGGTCTTCAGCAACTCCACGTTTCGCGTCTACACGCATGACGACATCATTGGCGTGGAGCTTGGTGGCGCGCTCAAGAACGTCATGGCCGTAGCGACGGGAATCTGCGAGGGCGCCGGCTTCGGCTTCAACGCGCGCGCGGCGCTCGTGACCCGCGGCCTGGCCGAGATGACCCGGCTCGGCACCGCCCTCGGCGCGAAGGCCTCCACCTTCGCCGGCCTGGCGGGGATCGGCGACCTCGTGCTCACCTGCACCGGCTCGCTCAGCCGGAATCGGGCGGTCGGGATGGAGGTCGGCGCTGGTGCGACGCTGGAACAGGCGCTCGCCGGCAAGCAGACCGTCGCTGAAGGCGTGGCGACGACGCGCAGCGCGCTCGCCCTCGCGACGCGCGTGCGGGTGGAGATGCCGATCGTGGCGATGGTGAACCGGGTGCTGTTCGACCGTCACCCCGCGCATCGGGCGGTGCAGGATCTCATGTCGCGCGAGCTGCGCGCGGAGCAGGACGCATGAGCACCGCCGAGCCGATCCAGGAGTTCTTCAGCATCGGTGAGGTCTGCGAGCTCACCGACCTGAAGCCGCACGTCCTGCGCTACTGGGAGAGCCAGTTCAAGTTCCTCAACCCGGCGAAGAACCGATCCGGGAACCGCGTCTATCAGCGGCGCGAGGTGGAGCTCATCCTGCTCGTGAAGCACCTGCTGTACACCGAGAAGTACACCATCGACGGTGCGCGGCAGAAAGTCGAAGAGCAGCGAAAGGGCGGGGCATTGCGTAGCGCGGCTCGTTCAGCGCTCACCGTCGAGACGCTGGAGGCGCTCGAGGCCGACCTGTCCGAGCTGATGCGAGTGCTCGCCGCCGACACGCCTCCGAAGGATCGCTGACGGATGCGCATCCTCGTCTCGAACGACGATGGCATCCTTGCGCATGGACTGGAGTGCCTGGTCGAGGCGGCAGAGCCGCTCGGCGAGGTACACGTCGTGGCGCCGGATCGCGAGCAGAGCGCCACCAGTCACTCCCTCACGCTGCATCATCCGCTGCGGCCGGTGCGTGTGGGCGAGCGGCGCTGGCAGGTGGACGGGACGCCCACCGACTGCGTGATGCTCGCCGTGGAGGCGCTGCTCCCCGACCGGCCGGATTTCGTGCTGAGCGGCATCAACCACGGCCAGAACATGGGCGAGGATGTGCTGTACTCGGGTACGGTCGCCGCGGCCATGGAGGGGCTGGCACTCGGCATCCCGTCCATCGCCGTGTCCTTCGCCGGCGGTGACCTGCGCGCCGACCTGACGTACCTGAAGCAGCAGGTGCCGGTGCTGACGCCGCTGCTGCGCCATCTCACGTCGCTGCCCTCGTTCCCCGCCAACACCCTGCTGAACGTGAACCTTCCCCCCGTGCCGGCCGACGGCATCAGGGGCGCGAAGCTCACGCGACTCGGCAGCCGCGTCTACTCCGGGTCGCTCAAGCCGATGCGCGATCCGTGGAATCGTGACATCTTCTGGATCGGCGGCGGCTCCATCACCTGGACCGGCGAGGAGGACTCGGACTTCCGCGCCATCCAGGATGGGTACATCTCGATCACGCCACTGCACCTCGACCTGACCAACTACAGCATGCTGCAATCCTCGGAGGAGTGGTGGCGGGAGCTGTAGACGGCGCCATGACTGGCGCGCGTCGGCGCCTGGTGGAACAGCTTCGCGAGAAGGGCATTCGCGACCTGGCCGTGCTGCGTGCCTTCGACCTCACGCCGCGTCACGCCTTCGTGCCGACCGGCGTCCGCCACCGCGCGTACGAGGACTCCTCGATCCCCATCGGGAGCGGACAGACCATCTCGCAGCCGTCGATCCATGCGCGCTACCTCGAGCTGCTCCAGCTGAAGGGGACCGAGCGGGTGCTGGAGGTCGGCACCGGTTCGGGCTACCAGACGGTGTTGTTGTCGCATCTCGTCGCGCAGGTGTTCACGATCGAGCGGATTCCCGCCCTCTACACCATGTCGCGCGAGGCCATCTCCCGCGTCGGGGCGAAGAACGTGTCCATGCTGCTCGGCGACGGCACCGTCGGCTGGCGCGAGTATGCGCCCTATGACGCGATCCTCGTCAGCGCTGGCGGCCCGACCATTCCGCAGCCCCTCGTCGATCAGCTGGCGGACGGCGGCCGCATGCTCGTGCCCGTCGGCCCGAAGGAGGAGCAGACGCTCAGGCTGGTCGTGCGAAAGGGAGAGGCCATCCAGACGACGGACATCGGGCCCGTGCGCTTCGTACCGCTCTTCGGGATGCACGGGTGGGAGCAGGGCTGACATGCCTCGCCTGCACGTGCGCATTCACGGTCGTGTGCAGGGCGTGGGTTTCCGCTGGTTCGCGCGCGAGGAAGCCCGCCGCCTGGGGCTGAGCGGCTGGGTGACCAATCGCCCCGGGGGCGATGTCGAGGTCGAGGCGGGTGGCGAGGCGTCCTCACTCGAGCGGCTGCGGCACGCGCTCGCGGTGGGACCGACGGGAGCGCACGTCGAGCGAATCGAGGACATCGACGAGGCGTCCGAAGGATCGCTGCCATACCCGTTCAGCATTCATCGCTGACCATGGGATCGTCCGTGAGCGCGCTCGATCCCCGATTCGCCGCGCGGATTCGCGCCGGCATTCGCGACATCCCGGATTTTCCCTCGCCGGGCATCCTGTTTCGCGACATCACGCCATTGCTCGCCGACGGCGCGCTGTTTCGCGACGTCACCGCCGCGATGGCAGCGCCTTTCGCCGGCGCCGGCGTGACACACGTGGTCGGCATCGAGAGCCGTGGGTTCGTGCTCGCGGCGCCCGTGGCGCAGTCGCTTGGCGCGGGCTTCATCCCGATCCGCAAGCAGGGGAAGCTCCCCTGGAAGACGGTGGGGCGCGAATACGGGCTGGAGTACGGAAGCGGCGAGCTCGAGATCCACGCTGACGCCTGTCCGGGAGACTGCCGCGTGCTGATCGTGGACGACGTGCTCGCCACTGGCGGAACGGCAGCAGCGTCGGCCGAGCTGGTCCGGAGCGTGGGGGGCACCGTCGTGGGATACTCCTTCCTCATCGCGCTCGGTGCACTCGGAGGCGAACCCCGCCTCGGCAACGCCCGCACGAACGTCCTGCTGCGCTTCTGAACGTCGTCAGCGCCCGATGCGTGTCCGCTGCGCGTCGATGCAGACGTGCTTGATGTCCGGAAGCTCCTCGCGGATGCGGTTCTCCAGTCGCGTGATGGCGCGGGCGACGTCCGGCTCCGAGAGTGTATCCGAGAGCTGCACCGAAGTGGTCAGCAGAATGTCGTGCGGACCGAGATGCATGGTCAGGAGCCGATCTGCCGCGACGACGTCGTCGTCCGAGTCGATGAGCTGGTGGATCCTGGCCAGCACCTCGGGGCTCGCGCTTTCGCCAAGCAGGAGCGCCTTCGTCTGCCGCACGAGGACCACCGCCACGAAGGTGAGGACGAGGCCGATACATACCGACGCGGCGCCGTCGAGGCGCGGCATGTTCAACCGGTGGCCGAGAAACACGCCCGCAAAGGCGAGCGCGATACCGGTCAGGTCCGCCCCGTCCTCGAGCACGACGGCGAACTGTGAGGGGTCCTTGCTGCCGCGCAGGTGGGTCCAGAAGCCGCGTCCCTCGGCCGATCGGCGAAAGGCGCGATATGCGATGACGAACGACGTGCCGTCGAAAAGCGTCGCGCCGGCGAGCACGACGTAGTTCCAGGTCGGATCGTGCAGCGGCTCGGGATGGAGCAAGGCGAGGATGCCGTGATAAACCGAGATCCCGCCGCCGAGCACGAAGAACAGCACGGCCACCACGAGCGACCAGAAGTAGAGCTCGTGGGCGTAGCCGAACGGATGCGTCTCGTCAGCCGGACGCCGGCTGCGCCAATGCCCGACGAGCAGGAGGCCGCCATCGGCCGAGTCCACCAGCGAATGCACGCCTTCGGCGGTCATTGCCGAGCTGCCGGAGATCCCGGCGGCGATGAACTTCAGGATGGCGATGGCGATATTCGCGGCGATGGAGGCGTAGATCGGCAGCTTCGATTCCCTGGCCATCGTCATCACTCGTCGCTGGCGGTCACGCTTCCACCGCGGCCAGCGAGTTCGGCGCGAAGCGCCCGCACTTCGTGACGCAATCCTTCCATCTCGTCTCGCAGCGCATCCACCGACTTCGCACCGGCCACTTCGCCTTCGTCGTTTTCCGCGTCCCGCCCGACGAAGAACGTCGCCAGCGTGGCGGTCACGTAGCCGAAGACCGCGAAGGCGAAGATCGCGAGCAGGAGGCAGAGGACGCGGCCCTCCGGCGAATGGGGGAAGTACTCCGAGCCCATGGTCGTGAGGACCATTGCCGTCCACCAGAGTGCGGTGCCGTAGCTCGTGATGGCGGTCCCGGGCACGTCGCGCTCGAACGCGAGCATGCCCGCGGCGCCGGCGAGCAGGACGACGAACGTGAGCGCCACCACATAGCCGAATCCGCGCCGGCTGAAGCTCCGCCCCAGTGCACGCATGGCGCGGTTGAGCGTGCCCACGACACGCACCAGGCGTGATCCTCTCGCCGCTCCGCGGATCACGCGGGCAGCGCGGATGGCCTGCACGGCCCGGAATACCCGGAGCACGCGAAGCGCAGGCAGCGCCAGCGACAGCGCCGTGAGCACGTTCCGCCTGAGATACCGGCGCTTGCTCGGCGCGAGCCAGAACCGAAGCGCGAAGTCGAGGATGAAGAGGATCCAGATCGCCGTCTCGATGGCGCCGAGCCAGGCGGGGAGCCCGCTCACGAAGTCCACGACCAGGAGGGCGAGCCAGGCGAAACCGAGGAAGGTCATCGGCCCCTCGAGCCACGCCTCGAGCTCGATGAGGACCGACTCGCGTTCCGCCGGGGTGTCGGCGCCGGCAGGCAGTGCGCGCCGTGGATCAGGCCCGATCGCCTTCATGCGTGCGCGCTCAGCCGCGCCTCACTTGCGTGCCGACCGCCCCGAGATCTCATGCACGAAGATGCCGAAGAGGATGTCGCGGTGCGGCGTGGGATCCTTCGCCGAAAAGGTGCCCGGGATCAGCTTCTCCAATAGCGCCTGCGCCCGGCGGTAAGTGTCCGGCGAGCCCTGCTCCGGATCGAGCAGGTAGAAGGTCCCCTTCACGACCACGCTGTCCCAGTCGAACAGTCCACGCACGTCGTCGGCCTCGAAGGCACACCACGGATGGTGAAGCAGCGTGGTGAGCTTCGTTCCCTCGCTGGTGCGCCCGAAGATCCACTCTCCGTCACTCACGAAGTTGATCGGCTCGATGTCCACGCGATCGTGGCGTGTGAACGCGAGGCGTCCAACATTCTGGCGAGTGAGCAGGGAACGACACTCGTCGGGGCTCAATTCACGGAAGTGCGGCGCCGGCGCTGGCATGTGCTCGTCCTCAGGTGCAGGGAGGGGCGACCGCCGCCTCGTGCGGCGTTCATGGTGACTTCGCGGCTCTCGTCGGCGCGGACAGGGCATGCAAGTCCGCTGCCGCGCATCCGGCGGCCCGGCGGTCACGGGCGGGCCCGGCCAATGCAGCGATTGGCGTGATCATGCGACGGTGCCCGGTCCTCCGCTGTCGGGAAGGAACCGACCGCGCCCGCCCGAATCCCTGACGGCGTCCACGGCCTTCGCGCCGTATCGTTCACCCATGGCCGTTTCCACTGTTCACGCCGCGCCGCCGAGCGCCCTCGGGATCGAAACGGAGTCTTCGCAGGCGCCCCCTGCCTGGCGCGCCTGGGTGCTGCCCGGCGTCGCACTCGCCTGGCTCGTCGTGGGCAGCGTCGCGTGGCTGCAGGGTTCCTCCGCGCTCGCCGACCGGATCTGGTTCGTCGGGCTGGTGGTGCTCGGCGCTCCCGTGGTGCTGGGCACGGTGCGCCAGGCGCTGCGAGGACAGTTCGCGACCGATCTCGTGGCCACGCTCGCCATCGTCACGGCCATCGTCCTCGTGCATCCACTCGCCGGGCTCGTCGTGCTGCTCATGCAGACGGGAGGCGAGGCGCTCGACAAGTTCGCTGAGGGCCGCGCCTCCGCAGCGGTCCGCGCGCTCGAGGAGGATGCGCCTCGCTTCGCGCATCGACTGCGCGGCGGCACCGTGACGGACGTCGAAGACGTTCCCGTGGATGCGGTGGGCGTCGACGATCTGCTGCTGGTGCGGCCAGGCGAGATGGTGCCGTGCGACGGCGTCGTCGTGGACGGGTTCTCGCACGTGGACACCTCGCGGCTCACCGGTGAGCCGCTGCCTCTCGAGGCAGAAGGCGGCGTGAAGCTCATGAGCGGGTCGCTCAACCTGGAGAGCGCGCTGACGGTCCGCGCCACCGCGCTCGCGGGGGAGAGTCAGTACGCGCGCATCGTGGAGCTCGTCCGGTCAGCGCAGGCGAGCAAGGCGCCGCTCCAGCGGCTGGCCGACCGCTACGCCGTGTGGTTCACCCCGATCACGCTCCTCGTCTGCGCCGTCGCGTACGTCGCGAGCGGTGACTGGGATCGCGTCCTCGCGGTGCTCGTCGTCGCGACGCCCTGTCCGCTGATCCTCGCCACTCCAGTCGCCATCATCGGCGGCGTCAATCGCGCGGCGCGGGCCCACGTCGTCGTGCGCACCGGGGGCGCGCTCGAGCAGCTGGCCGCCGCCCGCGTCGCCATCTTCGACAAGACGGGAACCCTCACGGTCGGCACGCCGGAGGTGAGCGCCGTGGTGTCCGTCGGCACGCTCCCCGAACGCGAGTTGCTTCGCCTCGCCGCCGCGCTGGAGAACCACTCCGGACACCTGCTCGGTCGCTCCGTGGTTGCCGCGGCTGCGGCGGCCGGGGTCCCGGTCGCGAACGCGGACGGCGTGCGCGAGGACGCGGGACGCGGCGTGCGCGGGCTCGTCGGCGGACGACAGGTGAGCGTCGGGGCGACCTCCTTCGTCGCGGCGGATGTCTACCGCGGCGAGTCGCCGGCGAACGCGCGGGTGGCCGCCGCTGGCCTCCGCGCGTGGGTCGTCGTCGACGGCCGGTGGGAAGGATACATCGAGTTTGCCGACCGGATCCGGGACGGTCTGCCGGCGTTCTTCCGGCGGCTGCGCGAGCTCGGTATCACGCGCACGCTGTTGCTCTCGGGCGACAGTGCGTCACACACCGAGGCCGTCGCTCGGGAAGTCGGCATCGCCGACGCACGCGGCGAGCTGCTGCCAGGCGACAAGGTGTCCGTGGTGAAGGAGCTCGTCGACTCGGGCGAGCGCGTGCTGATGGTCGGGGACGGCACCAACGACGCGCCGGCGCTCAGTGCCGCACATGTCGGCGTCGCCCTCGCCGCGCACGGTGGCGGCATCACCGCCGAAGCCGCCGACGTGGTCATCCTCACCGACGACGTGACGCGCGTTGCCGACATGATTCAGCTGGGCCGGCGGACGCTCCGCATCGCGCGGCAGAGCATCCGTGTCGGCCTCGGCGTGAGTGCGCTCGCCATGGTGTTCGCCGCGCTCGGCTACATCCCCCCGGTCGTCGGCGCCGCGCTCCAGGAAGCGCTGGACGTCGCCGTCATCCTGAACGCGCTGCGCACGAGTCGTTGAGCTCGCGTCGCGCCCGTCGGCACTTTCCCTGAGCCCTCGGCGGAAAGTACCCACGCGAATTCCTCCATTCGCCCGACGGCCTGCTCGCCCCGCATCGAGCAGCTTTGAGGCGTCGGGCGTCGCGGGTTCGGCGGTGACCGCGCCAGGCGATGCGCTCGACAACTCGCGACATGCCACGCGGAGCTCGCCATGACGCACGTCAATGCTCTCCAGGATGATTCGAACGACACGCTGCATCCCGTCGCGGGCCCGGTGATCGTCGCGCTCAAGCCCTTCGACGGCGGGGACAGCGCCATCGCGATGGCCAACTGGCTCGCCGGCCGGCGCCATGTCGAACTCCAGGCCATGAGCGTGATCGAGATGGGCGACGTGGGCACCATGGTTGCCGGCCTGCCGCCCCTTCCCGAGGAGTACTATCAGCGCGAGCGCGATGAAGTCGCAGCCGATCTGCGCTCGCGCGTCGCGGCGGCGGGGGCGGGGCCTCAGCCGCGCGTCGACGTCGCCGAGGGCCCTCCGGGCTCGACGGTCGCCGCGAGCGCGGCGGAGCGGCGCGCGAGCGCGATCGTCATCGGCACGGGGCAGCATGGCATGCTGGGTCGGTTCCTCTACGGGGAGC
Source organism: Gemmatimonadaceae bacterium (assembly GCA_036377775.1). Taxonomy (GTDB): domain Bacteria; phylum Gemmatimonadota; class Gemmatimonadetes; order Gemmatimonadales; family Gemmatimonadaceae; genus AG11. The sequence goes on along the minus strand of DASUXT010000137.1, from coordinate 17,635 downwards.
GCGCGCTCGAGGTGGTTCGCAGCGCGGCGAGTCCCGTGCTCGTGGTCCCGCCATCCGCCGAGCCGCCCATTCGGCGCGCGATCGCCGCGGTGGACTTCAGCCAGGCGAGCCTGCGCGCCGCAATCGGCGCGATGGAAATGCTCGACGCCGGCGGCCGCCTCACCCTCGTCCACGTGGAGAGCGCTTCCCGCCATCTCGACGATCGCGCGCTCCGCGGCGACGAGGAGAGCGAGCGTCGCGTAGGGGCCCTGTTCGCCCGCTTCCTCGACGCACTTCCGGAGACGGTCGGCCTGCAGCTCGATACGATCACGCTGCGCGGTGACGCGGTCGGTGCGCTGCTTCGCTATGCGGAAGAGCAGGAGGCGGACCTGATTGCCTGCGGCCGCCGTCGCCACTCCATCGTGGAGCGGCTCCTGGTCGGCAGTGTGTCCACCGCACTGATTCGCGGCGCACCATGCTCCGTCCTCGTGGCGCCGGAGCATCCCGAGGACGACGACGTGGATGTCAGGCTGGTATTCGGCGAAGTCCGGCCGAGCACGGACCCCAACGAGTGGCGGACGCTCCTGCAGACCGTGAGCGACCGCAACTCCGGGCGTCGCGCGCGGCTCTCCCTCCGGCCGGTCTCGCCCGGTGGGGTGGAGAGCGTGGATCGCGGGTATCTCCTTTTGGCGCTAGACTATGATCGTCGAGGGGGGCGCGCGGACATCGTCCTCGGGGATCCGCACGTGATGGGCAGCCATCTCACCCATCGCATCACGGGTATCCATCGCATCGAGACGGTGACCGATCCCGACGGACGAGACGCGCGGGTGGAGTTCGACACGAAATCAGGCCGGTGCATGCTCGACTTCGTCGGCGCGTGATCGCAACGCAGCCTGTGGTCGAGCGGCATGGCCGATCCTCGTACTTCGGAGGTAGCGATGAGCACCACGGAGCAGTCCGTCCTCAGCCTTGCTGGTCGCGCGGTGCTGCTGGCCACCGATGGCTCGCCGGCGTCGGCCGGCGCGACGCACCTTGCCGAGCGACTCGCGACTGAGCTGCATGCCCGTGTCCACACGCTGGTGGTACTCGACACCCGCGGCGCCCCGATCCCGCCACCGCTGGATGCGGCCATCCTGATCGCGGATGAGGCGGTTGGCCCCGGCGTGCACGCGGAGCAGGAGGCGGCGGTGCGCCGCGGGCTGGCCGCCACACTGGGTCACGAGGTGGACTGGCCGGTCCGCATGGGTGTCGGCACTCCGGCCACGGCCATCGTTCGCGAGGCATCACGGATCGACGCGTCCATGATCGTGATGGGCCTGCGGCGACATGGGCGGACCGACCGCGTCCTGAACGACGAAACGACACTCAACGTCATTCGAACGGCGCCCTGTCCGGTTCTTGGGGTGGCGCCCGAGCTGCGCCAGCTGCCGAAGCGCATTCTCGCGGCGATCGACTTCAGTAACGCAAGCCTCGCCGCCGCGTCCACGGCGCGTTCGCTGCTACCGCATGGGGGCCGGCTCGTGCTCGCGTACGTGCCGCCGCTCGTCATGTTCCCCCCTGACGACGGCGAGGGGGTGATTCACTCGCTGGGGGTCCACGCCGGGTTCGAGCGGGCGAGCCGCGAGCTGGGGGCCGATGGGGTGACGGTGGACTCCGTCGTGCTGAATCGAGAGCTGAAGCGTCAGATCGCCGAACTGCTCGTCGAGTACGCCGATACCACTTCGGCCGACCTGATCGCGGCCGGCAGCGCGCGCCTGTCGCGCGTGGACCGATGGATGCTCGGCAGCGTGAGCACCGATCTCGTACGCGACGGCCACTACTCCGTGCTGATCGTCCCGCCGGCTGGGCGACGCGACTGATCGCGTTCGCGGGTCGAGCGCATCACCCGCCGACTGCGCCGCCGGCCGGTGGCAGCCGGTTCGCAACCGTCGGGATGGTGAAGGCGAACACGGTGCCTTCGCCCAGCTTGCTCTCGGCCCAGATCGCACCGCCGTGCGCTTCCACGATTCCTCGGGCTATCGCGAGTCCGAGGCCCGCGCCCGCACGGCCGGTGACATGGACCTGCCAGAAGCGATCGAAGACGTGCGGCAGGTGGGATTCCGCGATACCGACGCCGGTGTCCCGGACGCGAAAGCGGACGAATGATCCCGGCGCGCCGCTGCGGCTCTGATCCGTCGCACCCGCCGCGAGCGCGGCGTCCAGCGTGATGCGACCGCCGGCGGGCGTGAACTTCACCGCGTTGCCGAGGAGGTTCATCAGCACCTGCAACACACGCTCGCGGTCGGCATCGAGTGCTGGCAGCTCGCCCGTGGGCTCGACCACGAGTTCCACCCCTGCGCTGTCCACCTGAAGACGCATGAGGTCCTGGATGGCGTCGAGGATGGACGCCACGCTCACCGCACCGCGCTCCAGTGGCAGCCGCCCCGACTCGATGCGCGACACATCCAGCAGGTCCTGGATGATGCGGCCCATCCACTGGGCGGACTCGCGGATGACCTCCGCCATCGAACGCACGCTGTCCGGAGGCGCAGGTTCGGGATCGAGCAGCACGCTGGCGCACATGCTGATCCCGCTCAGGGGATTGCGCAGGTCGTGCGACACCACGCTCAATACCTCGTCGCGTGCAAGGGAGGCGCGGCGCGAGGCGTGATACAGTCGCGCGTTGTCCAGGGCCAGCGCGGCACGTCGCGCGAACTCGCCGGCGAACTCCGTGTCGAAGTCGTCGAACTCCCGATTCCACGAGACGAGCGTGAGCGCGCCCAGCACGCTGCCGCGCGCCCGGACGGGGATGACGAGCGCACAGCACGCGCCCACGTCCTGCAGCATGCGCGCGAACTCGCTCGCCGGGCTCTCCGGAGCGGGCGCGCCGGCGGAGATGCTCACACGCCTCGACTTGCCGGTTCGCCGCACCGACGTCACCACTCCCGCGCCGGGGGCGTGTCGGCCGGCGAGGTAGCGCTCGCGCAGCGCGTTCCGTCGGTCAGGCGAGCCTGCGGCCGCGACCGTACGTGCCAGCTCGTCCTCACCTTCCTCCGACCAGGCCTCGAGCACGCAGGCGTCACACAGCGCCGGCACTGCGAGGCGCGCTACCGCATCCAGCGTGGTCTGCACATCGAGCGATGCCGCGAGCGCGGCGCTCGCCTCGGCGAGGAACCGCTGTCGCTCCTCGATGCGCTTGCGCTCCGACACGTCGCGCAGGACCACCGTATACAGGATGTGTCCATCGCTCTGCAGCTTGGAGATCGACGCCTCGGCAGGAAACTCCTCCCCGGTGCTGCGCCGGCCCGCGATCTCGCGTCGCTTGCCCATGCGCCGTGCATTCTCCGCTGATGCCCCGAATGTCGCGACCTCTCGCGCATGGACGCCGCGTGACCGGAGCGGCAATAGCAGCTCCAGCGGCTGGCCGATCATCTCGGAGGGGTCGTAGCGGAAGATTTCCGCCGCGCCCTGGTTGAAGTGGACGATGTGCTGCTGCTCGTCCACCGTGATGATCGCTTCGGCGGCGATGGACAGGATGCCGGCGAACTTGGCCTCCGAGGTCCGCAGCGCCGCTTCGGCGGCGGCGCGACGTTCCATGTCACGACGGATCGAGCGGTGCGCCACGAACCCGATGCCGGCGCCGATCGCCATCAGTGCGAGCGTCGCGAGCGCCGTCAGGCGCGCCGCCAACGCCTGGTCCGTGAGGCGCGAGGTGATCATCTCGTCCTCGTGCGCCTCCACGCTGTCCAGCGCCGCGCCAAGTCTCTCGTTCACGCGGACGAGCGAGTCGGAAAGCGCCACCGAGTCGCCAGCCGCGCGGCGTGCGCCGGCGATACGCGCAATGATCGCCTGGCGCGCGTCCAGCAGCCTGTTCGCCTCCACGAGGCGTCCGGTCTGCAACGGCGTATCGCCCGTGAGCTCGGTGGCCTGCCGGAGAGCGTGTCGTCCTTCGCTCAGGAGCGACGCCAGCTCGTCGGCGGTGGTCGTGAGCTCGCCCCGCTTCGCGCGGAGCAGGTAGGTGTCGGTGCTTCCCAGTCGAACGCGTACGGACTGGAGCGCGGTGCGGACCGCCTGTCGACGGATGGCCAGGCGCGCCGACTCGTCCATTCTCCGAAGGCTGACGAGGCTGAGCACGCCAGTCCCGAGCACGAGCACGATACCCGCCGTGGCGGCGAAGGCCAGCTTCCGGGTGGTCGAGAGGTTCAGGGCTTACCTCGGCGAAGCAGGAAAAGGCCGACAGAGATCGAGGAAGACTCCCGATGGGAGCGCTTCACCCGGAATGATATCATGCAGCGCATCGGGCAATGCGACAACCAGGCGCCGTACCGCGCCAGCCTGTCGAACAGGAAGGAGGTGGCGGGATGCAGGATTCCTCGCGGCCGGTCCGTCGGTTCGCCACCGTACTGCAGGGCAGGGGAGCGATCGCGCTCGCCTGCGGCGCGGCGGCGCTCGCATGGCCGGATGGCATGCTCCTCCGCGCCATGCTGCTCACGGCCCTCGTCCTCGCCGCGTCGGGCGTGTACGAGATGGGATTCGCCTATCGGAACCGCCACCGCAACCGTGGCTGGCCGCTCGCACTGGCGGATGGCGCGGCGTGCTTCGGCATGGCCGTGATCTCCGTGACGCTGACGGCCATCCCCTTCCACGCGACGATGTTCCTGGCGGCGGGCTGGCTGTTCGCCTGTGGGGTTCTCGCGCTGCTGCTGGCGCTGGCGATCTGGCCGATGCGTCGCAGCAGGCTGGCGATGCTCGCGTGGTCCGGTGCGCAGCTCGCGCTCGCCGCGGTCGCGTTGTTCGACGACGACGCCGGCCTCGTCACCCTGCTGTACGTGGGCGCCGCGTACACGATCGGCTTCGGTCTCTTCCAGATCGTCGCCGCCCAATGGATGCGGCGCATGGCCATGCCGCAGTTCGAACCGACGCGGCAGCAGAGCTGGCTCGCCGCGCATCCGCGCTAGAAGGTGAGGTCGAGGGCCAATGCATCGCGCACGTCGCGCAACACGTCTGCTGTCGTCGCACGTGCGCGGATGGTCCCGTGCCGCACGAGGTCGATGACATGGCCGCGATCCGCGGCCAGGCGCGCCCGGCGATCGCGGATGGGCGCAATGAGTTGCTCGAGCAGTTCCTCGAGTCGCCGCTTGAGCACCATGTCGCCGAGGCCACCCCGGCGGTAATGCGCCTTCAGCTCCGCCACTGCGTCCCGGTCGGGGTCGAAGGCGTCGAGGTACGCGAAGACGACGTTGCCCTCCACCGTGCCGGGATCGCTCGCGCGCACGTGCCCGGGGTCGGTATACATCGCGCGTACCAGTGCACGGATCTCATCGGGCGAGGCGGCAAGCGGAATGGCGTTGCCGAGGGACTTGCTCGCCTTGCGACCGTCCACGCCGGGCAGGCGCGGCGTGTCGGAGAGCAGGGCGCGGCACTCGGGGAGCACCGCGCGACCAGCGAGGTGCGCGAGCCGCCTCACGATCTCGTTCGTCTGCTCGATCATCGGCAGCTGGTCGTTGCCGACGGGAACCAGGGTGGCGCGGAACCCCGTGATGTCCGCCGCCTGGCTGACGGGATACGCCAGGAAGCCCGCCGGAATGTCGCGGGCAAATCCGCGCAGCTCGATCTCCGCCCGCACGGTAGGGTTCCGCTCGAGCCGAGCCACCGTGACGAGGTTCAGGTACAGCACCGTCAACTCGGCGAGATCGGGGAGCGCCGACTGCAGGGCAATGGTCGTGACCTCCGGATCGATGCCCACGGCGAGATAGTCGAGCACGACTTCGACGATGTTGCGGCGAACATCGGCTGCCCGGCCGGAGTTGTCGGTCAGCGCCTGCAGGTCGGCGACGAGAATCGTCTGGTCGTGCCGGTACTGCAGCGCAACACGCTCGCGCAGCGAACCGGCGTAATGCCCGAGGTGCAGACGTCCCGTGGGCCGATCGCCGGTGAGTATCCGCTCCCGGATCTGGTGGCTCTCTGGCGCGACCGCGTTGGCGGGGTCGGCCCCCCCGACTGGATGCGTCACTGCCTGATCTCGCTCGTCACTCACGTTCGATCATCACTCTTCACTGGAGAATTCTCATGAGACACCTGAACATTCTATATCGCGGCGCCATCGTCGGTGCTCTCACGGTCCTCACGTTCGTGCCCGCCCTGCGAGCACAGCATGCGGCTGGGGGAGGAGCTCCGGCGCAGGGCCTTCTCCAGATCCCGGCTTCGGTTCGCGCCGAGCACCGGGAGATCCATCAGGCACTCGCGGCCGCGACCAGGGCGCCGGGAGAGGTGGGTGTCGCGGCGCGCGCGCTCGTCGCGGTACTGGATCCCCACTTCGTGCGGGAGGAACAGATCGCGCTGCCACCGCTCGGATTGCTTGCCCCCCTCGCGCGCGGCGAGCGTCCGCCGGGAATGCGCGCCGTCCTTCCACTCACCGACTCGCTTCGTGCCGAACTGCCACGCATGCTGCGTGAGCACCAGGCCATCCACGCGGCGACGGTGCATCTCGAGGAAGTGGCGCGGGCGCGGCGGAATCTGCCGGCGCAGCGAGTGGCCGAGCAACTCCTCCTCCATGCGCAGAGCGAGGAGCAGATGATGTACCCCGCGGCGCTCCTGGTCGGTGACTTCGTGCGGGCGCAGGTTCCTCCGCCGGCGTCACGTCGCTAGGGCCACGCCGGAACACAGGTAGTCGATGACCTGGCGCGCCGTGTAGCCAGGCCGCGATGCCGCGAAGCGCTCCAGGGAGAGCAGATCGTCGCCGCTCGTGACGAGCGGGATCTCTTCCTGGCCCGCTTCCGCGCGCCACTGCGCCTGGCCGATGTCGGCCGTGAGGCCGTTGCAGAGGCACCGCCGCCCCTCCGTGTCGGCGATGTCGCCGCCTTTGGCGACGTACGCGTCGACCGGTTCGGCGCTGCAGCGGTAAACGGTGCGTCCTTCCGGAGTGCGCACCGGCACGCGGAGGTATCCGAGGTCGCACACGCGCTTGCGCGCCGCAGCCCGCTCGGCGTCTCCTGGAAGTTCGACGACCTTGAATGGATAGCCCGTCGGCGACGCACGTGGATCGGTGCGCAGCGTGACGGTGCCATCGCTGAGCGCGGTCAGCACGCGCGCTCTGAGGCCCCCCTCGAGGCCGGACTCCGCGCAGTAGGCGAAGAGGGTCCCCACCTGGATCCCCGCCGCTCCAGCGGCGAGCGCGGCCGCCAGTCCCTCCGGCGATCCGGTGCCTCCCGCCAGCCAGAACGGAAGGCCCAGCTCGCGCATCCTTGCCAGATCCACCACGTCGCGCTCTCCGTATACCGGCTCGCCGCGCTCGTTCAGCCTCAGCTCGCCGCGCGGTGGGGCGTTGTGTCCACCGGCGGTCGGTGCCTCCACGACGAAGCCATCCACGCGACCGTTGGACTTGCGGGCCAGGGTGGCCGCGAGTGAGGCCGCAGAGACCACGGCAAGGAATGCGGGGCGGTGCAGCGGCCGCCCGCGAAGCGCCGGGTCGCTGCAGGACGAGGGATCGAAGTCGAGATACTCCGCCTCGTCCCGCGCCAGTCCCTCGATGTCGAACCGGAGCCGTGCCGGTCGATGCTCAGCGAGAGCATCCAGCGCCCCCGGGATCTCGCGTGGAATGCCGGCGCCCATGATGACCACGTCCACGCCGGCGAGCATCGCCCCATAGAGGGAGGGCAGGTTCGGCATCTGGACCTTCGTCAGGAGGTTGAGCCCGACCGGTCCAGCGTGCCCCTCCTTGGCGAGCCAGACCTCGGCAAAGTTGGCCAGCACCGTCACGCGCTGACGCGCATCGCTCATGACCTGCTTGTACATCGGCAGCGTCTTGTACGGCACTCCCGCTGGTCGGCCGTCGGGCCGGAAGTAGCGTCGCAGGATGTCGTCGCCTACGCCGGACACGGGGAAGGCGGCGATGGCACGCCGCAGGTGGCCGCCCGGATCGCCGTCCTGCAGGCGACGCACGAAGACGGTGTCGAGCATCGACCCGGATACGACGCCAAGCTGACCGGTGCGAGACACGGCGTTGGCGAGACGCCAGTCGGACACGGCGACGCCCATGCCGCCCTGGATGACACGGGGTGGGGAGCTGAGGAAGGTCATCCGCCAAGCTTCGCAGCCTCACGGCCGCGAAAGCGTGACGGATGTCTCAACGCGGCACTGGTGCTGGCGAGCGGGTCGGATAAGTTTGAAGGTTACCATCCGAAGGACGCCTGCGCTCATCGGATCGGCCAACCTCCAACCCGCCCCTGTAGCTCAGGTGGATAGAGCAGCGGTTTCCTAAACCGTTGGCCGGGTGTTCGAATCACCCCAGGGGCATGCCGCGCGGTGCGGCCCTTCCAACCACTTCTGACGTCATGACGCATCCCATAGCCGACAAGACTACCCGCAACGAGCCCAAGGTCGAGAGCTTCATGGACTGGTTCCACGTGAACTCGCGCTGGGTGGGGATCGGCGCCGTGATCGTCCTCGCGGCCATCGCCGTCACCTGGTACGCGATGCGGGCGAAGGCGATCAAGCTCGAGAACGCCGATCGCCAGCTGCTCCAGGCCAAGCAGTCGGTGGCGTCAGGCAACGTGCCTCTCGCCGAGTCCGACCTCCAGAAGGTGGCCGACCGTTATTCCGGAACGACGGCTGGCGCGGAAGCGGGGCTCATGCTGGGCCAGCTGAAGCTGGAAAAGGGAGACTACCAAGGCGCGGCGGATTACCTGAAGGGGTTGTCCAGCCGCCTCGACGGACCGAACGCCGCGGCGGCGAAGGGACTCCTTGCCGACGCCTACTCCCAGCTGAACAAGCCTGCCGAAGCGGCAGCAGAGTACGAGGCGGCGGCATCGACGAGCCAGATGGCGAGCGAAAAGGCGTTCTATCTCGCCCGTGCCGGAAACGCATACATGGCGGCCAACAAGAACGCCGAGGCGCGGAAGATCTGGGAAGCGCTCAGCAAGCAGACTGACAACCCATCGGCGGCGGCGGAAGCGCGAATCAGGCTGGGTGCGATGACGGCCCAGGCGGCGCAGGGCTGAACCAGCGCGGGCAGATCCGGCTGGCCGAAGCGCGCTGAACGCGGTGAGGCCGCGCTCAGAGTAGCGAGCAAGAGGGGCGAGGGAGATCGAGCGCGGGCCGAGTGGCGAGGAAATTCGCTGCTCGGCCCGCTGCGCATTGCGGGCCCCGTGAAGCTGGTGTCTCTCGAACCGAATGGCGCGGGCGCTCTGCGGGCTGTCGCTGGCGGCTCGCGCGGCGGAGATGAAGAGAGGACGGGGAGCCCGCTGACGACACCAAGGCATCAGTCCGCTAATACCAGCTCCATTTTAGATACGTATAAGATGTATTATGTAAACTTACAGTGGTGGAGAAATGTGGAGAACTGCTTCCCCTTCGTGGCCGCAATCGATCCAAGCATCGAAACGACAACAGCTTGCCAAGCCGGTCTCGAGTGATTTATCAGTCGAGCCCGGCAGCCGTGAGTACGCCGCCTGAGCTGGCCAGATGGTTGTTGCTGCTGTCGCGATCGCTGGCGGGTTCAGCCTGATGAAAGCTGCGGCTTTAGCGCCTTCCAGCAGCCGGCGAGCGCCTTCAGCCCTCGCCGAAGCGCCCCTCGAACACGATCCGGGCTTCGCCGGAAAGCGACGGTGCCCACCCCTCTTCGATCCGCCGGAGCCGCACGGTCAGCGTCCGCCCTGACCGGGTCCGGAGACGCACTGGGCTGTCTGCTTCACCGGCCTCGACAAGCAGGATCGCCGATGCCACGGCGCCCGTCCCGCACGCCAGCGTCTCGCCTTCCACACCGCGCTCGTAGGTCCGGATCAGCCACCCGCCCGCGCCATCCGGCGACAGGAAGTTCACGTTCGCCCCTCGGGCGAGCGACGGATCGAAGCGCAGCGGTCGTCCTCGGCCGACCACGTCGACCGCCTGAACGGACTCGCAGCGCACCCCCAGATGAGGCACGCCGGCGAGCGCGAAGCCGATCCAGGACTCCCCGGGGTCGCGCCGGAATGGCAGCATCGGACGAACCTCGGAGACCGGCTGGAGATCCACTTCCGGCGCCCCGTCCCGGAGCCGAGCGGCGAGGATTCCGGCGTCCGTCTCGATGCGGAACTCGGCATCGCGGACGATGCCGAGCTCGCTCGCCAGCCGAGTCGAACAGAGCGACGCGTTGCCGCAGAGGTCGGCGCGGGAGCCGTCGCTGTTCAGGTAGACCATCCGGAGATCCGCCGAGCTCGACGGCTGGAGGAAGACGATTCCGTCGGCCCCCACCCCCGTCCCTCGGGCGCAGAGCGCCTGAATCCGGGCGGCCTCCTCGAGCTGGCCCGGCGGCTCCTTCATGGCGTCGACCATGATGAAGTCGTTTCCCGACCCGCTCATCTTGTAGAAGGTGCGACCGGACGGCAGCATCGTTACCTCGCAGGAATCGACGTCAGATCACGCCGCGCAGCGCCCACCAGCGCAGGCGCCAGACCATCCAGACCGCCTCGCGTACGATGTGAGGTGACATCTTGCTCGTGCCTTCCGTGCGATCCACGAACACGATCGGGATCTCGGTGATCCTGAAGTGCTTTCTCACCGCCCTGAAGGTCATTTCTATCTGGAACGCATACCCGTTCGACCGAACGTGATCCAGGTCGATGGCTTCGAGCACGGACCTGCGAAAGCACTTGAAGCCGCCGGTCGCATCCCACACGTGGAGGCCAGTTATGGCCCGGGCGTACATGTTGGCCAGGTAGCTCAGGATCAGCCGGTTGATCGGCCAGTTCACCACGGTGACCCGCCCCTCCTGGTACCGCGATCCGAGGACGAGGTCGGTGTTCTCGATTGCGGCGAGAAACTGCGGCAGGTGTGCGGGGTCGTGGGAGAAGTCGGCGTCCATCTCCAGCACGTAGGCGTAGTCGCGCGCCAGCGCCCAGCGGAAGCCGGCGACGTACGCCGTCCCCAGCCCCATCTTCTTCGGCCGCGACAGCAGATGCACGCGGGCGTTCGACGCCCCGATCTCTTCCACGATCGCGCCCGTCCCGTCCGGCGAGCCGTCGTCCACGATCAGCATGTCGATCCGGGCATCCTGGGAGAGCACGGAATCGACGAGGCGGCGGATGTTTTCCCGTTCGTTGTACGTCGGGACGATGACGAGAGCGCGATCAGGCAACGCTCGGCCTCCGCTGGGCGGCCAGGCCCGCCCCGAGCGCGCCGAGAGCGACGAGGATGGCGACGACCGTGATGATGCGCCCGGAGGCGACGGCGGGATCGCGATAGCGCAGGGAGACGGCCTTGGCGCCGGCTGGCAATGGGATCCCGATCAGGTTGTAGTCGGCGCGGTAGGTCTGGACCTCCCTGCCGTCCACCGTGGCATTCCAGCCAGGGTAGTAGTTCTCGGACACGATCAGCGCCGAGCCCGCCGGCGCTGGCGCGCTGAACGCGACGTCGGCCTTCCCGGGCGCGACGTTACTCGTCGCCGTGATCGCCAGCGGCTCGGGAGGGGTCTGGCCAGCGTTGGGCTGAACCTTCGCCGCCGTGTCGAAGACGGCGATCCGGGCTGGGTCGAATCGCGGATCCAGCACCGCGGCCTCGGCATCGGTGTCCGGCGCCTTGGCGATCGCCGGGGCGAGCCACGCATACGGGTTCTCCCCCGGCAGCCGATAGAGGTAGACGGTCGATCCCGCCGAGTTGCGGACGGGACCCGTCATGAGCTTGAGCGAGGGATCGGCGATCGGGACGTTCGTGTAAAGGTACCGCACGTTCTCGTGACGCCAGAAGGTGGGGCTGACCAGCGCGGGGGCCCCGTTCGGCAGCTGCATGTCCATCAGCGTCTCGTAGCGGCCGATCTGGTTGCCGTGGTAGCCCGTGACGGAGCGGATGCCGTGGACCATGAGGCCCGTCCCGGTTCCGATGTGCTGGCCGCGGCCGGTGCCGTAGTAGGGGTCAGCGGCGGTGATGCCGGAGTCGCCCTGTGAGAACACCACCACCCGTCCCGGCTCGGTCTGGCGCTTGAGGAGATCGATCGCCGGATCTGCCGCGTACAACACCTTCGCCGGCGGCGAGAACATCCAGTAGTCGCGCTCCACGCTCCAGAGATCGAGCGCCACGATCGCCGCGAGAGCGGCACCGACCAGCGCCACGCTGGCGCGGGTGCGCAGGTACCAGAACAGGGCGCCGACCGTGAGCGCGACGAACAGGAAGCTGCGCCAGGCACCGAGAATGACTTCGCCGCCGTTCGCATTCGCACGGGACGCCCACTGATCCGCCGCCTGTGATGCGTACTCGGGGAACAGCGTGGCGCCGGCCGTGCGCGCGCCCGCCTCGGCCATGGCGCCTACCACGCCGACCGAGGCGAGCAGGGCGATCGCTCCCGCGGCGCCGAGCCAGCCGAACAGGAAGCGCTTCGACAGGGCGCCTTCCAACAGCCGCTCCGTGCCGAGCGCGGCGAACACGCTCACGGCAAACGCGAAGACGTAGATGATCGTGCTCGGCGCGCGGAAGAACTTCGTCCCCGGCACGAAGGCGTAGACCAGATGGAAGAACGGCGTACTCCCACCGAGCATCCACAGGAACGAGACGACCGCCACGCCAATCCAGAACCGCCGGAAGCGACGGCGAGCGTCGCCGCCGAAGGCTGCCGACGCGAGGAGCAGCACGGAGCCGCCGAGGTATTCGCTGTGGAGGTGAATGCCGTTCGGGCCCCAGTATCGGTCCAGGATGCCAGTGAACTGCGGCAGGTACATGTTGAACAGCTCGACGAGCGGAAAGGAGTAGCTCGTCGCATACGCGTAGTCGCGTCCGCCGGCCCGCGGTGAATACGCCACGTACTCCCGCACCGGCGCATACTGAATGGCGCCGATGGCCATTCCGAGCACGACGGCGCCGAGCGCGAACGCGAGGCGCCGCACGGCGACCCGCCGATCGAGCTTCACGCCGCTGGCGTCGCGCCCGAGGGCGAGGAAGAGGGCGAAGGCTCCCGACGTCAGCAGCAGGTATTGCAGCAACTGCGGATGGGGACTCAGGACCGCGAGCCCGATGGTGATGGCGAACGCCCCCCACGTCCACAGGCGGCCATCACGGATGCCGCGCACGAGGAGCCAGAGCGCCAGGGGAAGCAGCGCGCTGACGAACAGCTTCCCGTCATGCCCCGGTGACGCATACGACGCGATGGGGCCGCCGAGCAGATAGGCCACCCCGCCGACGAGCGACGGGAAGAAGCCGAGCCCCCACGCGCGCAGGAAGCAGTACGTGAAGAAGCCGGCGAGGAACGTGTGGATGATGAAGCCCCACGTCATCGCGACGTCCGTGGGCATGATCACCCGGAGCAGCGCGGTCGGGTAGAAGATGTCGCCGTGCATGGCGGCTACATATGGCAGGCCGCCGAAGAGGTAGGGGTTCCACTGCGGGATCCCCTTCCCTGCGCGCAGCGACTGCGCCGCGAAGTCGCGGAACGCGTAGCCGGCGATGTACTGGTCGCTATGCGGATTGACGAGGAACTTGCCGAGGAGCGCTGGCCACGCCAGCAGGAGCGTGGCGATGGCGTAGGCGAGCGCCGCCCATCCGGCTGCGAAGCGCGGCGCCAGGGAGAGCGGCGCCGCGGGCGTTTTCTCAGGTCGGGACATCCGAAGGATCGCGAGTCGGTGGGCGACGGTTCATTGCCGCGTGCGTCCAGAACACGAAACCGGGAACGACTTCCAGGAGCGTCAGCCAGACGCGGGAGGTGAGCGCAACGAGGGCCGCTTGCGGCGCCGTGGTCAGGCCGGCGTAGGTGAGCACCTTCACCATGAAGCCTTCGCGCACACCGATCCCGGCCGGGGCGAAGAGAGCAAGATAACCGCTGATGTAGGAGATGGTATAAGCTGCGAGATACTCGGCATAGCCGCCAGACACCGTACCGAGCAGTCCGAACACGAAAAGCTGGAATGCCGCGCCATAGAGCAGCCAGGCGACGATGTTGCCCACCAATGCATAGACGACGGCACGCCCGGGAAGCGTTGCCTCCACTGGGCGGCCAGCGAGGCGCGCGATGACCGGCGCGATGCGCGGCATGGCCCAGGGCGCGACCAGCAGCATCAGCGACGCGATGGCGACGATGAGGATCGCCACGCTTCCCTGTCCATTGGACGACTGATCGAGCAGGGAGCGCCCCGCGATGACGGAGACGACGAATCCAGCGAGCAGGTTCACGAGCGTACTGAGGATCGCTGAGCCGGAGGCGGCCACAGGGGAGACGCCCATGTTTCTCGACATCGCGCCCATGGCGCCGATGTTCCAGATCTTGCCCGGCAGGTAGCGAGCGAGATTGGACACGCTCCAGATTCGCGCGGCGCTCCAGAACGGAAGCCGCGAATCCCAGCAGGCGAGCATGCTGCGCCAGGTCTGGACGAGGACGGCGTGGCCGCTGAGGAAGACGGCGCCCGAGAGAAGCACCATCCCCCACTTCGGCGAGCGCGGAAGTGGATGACTCCGAAGGTCGGCCAGTCCGTGGGCGAGGTTGCGACCGACGATGATCACGACCGCTGCGGCGAGGATCCAGCTGACGACGCGGAGCGCTCTCCGGCTAACGCGCGGCACGTGCGATGGCCTCGCGGTAGATGTCGGCGTAGCGCTGCGCAACCTTATCGGCCGCGAACGCCGCGCGCGCCCGTGCTGCGCCCTGCCGGCCGAGCGCGGCGCCGCGGTCGGGCGTCTCGAGGAGTCGTGCGATGGCTCGTGCGAGTGCATCCGGAGTCCGCTCGCCGACGAGGATGCCGGTCTCGCCGCCCCGGATGACGTCCACGACTCCGCCGGAGGCGAAGGCGATGACCGGCGTCTCGCACAGTTGTGCCTCCACCGCCACCAGGCCGAGTCCCTCCTCGGTGGACGGAATCACCAGCGCCGCGGCGCGTCGGTAGAAGCGAGCGAGCTCCGATGCGGGCCGCGCGCCATACCAGCGCACGCGGCGCTCGACACCGAGCGACCCGGCGAGCGCCAGGAGTGCCGCACGCTCCTCACCGTCCCCGACGATGTCGAGCGTGATGGAATCGGGCAGGCTGGACAGGGCACGAAGCAGAAGATCCACTCCCTTCTGACGGGTGAGCCGGCCCACGAACAACAGGGTCTCGTCGCGCGGGGTGGACGAATCGGGGGTGAACAGCCCGGTTGCCACGGGCATGGGCGCAACGACCGGCAGCTCTCCACCGGCAACCTGCTGCGCTTCTTCGGCGAGCCAGCGCGAGACGGCCGTCACCCGTGCGGAACGGCGCAGCACCTGCCGCATCGCGGGCCGCGCTGCCCTGATGGCGCGCCCGAGGCGCACGTCGGAGCCGTGCAGCGTTGTGACGAGCGGCAACGCGGCCCAGCGGGCCGCTGCCACCCCGGCAACGCCGTTGGGAAACCACCAGTGCGCATGGACCACGTCGTATCGCTCGCGACGCAGCTCGGAGAGCGCAGCCTGCAGCTCCGCGCCGAGCAGCGCGACCAGGGCGAGCTTCGCGCTCCACGACTCCTTTACCTGGGTCGCCATGTTTCCCTCGTACGCGAGCGTCTCGAGGGCGCGTGGCGAATAACGGAAACGATGGATGGGAATGCCGTCCATCACGTCCTCATGCGGCACGGACGCGGTTGCCGGTGCGATCACCTTCACCGCGACGTCCTCGTTGGCGAGCGCGGTTGCCAGGCGCAGGATGAACGCGCCCGCCACGTCCCCGGGGTGGCGCGGGAACGAATGCGTGAGGAAGAGGACGCGCATGAGGAGCGGTTACGCGTCTGAACGTTCGGCGGACCGCACCTCGTCGAGTTGGCGCCGCAGCTCGCGCAGCTCGGCGCGCTGGCCGGCGATCTGTTCCCCGAGCAGGCCGGTGGCGAACAGCACGCTGCCGAGGATGAGGCAGGTCTGGATGAGGGTCCAGACGGCGCGCACGCCTTCGCCCGCGACGGCCAGCACGATCAGCGCGACGATGCCCGCCAGCAGCCCGAGGGCGAACAGCGCGGCGCCGAGCATCCCGAACAGGAGCAGCGGCTTCTTGCCGAAGCGGAGCTCGAACCACACGGAGAGCATGTCGAGCACGCCGACCGGAATGCGCGAGAGGCCGAACTTGGACCTGCCAGCGTGGCGCGGATAGAGCGGGACGGGGATCTCCGTCACCGTGTATCCCTCGGCGGCCGCGATGACGATCATGTAGCGGTGCCAGTCGGGGCGGACGGGCAAGCCGTCCATGATCTCCCGGCGGTAGGCCTTCACCGAGTTGAGGTCCTTCACCGGCACGTGGAAGAGCGTGCGACTCAGCTTGTTGTAGATGCCGGAGACGAACGCCTTCTCGTACTTCCCTTCCTTGAACCCTGTGACCATGTCCGCCTCGTCGGCGAGGATCGGCGCCACGAGCCGCGGGATGTCCTTCGGCTTGAACTGGAGGTCGGCGGGATAGAACACCAGCACCGACCCGGTCGAGTTGAGGTACCCGGTGCGAAGCGCGTCGGCGATGCCGCGCCGTGCGCGGTGGCGCACGGCGCGAAGGAAGGGATACTGCGCCCTCAGGCGCTCGAGCACGTCCCAGGTGGCGTCGGTGGATCCGTCGTCCACGACGACCACTTCGTAGGCCGTAGCAGGATGCGCCGCGAACGCCTCGGCTGCGAGTTGCATGAACAGCTCGAGGTTCCCGGCCTCGTCCTTCGCCGGCACGAGCACCGACACCTCGGCGCGCCGCGGCTCGGCGAGCGGTGCGTACGCCACGAGCGATTCGCGGCGCTCGGTCGTCATACCCGCTTGCGCATGCGTGCCGACAGCACGCCCAGCTGGTCGCGGTACTTCGCCACGGTGCGGCGCGCGATCTGGACGCCGGTCTCCTTCAGGATGTTGACGATCGCCTGGTCGGTGAGCGGATGCTTGGGATCCTCGTCGGCGACGAGCTTCTGGATCTGCGCCTTGATGCCGCGCGCCGACACGTCCTCGCCCGCCGTGGTGGAGAGGCCCGAGGAGAAGAAGAACTTGAGCGGAAGCACGCCGCGCGGCGTCTGGACGAACTTCTCGTTCGTCACGCGGCTCACCGTGCTCTCGTGCATGTTGATGACTTCGGCGACCTCACGGAGGGTGAGCGGCTTGAGGTACTGCACGCCCTTCTCGAAGAACTCGCGCTGCCGCTCGACGATGTAGTTCATCACCTTGAGCATCGTCTGGCGGCGCTGCTCGATGGCCTGGATCATCCAGTTGGCCGAGTTGAGCTTGTTCGAGATGAACTCCTTGTTCTCCCCCTCGAACTTCTTCTTGTCGCGGGCGATCTCCTGGTACGCCTTGCTCAGCTTGAGGCGCGGCAGGTTGGCGTCGTTGAGGAAGACGTGATACTTGCCGTCGATCTTGTCGACGATGAGGTCGGGGATGATGTAGTTGTCGCTGGCGTCGCTGTAGACGAGACCGGGCTTGGGATCCAGCTTCGCGATCTCGTCGGCGGCCTTCTGGACGTCCACCGGACTGATGCCGAAGCGCTTGGAGATCTCGCTCCAGCGGTGAGCGATCAGCTCGTCGAAGCAGTCGCGCACGAGGCGGAAGGGCACCGAGTGCTCGAGCCCCGCCTCGCGGAGCTGGAGCATGAGGCACTCGCGCAGGTCGCGCGCGCCGACGCCCGGCGGGTCGAGGCTCTGGATGATCCCGAGCATCTCCTCCGCTTCCGCCATCGTGTAGAGCGGCAGGTCGTCGGTGTCGCGCTCGGCGACCTCGGCCGCCTTCGCCACGCTCTCGTTGGCGCCCTCGACGATC
>DASUXT010000136.1:0-14546 GCA_036377775.1 Gemmatimonadaceae bacterium | reverse complement strand
TCACGTCGGGCACTCCGCTGGCGCACCTCGTCGCGGAGGTGGCGCGCGACCGCCTTTTGCTGCTGAGCGACACCCTTGCCGACGGCCAGCCGCGAAAGGTCCAGCTCTGGTTGCGTCCGGTGCGAGCCGATGCGCCGTCCCGCCACCTCACCTGCATGGCGCGTCGTGCCGGAACCGGCCTCGTGCTCGAGGCACAGCTCAGCGACGATGAGGTCGCGTCGCTGCACGACGTGGCGCGCCGCCTCGCCGAAGTGAGCGACATGGCCGAGGTGCTGCACACGCTCTGCGAGATCGCCGCCGTGCGCTGTCACGGCACCGCGGCCGCCGTGCTGCGCACCACCGGGCACCTGAGTGAGGTGGTGGCGGCGAGTGGCGACCTGCTGCCGGCACGCGGACGCTGCTTCGAGCTGGACGGCTCGATGGTACAGGAGGCATTCGAGCAGAACGCGATCGTCTCCGAGAGCGACTACAACAGCGCCGGCCGTCCGCTGCAGCGCGTCGTTCCCGAGCTGGCGCTCGGTCCAGTGCTCGTGGCGCCGCTGCACGCCCATGGCGAGACGCTCGGCGTGCTCGCCGTCGCCCGCGTCATCGGCGCCGCGCCGTTCGCCGAGCCGGACGCCGAACGACTGCGCATGCTGGCCGACCACGCCGCGCTCGCGGTGCACAAGTCGATGCTGCTCCAGCAGGCGCAGAGCGCCGACCGCGCGAAGGGGCGCTTCCTCGCCACGATGAGCCACGAGCTGCGCACGCCACTGACCGCGCTCGCCGGCTACAACGAGCTCCTCGCCGACCAGGTGATGGGGCCGATGACCGAGCCGCAGCTCGACGTCGTCGAACGCATGCGCTCGGTGACGACGCACCTGTCGGCGATGATCGAGGAGATCCTCGCCTTCACCAGCCTCGAGGAAGGGCGCGAGATGCTGCGTCCGAGCGAGTTCCTCGCCGAGGACCTCGTGCGCGCGGCGGCGGCGGTGATCGAGCCGCTCGCCATCCAGAAGGGCATCAGGCTCGAGGTCGTGCTCCCGCGCGCGTCGGTGCGCATGACGAGCGACATCGACAAGGCGCGTCAGGTGCTGGTGAACCTGCTCGGCAATGCGGTGAAGTTCACCGACTCCGGAACGGTGACGCTGCAGCTCGGCCGCAGCGGACATTCGGTGCGCGCCGACATCACCGACACGGGCATCGGCATTCCCGCCGACGAGCTGCCGCGCCTCTTCCGCCCCTTCGCGCAGGTGGACACGGGGCTCACGCGCCGTCACGGCGGCACCGGCCTCGGCCTGTACATCTCGCGCCGGCTGGCGACGATGCTCGGCGGACACATCGAGGTGCAGAGCACGGTGGGGGAGGGATCGACGTTCAGCGTGGTGCTGCCGGTGACGGTGGAAGCGCGCTGACGCTCCGCGTGCGCCGATGATCGAGGTGGTCCACGGCGACAACCTCGCCGCCCTGCGCGAGCTGCCGGATGCATCGTTCGACCTCATCTACGTCGATCCGCCCTTCAACACCGGCCGCGAGCAGAAGCGCGTTGCGCTGCGCACCGAGCGCAGCGACGACGGTGACCGCGTGGGCTTCAAGGGGGAGCGCTACACCTCCATTCGGCTCGGCACGAAGCGCTACGTGGACGTCTTCGACGACTACCTGGGATTCCTCGAGCCGCGGTTGCGCGAGGCGCACCGGCTGCTGGCTCCCACGGGGAGCTTCTTCCTGCACCTCGATCCGCGCGAGGTGCACTACGTGAAGGTGCTGCTCGACGTCGTGTTCGGGCGCGAGTGCTTCATGAACGAGATCATCTGGGCGTACGACTACGGGGCGCGCTCGCGCACCCGATGGCCCGCCAAGCACGACAACATCCTGTGGTACGTGCGCGACCCGGCGCGGTACACCTTCCAGCTCGACGAGGCGGACCGGATTCCGTACATGGCGCCCACGCTGGTGGGCGAGGAGAAGGCCGGCCGCGGGAAGACACCCACCGACACCTGGTGGCACACCATCGTCAGCCCCACGGGGAAGGAAAAGACCGGCTATCCCACGCAGAAGCCGCTTGGCATCCTCGAGCGGATCGTGCGGGTGCACTCGAAACCCGGCGACCGGTTGCTGGATTTCTTCGCTGGAAGCGGCTCGTTCGGCGACGCGGCCGATCGCCATGGGCGGGACGTGGTGCTGGTGGACGACAACCAGGAAGCGATCGAGGTGATGTGCAACCGCTTCGCCGGCCGACCGATGCGCCTCCGCCGCCTCGACGCCCCACGCGCCGAGCCTGAGTGCTAGATTTCCCGATCATGTCTCCATTCCCTCCGACCACTACGGTCTTCAACGACGGATACGTCGCCGAGGCCTACGAGTCGTACCGGCGCGACCCGGCGTCGGTGGATGAATCGTGGCGCCAGTTCTTCCGCACGGCGGAATCGCTCGCCGGCATCACGGGGGGCGGCGCGCGCGTCGCGGACGACGCCCTGCTTCGCAAGACCGCCGGCGCCGCGGCGCTGCTGGATGCGATCCGGCAGTTCGGACACCTCGCGGTGCAGCTCGATCCGCTCGGCAGCGCCCCGCCTGGCTCACCCGAGCTGACGCCGGAATTTCATGGCATCACGGAGCAGGACCTGTCCGACGTTCCCGCCACGGCGCTCGGCTACGAGTCCGGCACGGCAGCTGACGTGGTGGCGAAGCTGCGCGAGGCGTACTGTGGCGCGATCGCGCTGGAGTTCGCGCACGTGGGGAGCGCGGCCGAGCACGAGTGGTTCCGGACGCAGATGGAGAGCGGCACGCTCACCCGTCCGCTGAGCAACGAGGAGAAGCAGGCCGTGCTGCGCCGCCTCACCGAGGTGGACGGGCTCGAGCGCTTCTTCCAGTTCCGCTACCAGGGTTACAAGCGCTTCTCCATCGAGGGCACCGACGTCCTCGTGCCGATGCTCGACGAGGCCATCTCCGGCGCCGCGACGCATGGCGCACGTGAGGTGGTCATCGGCATGGCGCACCGCGGCCGCCTGAACGTGCTCACGAACATCATGGGGATGCCCTATGGCGAGATGTTCGGCGAGTTCGAGGGACGTCCGGGTGAGCAGAGCGCCGAAGCCACCACCGGTGACGTGAAGTACCACCTCGGCTACGAGGGGGAGCGCAAGGTCGGTGACGCCACGGTGAAGCTCGAGCTCGCGCCGAACCCGAGCCACCTGGAAGTGGTGAACCCGGTGATGGCCGGGATGACGCGGGCGAAGCAGCGCGTGGCCGGCTCGGTGACGCAGGACGAGCAGCGCGTATTGCCGATCTGCATCCACGGCGACGCCGCCTTCCCGGGCGAAGGGATCGTGGCCGAGTCGTTCAACCTGTCGCGGCTGCGCGGGTACCGGCTGGGCGGCACGCTGCACATCATCGTCAACAACCAGGTGGGCTTCACCACCGATCCCAGCGACGCGCGCGGCACGCGCTACTCGAGCGATCCGGCGAAGGGGTACGAGGTGCCGGTGATGCACGTGAACGCCGACGACGCCGAGGCGTGCATCGCCGCCGTGCGCGTGGCGATCGCGTACCGCGAGAAGTTCCGGAAGGACGTGCTGATCGACCTCGTGGGCTATCGTCGCTGGGGACACAACGAGGGCGACGAGCCGGCGTTCACGCAGCCGAAGCTCTACGACCTGGTGAAGGCACATCCCACGCCGCGCGAGGTCTGGGGGGCGCGGCTCGTGCGCGAGCGCGTCGTCAGCGACGAGGACGTGAAGCGCATCGACAAGGAGTTCGCCGACGAGCTGGAAGCGGCGCACAAGGCGATGCAGTCGAAGCCGCCGGCCGAAAGCGCGGTGAGCAAGGGTCCGTCGCCCGAGGTGGCGGAGCCGCAGACCGCGGTGCCAGCCGACAAGCTCGACGCGCTGAACACGAAGCTGCTCGAGCGCCCGCAGGGGTTCGCGGGCCATGCGCGCCTCGGGCGCACGCTGGAGCGCCGGCGCGAGGCGCTGCACAACAACGGCATCGACTGGGGGCAGGCGGAGGCGCTCGCCTTCGGCACCATCCTCCAGCAGGGGATCTCCATCCGGCTCACCGGCCAGGATGCGGAGCGCGGCACCTTCGCGCACCGCAACGCCGTGCTGCACGACATCAGGACGGGCGGCACCTACACGCCACTCGCCAACCTCGAGGGCGCGGCGCGCTTCGAGATCTACAACAGCCCGCTCTCCGAGATGGCGGTGCTCGGCTTCGAGTATGGCTTCAGCACCGCGGCGCCGACCGACCTCACGCTGTGGGAGGCGCAGTACGGCGACTTCGTGAACATGGCGCAGCCGGTGATCGACCAGTTCATCAGCTCCGACCGCGCGAAGTGGGGGACGCGCAGCGGGCTCGTGATGCTGCTCCCGCACGGCTACGAGGGGGGCGGGCCCGAGCACTCGAGCGCACGCCTGGAGCGGTTCCTCCAGCTCTGCGCCGAGAACAACATGATCGTCGCCTACCCGAGCACGCCGGCGCAGTACTTCCACATCCTGCGCCGCCAGGCGATGCGCGGGAAGCGGAAGCCGTTGATTCTCATGCAGCCGAAGAGCCTGTTGCGGCTGCCGGCGGCGACGGTGGGGATCGAGGCGCTGTCGAGCGGCAGCTTCCAGCCGGTGATCGACGACGCGGTGGTGTCCGACAAGCGCAACGACGTGCGCCGGCTGGTGCTCAGCACGGCGAAGATGTACTACGACCTGTCGGCGGCGCGCGGCGACAACACGGAAGTGGCGCTCGTGCGCGTGGACGAGCTGTATCCCTGGCCCGGCGAGGCGCTCGCCGCGATCGTGGACCGCTACCCGAACATCGAGGACGTGGTGTGGGCCCAGGAGGAGCCGAAGAACATGGGCGCATGGACCTACGCCGCGCCGCTGCTGCGCGTGGCCACGGGGAACATGCTCACCGTGCGCTACATCGGTCGTCCCGAGCGGGCGAGTCCCGCCGAGGGGTACGCCAAGCCGCACGAGGAGGAGCAGAAGCGCATCGTGCGCGACGTGCTCACCCTCGCGGCGCCCAAGCGGAAGACCAGCAAGGTATGAGGATGGCGACGACGCGCATGCTCCGTCCGGTCGCCGTCGCCTTCACCCTCGCCCTCGCCGCGCCGCGGCTCCTGCACTCGCAGGAGCGCGGCGCGGTCGCGTTGGGCGAGGCCGTGTCGGGACTCGACGTCACCGCGCGCGTGCTGGTGATCGGCGCGCACCCTGACGACGAAGACACCCAGCTCATCGCGTACCTCGCGCGCGGGAAGCAGGTGGAGACGGCGTACCTCTCACTCACCCGCGGCGACGGCGGCCAGAACCTGATCGGCAACGAGCTCGGCCCATTGCTCGGCATGATCCGCACGCAGGAGCTGCTCGCGGCGCGACGGATCGACGGGGGCCACCAGTTCTTCACCCGCGCCTACGACTTCGGCTTCAGCAAGAGCGCCGAGGAGACGTTCACGCACTGGCAGCGCGATTCCATCCTGAAGGACGTGGTGACGGTGGTGCGGGCCTTCCGGCCGCAGATCATCGTCGCCGTGTTCAGCGGCACGCCGCGCGACGGGCATGGGCATCACCAGGTGTCGGGGATCCTCGCGCGCGAAGCCTTCGACGCCGCGGCGGACACGGTGCGCTGGCCGTCGACGCAGACGCTGGGGCTCGGCGCGTGGACGCCGACGAAGTTCTATCGCGCGGCGCGATTCAACTCCGGCGCGGCGACGGTGAGCTTCAACGTGGGCGAGCTGAGCCCGCTGCGCGGCCGCACGTATGCCGAGATCGCGAGCGAGAGCCGGTCGCAGCACCTGTCCCAGGGCTTCGGCATGCTCGAGCGCCGCGGCACGTCGATGGACTACCTGACCCTCGAGGCGACGCACTTCGGCGTGCCGGTCGGGCGTGAGAGCTCGATGTTCCAGGGCGTCGCGACCGATTGGTCGCGCTTCGCGAGCGTGACGCTGCCGGCACCGGCGCGGGCCGCGCTGGACTCGCTGCCGGCGGCGATCGCCAGCGTGCGCAGCGTGGAGAAGCTGATCGCTCCGGCGCCCATGGTCACGCCCCTCGCGCGGGTGGTGCGCCTGCTGTCCACCGTGCGGGAGAGCGTCCGCTGCGGACGCAGGTCGCTCGGCGCGCTGGCGATCGGGGCGTGCGACCAGGCCACGGGCGATCTGGTCGTGTCGCTGGAGGAAGCGCAGCGTCGCGCGCGGACGGCGATCCTCGCCGCGTCGGGCGTGCTGGTGGAAGCCACCGCGCCGCGCGAGCTGGTCGCCGTGGGCGACACGATGCCGGTGACGATGAGCGTGTACGACCAGGGGAGCGCCAGCGTGTCGTTCGACAGCGTGCGCGTCGGCACGCTCACGAACGGCCGCCGGGCGAATGGCACCGGCGTCGTGGCCGCCGACAGTGCGGCACGCGTGGAGGTGTCGCTCATGCCGCAGGTGTCGAGCGTGCCCTGGTGGCTGGCCATCGGGCTGCGCGGCGACATGTTCGTGCCGCCGGGCTCGGGCTCGAGCGCGGCGGAGTTCATCGCCAAGGGCGAGGACCGGCTGTCCGACACGCGCGCGCAGGCGTTCCTGCACGTGGATGGCGCAGCGGTGGTGGCCGACGCGTCGCCGGTGATCTATCGCGAGGCCGATCCGGCGCGCGGCGAGCTGCGCCGCCCGGTGGCATCGGTGCCGGCGATCAGCGTGCTGTTCGACGACGAGGTGCAGTACGCGCGGGCCGGCGTGCCATTTGATCGGGTGTACAGTGTGCATCTGCGGTCTGCGACGTCGGCGGCGCGCGGCGTCACTGTCACTCTCACCCTTCCCGTGGGCCTCCGCGCCGACAGCGCCGTGCGCCGCGCCGCGCTCCCGCCCTTCGGCGCCACGACGCTCACCTTCCGCGTGCGCGGCACCCCGCCGGCGGGCCGCTTCAACGTGAGCGCGTCCGCGACGAGCAATGGCGAGACCTTCGTGTCGGGGTACATCCCGATCGAGTACGCGCACATCCCGCCCCTCCGTTACTACCGCGCCGCGACGGTGCAGGTGGAGGCGGTGGACGCGAAGCTCCCCGCCAACACGAGGATCGCGTACATCCAGGGTGTCGGCGACAACGTGGCGCCGATGCTCGCGCAGCTCGGCATCTCCGTCACGCCACTCTCGCCGGAGCAGCTCGGCACGGCCGACCTGTCGCGCTTCGGGGCGATCGTCGTCGGCCCGCGCGCCTTCGCGGCGAGCGCCGTGCTGGTGCGCGAGGCGAAGAAGCTGCAGGACTACGCCCGCGCCGGCGGCACGCTGGTGATGCAGTACGGCCAGAACGAAATGGAGCGACCGGGGATTCTTCCCTTCGCCATCACGCTCGCGCGACCGGCGCAGCGGGTGACGGATGAGAATGCCCCGGTCACCATCCTCGATCCACGTTCGCCATTGCTCACGTCACCGAACCGCATCACGAGCGCCGACTTCACCGGCTGGGTCCAGGAGCGCGCGACGTACATGCCGAGCAGCTTCGATCCGCACTGGAAGACGGTGCTCCGCATGAACGACCCGGGCGAGCAGCCGAACGATGCGGCCGTCCTGATCGCGCCGCTCGGCAAGGGCGTGGTGGAGTACGTGACGCTGGCGCTGTTTCGACAGCTGCCCTCGGGGGTTCCGGGGGGGGCGAGGATCTTCCTGAACTTGCTTGCAGGAAAGGCTCCGGTGGCGGGGGTGGTTCCTTGAGCTTCAACGACAACAGACGTACTTCGTACTTAGTACTTCGTACGAAGACCGACACCCGTGCCGGTAACGACAACCGAAGTACTTCGTACCCCGTACTTCGTATGAAGACCGACATTCAACCCTCTCCAATGCACCGACGCGATGTGCGCGAGGGACGTTCGGCCCCGCATTGGAGGGGCCTCGGCCTGGGTCTGCGTACGTGGTACAAGGTACTTGCTACGTCAGTTGTAGTTCTGCTTTCGGCATCCGCCTGCTCGGGTGACAGTAGAACCGTCCTGACAGTGTACAGCCCCCACGGCAAGGACCTCCTCACGTACTACGAGACCCAATTCGAGAAGTCCCACCCCGATGTCGACGTGCAGTGGGTGGACATGGGGTCGCAGGAGGTGCTCGATCGGCTGCGCGCCGAGAAGGCGAATCCGCAGGCGGACGTATGGTTCGGTGCGACGGCGGAGATCTTCGAGCGCGGAGCCAGTGAAGGGCTGCTCGACGCCTACAAGCCCACCTGGGCGGCGCAGGTGCCTGCCGACGCGCACGATCCGAAGGACCTCTGGTACGGCACCTACCTCACCCCCGAGGTGATCGCGTACAACACCCACGCCGTCAGCGCCGCCGAGGCGCCGAAGGACTGGGACGACGTGCTCGATCCGAAGTGGAAGGGGAAGGTGCTCATCCGCGACCCGATTGCCAGCGGCTCCATGCGCGCCATCTTCGGCGGCATCCTCGGCCGCTCCATCGCGCAGACAGGGAGCACCGCGGCAGGGTGGGAGTGGCTGCGCAAGCTCGACGGCAACACCAAGGAGTACGTCCTCAATCCGGCGCTGCTCTACCAGAAGCTCGGCCGCGAAGAGGGCGTCATCACGCTGTACGACATGCCCGACATCGCTATCCTGCAGCAGCGCACGAAGGTGCCAGTGGGCTACGTGTTCCCGGCGAGCGGCACGCCGCTCATCGTGGATGCGATCGCCATCGTGCACGGTGCGAAGCATGCCGACGTGGCGAAGCAGTTCTACGAGTTCGTCACCACCGTGCCGGCGCTCACCACGGCGGCGCGCCAGTTCGTGCGCATCCCCGTGCGCGCCGACATCCCCGCCGACTCGCTTCCTCCTGACGTGCAGCATGCGCGCACCGAGGTGAAGCCGATGCCCGGCTTCGGGAAGGTGGTGGCCGACAGCCTGGACGCGTGGATGAAGTACTGGGACGCGAACATCCGGAACAGCCGCCGAGGCAAGTGACGTCACCGCTCACGCGGGGAGAGGCGGGTGCGCTCGTGCTCGAGCACGTGACGCGTCGCTACGAAGGGAACGCCGAGCCGGCGGTGGACGACCTGTCGCTCACCGTCGCGCCGGGTGAGCTGCTGGCGCTCGTCGGCGCGTCCGGCTCAGGGAAGACGACGACGCTGCGCATCGTCGCCGGCTACGAGGTGCCCGACTCGGGGCGCGTGCTGCTCACCGAGCCCGGCGGCGCGACGCGCGAGCTCACCCGCGAGCCGCCGCAGCGGCGCGGCTTCGGGATGGTGTTCCAGCACTACGCGCTCTTCCCGCACATGCGCGTGGACGAGAACGTCGCTTTCGGGCTCGAGGCGCGCGGCGTGAAGAAGTCGGAGCGACTCGCGCGTGCGCGCGAGGCGCTGGACGGTGTGGGGCTCGGCGGGAAGGCGCAGCGTGCCGTGCAGGCGCTGTCCGGGGGCGAACAGCAGCGTGTCGCACTGGCGCGCGCGCTGGTGATCGAGCCACGCGTGCTCCTGCTCGACGAGCCGCTCTCCAACCTGGACCCGACGCTGCGCCAGAGCACGCGCGAGGAGCTGCGCGCCACGCTGCGCCGCTCCGGCGTGACGGCGCTGTTCGTCACGCACGACCAGGAAGACGCATTCGCCGTCGCCGATCGCGTGGCCATGCTGCAGAAGGGCCGCCTGCTGCAGGTGGGGACGCCCGAGGCGCTCTACGACACGCCGGCCACGCGGGCCGTCGCGGAGTTCGTCGGGCGCGCAGCGGTGGTGCCGGCGGAGCGCGCCGAGGAGCGCGTGTGGATCACCATCGGCGGAGTGGCGCTCAATACGCTTGCGCGGCATGCCGACGGTGCGAAGGAGAAGCAGGTGCTCGCCGTGCTGCGGCCGGAGTCGCTCGAGCTCACGGACGACGAGAAGGCGCCCACCTGGCGGGGCGAGGTGACGGTGCGCCGCTTCGCCGGCGGGCACGCGGTCTATCGCGTGCGGCTCGCCGGCGGCGTGGAGGTGGAAGTGTTCGGCCACGGCGAGGGAGTGCGTGAAGGCGACCAGGCAGGGGTGCGGCTGGTGGGAATTCCCGTGGCCACGGTGCCGGCGTGAGCGCTCGGCGCCGCTCGTTCGGCGTCGGCGTCTCCATCACCGCGCTGGCGCTCCTCGCGCTGCTCGGCTGGAGCGTCGTCTATCCCAACGCGTCGGTCATCATCGGCAGCTTCGAGCGCGGGCTGGACGACTGGCGTGCCTTCGCGGCGAGCCCCGCCGACATCGACGCGCTGCGCGGCACGATCATCGTCAGTGTCGGCTCCGTGGTCGCCGCACTCCTCGTCGGCATCCCGCTCGCCTTCCTGCTCACGCGCACCGACTTCCGCGGACGTCGGCTGCTGAGCGGCGTGGCCACGCTCCCCGCTGCGCTGCCGCCCCTCGTCGGCGTGCTGGCGTTCCTCTTCCTCTACGGCGAGAGCGGGGTGATCACCCGCGTCGTGCAGCACCTGTTCAACCTCGCCGAGCCGCCATGGACGCTGAGCGGGCTGTCGGCGGTGATCTTCGTCCATGCGTACACGATGTACGTGTACGTCTTCCTCTTCGTGAGCGCGGGGCTGGAGCGCTACGACACGACGCTCGACGAGGCCGCCACCGGGCTCGGCGCCTCGCGCACGCTGCTCCTGCGTCGCGTCACGCTGCCGCTGCTCACGCCGAGCATCGCCGGCGCGATGCTGCTCGTGTTCATGAGCGCGCTCGGATCGTTCTCGGCCCCGTACGTGTTCGGCGGCGGGGCACGAGTGCTGTCGACGCAGATCCTCGTGTCGAAGCTCAATGGCGCGATGGGGCTGGCGTACGTGGAAACGACGGTGCTCGCCGTGACGGCGGTGCTCGCGCTCTTCCTGCTGCGGCGCATGGAGGGACGGCGCGCGTACGCGATGGCGGGGAAGGGACGGGCGACGCGCACGGCGATCCGCTCGCGGCTCGCGCGCAGCCTGCTGCCCATCGTCGCGACGGCGATCGTCATCCTGCTCATCCTGCCGCACGCGATGGTGGTGCTGGTGAGCTTCGCCCGCGACGGCGCCTGGACGACGCAGGTGCTCCCGCCGGAGTACACGCTCGACAACTTCCGCCGGCTCGCGCAGGACCGCGACCTCTGGCAGCCGATCAGCAACAGCGTATCGATGGCGCTCGTCGCCACGGTGGCCGACGCGATCGTCTGCTTCGCCATCGCATATGTGGTGGTGCTGACGAAGGCGCCGGGGAAGCGGCTGCTGGCGCTGCTGTCGCAGCTCCCATGGGCGATTCCCGCCACGGCGATCGCGCTCGGCCTCGCGGCCACGTTCGATCGCAATGCGCCGCTGCAGCTGCGCGTGCTGCTCGTGGGGACGTTCTGGATCCTCCCCATCGCCTACTTCATCCGCAACATCCCCATCGTCACGAGCGCGGTGGAGGGCTCGCTGCGCCAGATGGATCCCACGCTCGAGGACGCTGCACGTGGATTGGGCGCGTCGCGCTGGCTCGCGCTCAGGCGCGTGATCATCCCCGCGGCGCGGCCGGGCCTGGTGGCGGGCACGATGCTCGCCGCCGTCGCGGCCGTGGGCGAGTTCGTGGCGAGCGTCGTGCTGTACACGCACGCCAACCGCCCCATCTCGGTCGAGATCCTCGCCCAGCTGCGCTCGCTCTCCTTCGGAACCGCGGCGGCGTACAGCGTACTTCTCATAGTGCTGGTGCTGTTGATCGTGGTCGGTGCGCGCTGGCTGGAAGGGCGGGTGGCGGATGGGGAGCGGGTGATCCAGGCGGCGTAGATCCAAAGAGAAAAGCGGGCAGAGGAAACGGCGGAAGAAGCTTGAAAATGCAGGATCTGTCCCGTGTACGATCTCGGCTCCGTTCACCGAGGCCGGCTTCTACATCCTCAAGGTTCCTCAATTGATTGGAACGGCCTCGGGCGTGTCCACGGCGCATGGAGCTTTCCGCGAGGAGGAGCGATCCTGCAGTTTCAAAGGTGTCCGCTGTTTCCTTTGATCGCTTTTCGTCTTTCCCATAAGACCATGACGAACCATCCGCCCCCAACCGACTGGCAACGCGAGCGCCGACTGCCTCGGGTGGTGATCATCGGGGGCGGGTTCGGGGGGTTGTATGCGGCGCGGGCGCTGCGGCGGGCGAAGGTGGAGCTCGTCGTGCTCGATCGCACGAACCACCATCTCTTCCAGCCGCTGCTCTATCAGGTGGCCACGGCGACGCTCGCGCCGACGGACATCACGGCGCCCATCCGCTGGCTGCTGCGACACCAGGCCAACACCACCGTGCTCCTCGCCGAGGCGCAGCGGGTGGATCCGGAGCGACGAGTCGTCGAGGTGGACGCCGAGCCGTACGAGATCCCGTACGACTACCTCATCGTCGCCGCCGGGGCGCGGCACGCGTACTTCGGGCATCCGGAGTGGGAGGATCTCGCGCCCGGGCTCAAGAGCATCGGCGACGCGATCGAGCTGCGGCAGCGCATCCTCATCGCCTTCGAGCGCGCTGAGGAGGCGATGACCGACGCCGAGCGCGACGCGTGGCTGACGTTCGTCATCATCGGCGCGGGGCCGACCGGCACCGAGCTCGCCGGCATGCTTCCCACCATCGCGAAGCACTCGCTGCCACGCGAGTATCGGCGCATCGCCAGCGCGAACGTGCGCGTCCTCCTGCTCGAGGGCGGGCGCAAGGTGCTCTCCACCTATCCCGACGCGCTGGCCGAGCACGCCCGCCGCGACCTCGAGAACCTCGGCGTCGACGTGCGCACCGGCGCGCTCGTCACCAACATCGAGCCGGGGAAGGTTCACGTCGGTGACGAGGTGATCCGCACGAACACCATCATCTGGGCGGCGGGCAATGCCGCGTCGCCGCTGGGCAGGACGCTCGGTGCCGAGGTGGATCGCGTGGGACGCGTGCTCGTCGCGCCCGACCTCAGCGTGCCGGGGCACCCGGAGATCTTCGCCATCGGCGACATGGCGGCGGTCAAGTCGGATGGGAACCCCGTGCCTGGCGTCGCACCGGCGGCGATGCAGATGGGGCGTCACACGGCGAAGAACATCCAGCGCGACCTCGAGCAGCGCGAGCGGAAAGCGTTCGTCTATCGCAACAAGGGTGACCTCGCGACGATCGGCCGGCATCGCGCCGTGGCCGACTTCGGCCGGCTCAAGCTCACCGGGTTCATCGCGTGGTGGTTCTGGCTGTTCGTCCACATCATGTACCTGGCCGGGTTCCGGAACCGGCTGAGCGTGCTGATCGAGTGGGGATACAGCTATTTCACCTTCGAGCGCGGGTCGCGGCTCATCACCCTGCCTCGTGAGGACCGGCGCCTGACGGTGGAGGGCTCGCGCTGAGGCGCGTCGCGAGGCAGGATTGGTCGTCCATCAGTCATCTCCCCAGGTGAGGACGTCACGGATGCAACGGTCCATCTGGCGCAAGCTGCTCGTCGTCCTGTTCGTCCTTTTCGCGCTCGACGGTTTCGCCGAGGCGACGCGTCATTTCCTGTCGCCGGGCGACGTGCCGCCCGCGCTGTTCTGGCTGCAGCTGATCGCCGGCTCGCTCGCGCTCGCGTCAGCGGTCGGGCTCTGGCGTCGCGCGTGGTGGGGCTCGATCGTGATCATCGCGTGGGGAATCGAGGTGGCGGCGATGCTCGTGCTGCTCGCCCCCATTCTCGATCTCGACGCGCAGGCGAGCGCCGGCCTGTGGCCCGGCGCGGCGGTGATGCTCGTGATCGCCGCCTTGTGCGCATGGTATGCCCAGCGGACCTGGGAGGAGGTTGCATCATGAGCAAGCGACTGCAGACGTACGAGACGCCCGAGATCACCGTCACTTTCGACCCGAACATCTGCATCCATTCGGGGGTGTGCGTGCGCGGACTGCCGGCGGTGTTCGACGTGCGTCGCCCTGACTGGGTGCGTCCATACGCGGCGACGGCGGACGAAGTGGAGGCGCAGGTGCGCCGCTGCCCGTCGGGCGCATTGCAGTTCCGGCGCCCGACGGCGGATTGAGCGAGCGGCCTCACCTTCCTCCGCGAGGACCCATGGCGACGAAGCGGCGCGTCGAACGGAAGCACGCGGTACGCGGCACGATGCGGGTGCACGAGTTCACGAAGGCTGGCACGTCGCTCAACCTCGAGATCAGCGCCGGCGGCGAGAAGATCGGTGAGCTGGAGATCGGCCGCGGCGGCCTGTATTGGTGGGGTGGCCATCGGCAGAAGCGAAAGCGCCTCTCCTGGACGCGCTTCGCCGAGCTGATGGACTCGCTGGCGTACGGGAAGTAGGGACCACGCCGATGCCACTTTCCGAAGAATACCGCCGACAGCGGGTCGAACAGTTCGAGCAATTCGAACGCGAGGCACAGCGCGACACGATGTGGGAGTGGCTTCGTGCCGCCGGCGAGATCATTGTCTGGACGCTTGCCGGACTGGCGTGCATCGGCCTCGCCTTTCACACCTCGGACGTCCGAATGGGTTGGGTCTGGTGGTGGCTTGGCTTCGTCGTCTGGGTTGGCGGTGTCTCCGCCGCCCTGCTCGCGACGTACCGCCGCGGCCAGGCACGCGGTGACTGGTAGTTCACGTCTCATCGACGCGGTATGACTTCGCATTCGACATGCTCTGGGGCCCGCATCGTCGCCATCTACCTCAAGCGCGCTCACTGCGGCCCGATGGATTCCGTCGCC
>DASUXT010000135.1:0-3000 GCA_036377775.1 Gemmatimonadaceae bacterium | reverse complement strand
GCCATCGCCTCGGTGGCGCCGCAGGTCACGGTCACCTCGCGATCGTGATCCACCTCCATCCCGTAGAATCGTCGGTACTTCTCGGCGATGGCGATGCGCAGTGCCGAGCTCCCCCACGTGACGGCGTACTGGTTCACGTTGCCGTGGATCGCCGCACAGGCAGCCTCCTTCATCGGCTCCGGCATCGGGAAGTCGGGGAACCCCTGCGCGAGGTTCACCGCCTCGTGCTGGTTCGCGATGCGGGTCATCTCGCGGATGACCGATTCCGTGAACGAGTGGGTGCGGCGGGCAGCGAGCATGCGTCCGGAGGCGGCAGGGAGTTGACGTCGACCTTGCTCAAGTTGATCTCCCTGCCGCCCCCGTGCCAGTCATGCCACTCGCTGACTTCGCCGGATCTCCCCGGTCACGACGGACGCGCCACACGACGTCTGGCTGCGCCCGCGATGCCGATCAGCCCCGTTGTCAGCAGGGTCAGGCTGGCTGGCTCGGGCGTGGTGACTGGCGACGCCAGCGTCGTGTAGGTGCGGAAAGTGAGGTCGTACTGGGGGTGCGCCATGTACGCGCCGCTGACGAGGTGATACGCCTGGCCGGGCGCATACGCGGCGCCCGTCACGTCGTACGCGTCCGTGAGCTGGAATCCACCCGGAGACCCGGTGACCATCAGGAACAGCGAGGTCCCCGGCGTGAGCGAGTATGGCGTGAAATGGAAGTCGACCCACGAGGATCCCTTCGTCCCGAGCGACAACAGCTGACTGCCGGACGCGAGGAGCGTGGGCGTCGTCATCGCCGTCGGGATGGCGTCGTACAGCGAGAACTGCACGGTGCCCGACGCGGGGTTCTCCACGATGCTCTGGATGAAGATCCCGACCCCGGAGATGTTCGAGCCGGCCTGCGTGAATGTCTGCCCCGATTTCCAGTCGAGGCCGATGAACCCGCTACTGACGCCCGTTTGGCTTTGGTCGATGGTCTCCTGGGCCGGAAGCCTCTGCGAATTCAGAAGGGCTGCGGCCACGACGGGAACCAGAAGGGGCAGAACTCGCATGTGCGTCTCCGGAGCGATGGGGAGAGTGAGCCGACGCTCCTCGTGGTGCGTCGCGCGAGTATGAACGAGCTCCCGTTTCCCTTCCTCTCACCACCCCGTCCGTCGACGCTTACCGCCCTCCGATCCGCCCCAGCGCCGCCCGGATCAGCTCCGGCGCACTCATCCCCTGCGCGCCATGATCGAGCGCGCCTCGCACGGCCTTCTCGGCATCGGCCGTGGAATAGCCGAGCGACACGAGCGCCCGGATGGCATCCTCGGTGCCTGGCGCGCCACTGCGGCCCACGCCGGACTCGGCACCCGAGCTCTGCAACTGCTCCAGCTTGTCGGCCAGGTCGAGCACCAGCTGCTCGGCCTTCTTGCGGCCGACTCTCGGCACCGATTGCAGCGTCGGGATGTCCTTCTCGCGAATGGCACGCACGAGTCGATCTGCCGTGAGGCTCGAGAGCAGGCCGAGGGCAAGCGCGGGCCCGACTCCCTTTGCGCCGAGCACCTTCTGGAACACGCGCCGCTCATACGCCGAAGTGAAGCCGAACAGCTGCCAGCTGTCCTCCTTCACCACGAGGTAGGTGTGCAGGGCGCATTGCTCTCCCACCTTGGGGAGCGCCTCGTACGCGCTGAGCGGCACGGCGAGCTCGTACGCCACGCCGCCCTGCGTCATGATCTCCACCCGGTCCAGCTCCTTCGTGAGCAGCGTGCCGGCAACCTGGACGATCATGGACGACGAGTGGTGGAAGGTGGAACGATGAGCGTGCTCGCTGCGGGACGCGACGGCTCGCGTACGCGGCCGCCCCCGCCGACGCGCGGCAGGTTGGCGCCCATCAGGCACGCGAGCGCCGCCGCCACGCCATCGGCCGCGTCCGACGGCGACGGCACGCTCTTGAGGCGCAGCAGGCGGGTGAGCATGAACTGCACCTGTTCCTTGGTCGCGCCACCCGTGCCCACGACAGCCTTCTTGATCTCGGCCGGCGCGAACTCGTTCACGACGAGTCCACGCTGCTCGGCCGCAAGAAGGATCACGCCGCGTGCATGGCCGAGCACCACGGTGGTGCGCACGTTCCGCGAGTAGAAGACGTCCTCCACCGAGAGCGCATCGGGCCTGTGTCTCTCTATGAGTTCCTGTACACCTTCATAAATCTCGCGCAGGCGCGCGGGCAGCGGATCGCGGGCGCGCGTGCGGATCACGCCGCATTCCACCAGCGACGGAAAACCGACGCCACCGCCGCGCACCACGCCATAGCCGGTGTTCGCCGTCCCCGGGTCGATGCCGAGTACGAGCACGCGGATGACCTGCCGGCCGGCGCTAGAGCGTTGCCAGGTCGGCGTCGTCGATGTCGAAGTTCGCCCAGACCTTCTGGACGTCGTCGAGATCCTCGAGCGACTCGATCAGCTTCAGCAGTGACTCCACGTCCGGCCCCGACACCGTGACGGTCGTCTTCGGCACCATCTGCAGCTCGGACTCGGCGGGCACGATCCCCTTGTCCTCGAGCGCCTGCTTCACCGCGTGGAAGCTCGCCGGATCGGTGGTGACGACGTAGTTCTCCTCGTCCTCGCGACGGAAGTCTTCCGCGCCCGCCTCGAGCGCCGCCTCGAGCATCGCGTCCTCGTCGGAGTTGACGGAGACGGGGATGGTGAGGATCCCCTTCTTCTCGAACAGGAAGGACACCGAGTTCGGCGTGCCCAGGTTGCCGCCGCCGCGCGACATCTTGTGGCGGACGTCGGCCACCGTGCGCGTCGGGTTGTCCGTCACCGCGTCGATGATCAGCGCCACGCCGCCCGGGGCGTAGCCCTCGTAGGTGACTTCCTGGTAGTCCACCCCCTCGAGCTCACCGGTGCCCTTCTTGATCGCGCGGTCGATGTTGTCCTTCGGCATCGACTTGGCCTTCGCCGCGTCGATGGCGACGCGCAGCCGCGCATTTCCCGCCGGATCACCGCCACCCATCTTGGCGGCCATCGTGATC
>DASUXT010000134.1:0-69280 GCA_036377775.1 Gemmatimonadaceae bacterium | reverse complement strand
ATGACCTTGGGGTCGTCGTTGACGCCCCGCAGCAGCACGGTCTGGCAGCCGAGCGACACGCCGGCGCGGCTCAACCGGTCGAGCGCCGCCACCGCCGCCGGCGTCAGCTCGCTCGGATGATTGAAGTGCGTGTTCATGTAGACCGGATGGTACTTCTGCACCATCTCGCAGAACTCCGGCGTGATGCGCTCCGGCAGGTGCGAGGTGATGCGGCTCCCCAGTCTGATGATCTCGATGTGCGGGATGGCGCGCAGCTGCTGGAACAGGTACTCCAGCCGGCGGTCGCTCAACATCATCGGGTCGCCGCCGCTCATGATGACGTCGCGGATCTCGGTGTGCTCGCGCAGATACTGGAACGCCGATTCGTACTGGTTGAGCGGAATCTTCTCCGGGTCACCGACCTTGCGCCGCCGCGTGCAGAAGCGGCAGTAGCTGGCGCACACCGGGCTGACGAGGAAGAGCACGCGATCGGGATACCGGTGCGTGATGTTCGGCACCGGGGAGTCGCCGTCCTCGTCGAGCGAGTCGATCACGCCGTCGACGATCTCCAGCTCCTGCACCGTGGGGATGAACTGGTTCCAGAGCGGGTCGCCGACTTCCTTGATCTGCGACAACGACTCGCGCGTGATGCGCATCTGGAAGTTGTCGAAGGCCGGCCCGAGGGCCTCGACATCGATCTCCCGCTCGGCGACTTCGGCGCCGAATCGTTCCGCCACGTATGCCTTGAGCTCATCGAGCGTGCTGATGCTGTCGTCACGCAGGATCTTCTGCCAATCGCTCATCGCCTGCTGCTCCGCGCTACCGTGTGGTGAGGCGTGTGGTGAGTACGATCCGGTCATCCGCCGGAGCGTAGAAATCGCGCACGCGGGCGGCTTCCGTGTAGCCGCTGCGGGCGTAGAACCGTCGGGTGCCCTCGTAATCGGGACGCGACGACGTTTCGACGACGAGGAGACGCGCTCCCCGGTCGAGAAGTTTCTCCTCGACGGCTCGCACCAGTGCGGTTCCCGTGCCGCGCCCCTGCGCGGCGGGGTCCACGGCGAGCCAGTAGAGGTCGTACGTGCCATCGGTAGCCGGCGTGGCGCCGAAGCAGGCGTAGCCGATCAGGCGGTCGGTCCGCTCGTCGAAGGCGCCCAGGAACTCGTAGTCGCCTTCGGCGTTCTGCGTTGGTGAGACGTCGAACAGCGAGAGGGCGACCTGGATCTCGTCGGCGTTGAACGCGCCGGTGGCCGCGAGCAGCTCGGCGAGGCGAGGCCGGTCGCGGCGACTGAGCTGACCGAGTCGCATGAGGGCTACGCCTCGCCGGCGAAGAGATCCAGCTCGGCGAGGTCGCTCGCCGTCACGCCGGAGAGCCGCTGCGCCATCGCCCATCGGTCGGCGACGTCCACTTCGTCGCGCTTGCGCTGCAGCCCGAGCTCGCAGACGCGGCGCACCAGCGCGCCATACTCGATGCCGGCCACGCGCGCCATGCGGGCGAGCCCGGCGTCGGGCGCGATGTCGGGGTTGGAGTTCACTTCCAGGATCCAGGGCCGGCCGCGCTCGTCGATGCGCATGTCGACGCGGCCATAGCCGGAGCCGCCGACCAGCCGCCAGGCGGCGATCGCCACCTTGCGCGCCTGGGTCGCCACCGCGGCGGGCAGGCGTGCCGGACAGCGCGGCGCGGAGCCGATGTCCTCGTCGGAGCCGGTCTCCCACTTGGACCGATACGTGACGATGCGCCACATCCCCTTGGGCATGCGGCCGAAATCGATCTCGGCGATGGGGAGCACCGCGTCCCCAAGAATGCCGACGTTGATCTCGCGGCCCTCGATGTAGCGCTGGACGAGCACCTCGTCCCACCGCTCGAGCATCGCGCTCACGCGCTCGGTGAGCTGGCGGGTGTTGCGCACCACCGAGCGCTGCTCGACGCCGATGGACGCGTCTTCCGCCGCCGGCTTGCAGATGGCGGGGAAGCCGACCGACGGGATGTCGCCGCCACGCCGCACGACGGCGAAGCGCGGCACCGGGAGGCCGGCGCGCTCGAGGGCGCCGTTCACGACGTGCTTGCGCAGGCAGAACGACGTCGTCCAGCTGGAGCTGCCACTATAGGGAAGGCCAAGCAGCTCGAGCACGGAGATGACCGGTGGCTCCATGGCCGCCACGCCGTCGATGGACTCGCAGAGGTTGAACACGAGGCCGACGCGGGCACGGCGGAGCTTCTCGATCCATTTCGCGTCGTCGTGCACCGGGATGCGGACGATCTCGTTTCCCTCGCTGGCCAGTTCCGCGGCGACGGCGTCCACCGTGCCGGTGATGAGCTGGTCGGGCGCCGTGGCGCTGGCGCCGTCGTAGAGGATGCCGATCTTCACGCCGCCTCCCGCTCGTTCCGCTCGAGCAGAACGCCGCAGCGAGCGGCCGCCGCCTGGAGGCAGGCGCCGATGAGCGCGTCATAATCGAGCCCCGCGGCACGAGCGGCCTTGGGGAGGCAGGAGTTGTCGGCAGGATCGGGGAGGATGCCGGGGAGCGGATTGACCTCCACGACGTTCACGCGCCCGTCGGCGTCGAGCCGCACGTCC
Organism: Gemmatimonadaceae bacterium; assembly: GCA_036377775.1. Taxonomy (GTDB): domain Bacteria; phylum Gemmatimonadota; class Gemmatimonadetes; order Gemmatimonadales; family Gemmatimonadaceae; genus AG11. The sequence continues at coordinate 66,728 of DASUXT010000134.1, read as the reverse complement.
ACGCGCGACCAGTCGCGGCAGCCGAGCGCGTCATAGGTATGCAGCACCACGCGCTCGATCTCGGCGCGCAGCGCGTCCGGGATCCGCGCCGGGCACTCGAAGATCTGGAGTGGCTGCTCGGCGCGGTCCCACACCCACTTCGCCTCGAAGCCGTAGATGGGAAGCGCGCCCTCGGGAAGGGAGCCGAAGTTCATGCCGACGATGGGCAGCACCCGCGCCTCGGCGCCGTTGCCGAGCACTCCGCAGGTGAACTCGGCGCCGGCGAGGTAGCGCTCGACGATCACCGGCTGTCGGTAGCGCTCGAGGAGCTCGACCACGACGGGGCGGAGCTGGTCACGCGAGGCGACGAAGTTCCGCTCGGTGATTCCCTTGGACGAACCCTCGTGCACCGGCTTGGCGAAGAGGGGGAACTCGAGCGCCTCGTCGATCATCCTGGTGACGTCGGTCACCGATCGCACGAGCCACCAGTCGGCGGTGGGAACGTGATGGGTGCGGAGGATCTCCTTCGTGCGGGCCTTGTCGAGGCAGAGCGCGAGGGTGAAGGGATCACTGCCGGAGTACGGGACGCCGTAGAACTCGCAGATGGCGGGGACGTGGGCCTCGCGGTTCGGGCCGCGGAGTCCTTCGGCGATGTTGAAGACGATGTCGGGGCGGGTCTCGCGGAGGCGCTGCGGGAAGTCGTCGGTGGCCTCGAGCCGGATGACCTGGCCGTGGCGGGAGAGCGCACGCGCGACGGCGTCGATCGTCTCGGCCGAGTCCCACTCGGCGTATTCGTCGTCAGGCGCGGCGAGCCGAGAGGGCGCGAGACGCGCGGCAGCCAGTCCCCTACTGGGCGGCTCCTCGTCGACGGTCGGCAGCTCGGTGGCTGCCTCCGCGACGAGGTCGGGCTTCTGGTTGTACGCGAAACCGATGCGCGTCATCCGGTTTGTGCTGGTGTCCCGCAGTGGAGAGCGGTGTCGCTGGTGCGGTCGCTCGATCGATCATGCACGCGGGCAAGACGCACGCCACGCATGACGACCGCCGAAGATAGGGACGACGGTTTTTTCGCGCAATGAAATTTTTTACGGCGATGCGGGGGAGAGACTCGATCGCCGAATCGGGTTCGGGCAAACCCGTCGTCCGTCGTCCGTCGTGAGGGATCGGGTCAGCGAGTCCGGGCGAAACTACGACGGCGTTCGCCGTTGCCCTTCCGCCCGGACTCACGCACCGGCCGACCCAGTACGGATGACGGTCTACGGAGTTGCCCGAACCCGAGTCGGCGTGACAGACCGCCGGAGCTGCGGCGGTTCACACCTTGTGGTAGTTCACCCTCGCCGCCTCTCTCCGGTCGTCGGCGACGTAGATCTCGAAGTCGGAGAAGAAGGCCGGCGCCTCCGCCTGGAGCACGCGGAGGATCGCTACGGCAGCGCGACGGATCTCCAGCTCGGCGCCCTCGCTGGAACGGAGCTCGAGCATCGTGCGCCACGCGCGCGCATTGCCGGTGACGACGATCTTGGTCTCGGTGGAGTTGGGGAGGACGCCGCGCGCTGCCTCGCGGGCCATCTTGCGGCGGTGGACCTTGTCGGCCACCCAGCCGTAGCGCTCCATGAGCTGGGCAACGAGCGACACGTAGCTCGCCTGCGCGGCCTCGATCTGCGACGACCACGCGCTCTCCAGTGCCTCGTCGCCGACGATAGCCGGCGGGACGACGAACGCCGCTTCGCTCTCGTCCACGTACCGCTGGGAGAGCTGCGAGTAGGCGAAGCCGGCCCGATGCCGCACCAGCTCGTGCGTCAGCGAGCGGCTCACTCCCTCGAGGAGGAGGGAGTAGTTCGCGTGCTCCAGCACGCTCCCATGTCCCTGCTTCTTGATGTTCTCCAGGTATTCGCGCGTGGACCGGCCGGCGGGGTTGTGCTGGCTCATGTAGCAGAGCCGTCCCGCGAACTCGGCGAGTCGCTCGCCGTCGGTGCTGTCGCCGATCCACGCGACGCCGAGATGCTCGGGCGCGGAGAAGGTCGGGCGGGCAAGGACGGAGACGACGGGCTCGCGGTAGAGACGCGGCGAGGCGGAGACGGCAGCGGTCATGAGGGCGCGACGAGTGGGAGAAGAAGCAGGTTCACGAAAGGTAGGAGCCGCCCGCCGATCAGTCGAGCGGGGCGCGACTGCTCGGCGTCGGCTGCTCGAGCGGGTGGCCGGCGGCGCTGGCCTCCGCGAGGAGCTCGAGCCGCGAGCGCGCATAGGCGCGGTCACGCTCCACGACGGCGAGCACCTCGCGCGCAGCGCCGGGCAGCGCCGGCAGCGCAGGATCGTACTTGACCTGCGCCACCGCCTGCTCGCCGGGCGTGGCGAGCTTCGCGCCCGGGTTGAACAGATCCTCGGGATCGAAGGCGCGCTTGACGACAGCGAAGTGCGCCAGCGCCTCGCCGCTCCACACCCGAGGAAGAAGGGGCGCGCGGAGGCGTCCGTCGCCGTGCTCCCCCGTCAGCGTGCCCCCGAGGCGAGCCGTCAGCGAAGCTACCTCGTCCAGCAGCGCCACGACGCGCGACCGCCACGAGGGATCGGACACGTTCACCAGCGGGTTCACGTGCACGTGCGCATCGCCGGCGTGGCCGAAGATCACGCCGCGGACCTGCTGGCGGTCGAGCGCGGCGCGCACCCCCCGCACGTACTCGGCCAGCTTCTCCGGCGGCACGCAGCCGTCCTCGATGAACTGCATCGACTTGAGCGAGGGGTCGAGCCGGCTGAGGATCGGGCTCGCCGCGTGACGCAGCTCCCACATCGCGTGCTCCGTCGCCTCGTCGAGGGCAAGGATGACCTTCGTGGCACCGGCAGCGCGGAACCCGGCCTCGAGCATGCGTGCATGCGCGCCGCACTCGGCGGCGTCGTGGCCTTCCACTTCGGCGAGCAGCACGGCCTCCGCCTCGATGGGCACGGGCACTGCCGCGCCACCGCTTCGCGCCACGTCGAGGAAGGTGCGGTCGAGCAGCTCACACGCACTCGCGCCGACCGCGCGCGCGCGGCCCGCGCCCTCCACTGCCGCCTCGAGCGAGGGAAAGGCGCCGAGCACGCTCGCCGTGGCGGGGAGCAGGGGAGCGAGCCGCAGCTCGAGGCCGACGATCATGACGAGCGTCCCCTCGCTGCCGACGAGCAGGTCCACGAGATCGCCGGACTCCGACCAGGGGGCGAGCCCGTAGCCGGACGACTCCTTGCGCACCTCCGCGTGCCGCGACGGTGTGCGACGCTCGGCCTCGGTGAGCGCCGGTGCCTCGGCAAGGAAGCGCTTCACCGGCGCGACGTCGGGTGGCGGTGAGCTGCGCCGCACCCAGGCGCGCGAGCCGTCGGCGAAGACGCAGTCGAGCGCGTTGACCCAGGTGCGCATGGAGCCGTAGCGCAGGGTGCGCGCGCCGGCGGCGTTGGTGGACGCCATTCCGCCGACGGTGCAGAAGGCGCCGCTGGAGGGATCCACCGGAAAGCGCAGTCCCGCCGCGCGGGCGGCCGCGTCGAGCTGGTTGCGCACGACGCCGGGCCCGCAGCGCACCGTGTGCTGCTCACGGTCCACCGCCTCCATCCACGCGAGGCGGCTCAGGTCCACGATCACGCCGTCGCCGATGGCGCCGCCCGCCATGCTGCTGCCGGACCCGCGCGGAATGAGCGGCGCCTTCTCGTGCGCGGCCCAGCGCACGAGCGCCACCACGTCGTCAGCGTCGGCGGGGACGGCCACGGCGTGCGGCATCACGCTGGCGATCCCGGCCGCCTCGCTGTAGACGGCGCGCGCTTCGGCGTCGATGCGGAAGACGCCACGGAAATCGTCGGGGCGGACGGAGACGGCCATGAGCTACCGGGCTGAGTGAAGCGGCGCGGACCGGACTCGGGCGGCGCGATGCCCGGCGTCGCCCGCGAGGGTATCTTTCACCCGTGCCGAGAAGTCTAACGCGTGTGGACGCGACGCCAACCGAACCATCCCTGAGCGACCGCCAGCGCCTCGGCGAGGCGGAGCGCTTCGCGCGCGAGATCCTTCCCGCCGTCTCGCGGACCTTCGCGCTCAGCATCCGCGTCCTGCCCGGCGCGCTTGGCCGCGCGGTGCTCGCGGCCTACCTGCTGTGCCGCATCGCCGACACGCTGGAAGACGAACCCGCGCTCGACGCCGCGGCCAAGGCGGCGCTGCTCGACGAGCTGGAACGGTGCTTCGACGACGCCGCAGCCGCCGATGCGTTTCCGGCGCGCGTGGCGAGCCTCACCGGCGAGGCGGCGCACGTGCGACTGACCCGCAACGCCGACCTCGTGTTCGTCCTTTTCCGCTCGCTCACGCCGGCCACACGCGTGCACGTGACGAAGTGGGTGCACGAGATGATCGCCGGCATGCGGAAGTTCGTGCTGCTCTACCCGCATGGCATCCGCATCCAGAGCCTCGAGGAGTACCGCGAGTACTGCTACTACGTGGCGGGCACGGTGGGCTACCTGCTCACCGACCTCTGGCGCGAGCACGAGCCGAGCATCAGCGAGGCGCGCTACCGGATCCTGCGCGAGCGGTGCCGCAGCTTCGCCGAAGCGCTGCAGACGGTGAACATCCTGAAGGACGTGGCCACCGACGCGGAGAAGGAAAACTCGATCTACATCCCCGAGGACCTGCTCAAGGAGCACGGGAGCAGCCACGCGCACATCCTCGCGCCGGAGCGGCTCCGCGCCACGCGCGCCGCGCTGGCGACGCTGGTGCAGCTCGCCTGGAAGGACCTCGAGGGGGCGCGGTCGTACCTGCTGCTCATCCCGCGACGGGCGGTGCCGATCCGGCTCTTCTGCGTGCTGCCGCTGCTGTTCGCCTACGCCACGCTGCGTGACCTGACGCACATTCCGCATGCGCTGGCGCGGCGCGAGGTGGTGAAGATCTCGCGGCGCGAGGTGAAGTCGCTGACGCTGTTCGGGTTCCTCGTGATCCTCAGCAACCACGCGGTGAGTTGGCTGGCCGACCGGGCGATGCGGCGGCCGTTCGTGGTGGTGCGCTAGCCGCGCACCACGGCGGACAGCATGCTGAGGAGCGTGGGCGGGCGACCTGCCTCGCCGCGCTCGAGGCGATCCAGCACCTGCTCGAGCGCGATCTGGGCACGCTCCACCGAATGCCGCTGAGACGAGCGGCCGGTGACGTAGCCGCCTGCGGTGAGGGCGACGGCCGGCACCGCCGCGACGAGCACCGGGAAGCTGAGCACCGCGAGCACCCCGCCCGTGACCACTCCTGCGGCGACCGCGGCGACGTTCTGCTGTGCCATGAGCGCGCGGTAGCCGGCGAGCTGCGCGTCGAGCCGGACGATCGAACGGGTCTCATCGACGGCGATCGCCGTCGCTGACACGTTGGTGGCGCGGACGAGCGAGTGTCCGCGCCCGCTCACCGCCCGGCGGATCTTGCCGACGACGTCGCGGCGCGCCTCCCACACGATGCGCTCGGTGCTGTAGTAGCGCTGGACGACGAGCCCTTCCTGGCGCTGCATCCAGTCGTCGAGCGCCTTGAGCACCTGTGCCGGCGTCCCTCGCACGATGCGCTGGGCGCTGGCGAGCGAGCCGCCGTAGAGCGACGCGAGCATCCCGTGCTCTTCCGGCAGTGCCACGCGCGTGCGCTCCTCGGCGAGCGCCTGGCGCAGGTTGACCGGATCGAGGCCGACCTCCTTCGCGAGATCGAGCAGCTGCGCCTCGGTGAGCTGCTCCTGCGGCTCGTTCGTGCTCTCCGACTGGAGCTGGACCGCGCGCGCCAGCACCCGGTCGACCGCAGCACGGTCGATCTTCGACGGCAGGTTGTCGGGGCGGTCGGGCATACGGGAAAGATAAAGGCAGCGGCGCGTGAACCGTGAACCGTGAACGGTGAACCGTGGACGGTCAGATCCCGCCGAGGATCACGTCGAGCTGCCTTCCGATCGCGTCCCGCACCGCATCCGGGATCGAGAACGCCGAGACGAACGCTGAGCGTGGGTCGGTGGGGGCGGCGCGGCCGGCTTCCTTCAGGTAGTACCGCATGTATCCAGGGACCGCGTCCGGCCTGGTGCGCTCGAGCAGGATCGCGCCGGCGCGGACCGCCGCCGACTGCTCGTACTTCGCCGTGGCGCCGCTGCGCTGCTCGGCCGGCGTGGTGTTGTCGGTGATCGCCGCAGCGGCCACGCTCCCGGCCACCTCGTGCACGAAGACGTAGAGCGCCGCTTCCGAATCATCGCGCGAGTCCGGGAAGTCCACGGCGACCGCATTCTCCGCCTTGCCGAAGTGGATCGTGCGCCCCTCGCCGCCGAGCGGAAGAGAGAGGAGCATCACGCCGTTCTGCTGCTGCGAGTTGTTGAGGAAGCGCTGGAGCTGTGGCCGCCACTGGAGCTGCCAGAGGGAATCCACGTGGCTCAGCAGGGTGGCGCGGAGCCGCTGCTGCTCGGTCCAGTAGTCGTGATAGAAGCGGGCACGTTCATCCTCCACGCTCGCCGTGAAGGTGCGCAGCCACTCGCGGTCGGCCGCCGTCGGGAAGGCGCCGGCGAGGATCGCGAGGTAGGTGCGCGCGGTCGGGTCGTTCGTGGCGCCGGGGTTGCCGCCGGCGCGCACGAAGAGATCGATCATCTGCCGCATCTGCTCCCACGACTGGAAGTAGAGAGGGAGGAACTGTCCGCTCGTCGCGAGTGCGGGGTTCACCGCCAGGCGCGACACGAGCGTGGCGCGGTTGGCGTCGAGCTGCGAGCTCACGTTCCGGTCGCGGCGAATGGCTGCCATCCGATCGCGGTAGCCACGCTCGAAATACGGGACGTGCATCGTGTCCGGCGAGAGCATCGCGTAGGCGTGCAGCCAGAGATCCACCGCCTCGTTCGTGCGCACCGGCCACGCCGCAGGGACCAGTGGCGTGGGACCCGCCCCGCCGGTGCGGGGCACGTTCACCGGATTCGGTCCCGGCGCCGGGGTGGTGGAGGGCGACACGCCGGTGCTGCAGGCGGCAAGCAGGACGAGGCCGGCGGCGGAGAACGCGCGGCGGGTGACGGACGTCGCTGTGATCATGGTTCGCTCGTGCGTGGTTCGAGGAAGCTGCTGTCGAACCCGATCGTCGCAAGCCACGCGCCGCGTATGCCGTGATCTACTCGTCGGCTGCCGTACGGCCGCAGGTGACGCAGAACTTCCAGCCGCGTTCCAGCTCGCCTCCGCAGGCGGGGCAGTGCAGCACGGTCACGTCCTGGCCACAATGCGGACAGAACTTGATCTTCCGGCCCTCGGGGAGTGCGCCCTTGCAGAACATGCACAGCTCGCCGCTCTGGACGTCCACTGGCGGCGGCGTACGCCGGGAGTGACCCTCGTTCGGCAGGCCGGCGGTCGGCGCGGCGGGGATCACCGGCATCGCGCCGCTGCCGGTGCGCGTCGGGCCCGTACGCGGCCGCACCGGAGTGCCGCCGCGGATCGCGGCCTGCGCGCCGGTGGCCCGCGCGTCGGCCTCCAGCCGATGCAGCGCCTCCGGCGCGAAGGCCACGTGCTCCGATGCGAACTTCCGGATCACGCTGACATCGGGCTCCGGCGACGCGAGCTGCGCCGAGAGTACGTCGCGCATGCGATCGTCCACCACGAGATAGCCGTGCGCGCCGGACAGCAGCTCGAGCAAGGTGAGCTCGTAATCCTGGTTCGTCTCCAGCCCGAGCTCACGGCGGTGCAGGCGGTACGGGAGGATGGTCTGGTAGAGCTCTCCCACCTCGAACGGCTGGGTGAGCAGCGGCGTGTACTTCGTGCGCACGGTGCGCACGAGGTGCCGGTACATCCGTTCGACCTTGCTCATCTGGGCACCGCGCGCGCCGGCCGGAAGGGCGCCGCCGAGGGGAATGGCGCCGGCTCGACGGTGACGCGCCGCTTCTCGCGCTGCGTCGCGAGCCACGACTCGAACTCCGACGTGCGCGCGCCGTCCGATCCCTGCTGGGTGCGCGCGGCGTTCACGGCGAGGTCGTTGGCGTACTCGTTCTGCGGATGGCCGGCGTGGCCACGCACCCACTGCCACTGCACGCGATGCGGCGCCGACGCCTCCACGAGCTCCTTCCACAGCGCGAGGTTCTCGATCGCACCTTCGCGTCGCTTCCAGCCGCGGCCGGCCCACCCGTGGACCCACTCCGTCATGCCCTTCACCAGGTACTGCGAGTCGCTGGTGAACAGCACGCGGAAGCGGCCGCCCTTGCGGCCGATGACGCGGAAGGCCTCGATCGCGCTGCGCAGTGCCATCCGGTTGTTCGTCGTGGACGGCTCAGCGACCCAGTAGTCCCAGCGCGTGAGCCGCTCGGTCGCCGAGTTGACGTACTCGATCACTCCCGCCGCGCCGCCCGGGTTGTCGCCCTCGCGGCCGTTTCCCAGGCAGGACTCGTCGGCATAGATGGCGATGAGCGGCAGCTCGGTGATGTCGCCCGAGCCAACCGTCATCCCACCACCTCGATTCCCTCGAGCTCGTCGATGTACAGCGTCAACCGGTCACCTGTCGTGGGATGATGCGCCTCGAGTGCCTCGCGGCCACCGGCGACGCGGAGCCTGTCCACGACGATGACGAATTCGGTGCCACGTCGCCACACGGCGAGGCGACGGCCGTTGGCGATGGCGCGCTCGAGCGCGTCGTACTGGGACGGGGTGAGCTGCGTGAGCGTTTGACGGCGCGGCATCGGGGCGGGAAGGGACGGCGGCGTCAGCCGCACCAGCTGCGGGCGAGCGCGCTCAGCACGTCCCTCGCCCGGTCGATCTCATCCACTGGAATGTACTCCTCGGCTGCATGGGCGAGGGAGATGTCGCCGGGCCCGAAGCACACGGCGGGAATGCCGGCTTCGTTGAGCAGTGCCGCGTCGGTCCATGCCGACATGCCTTCGATCGCCACCCGTTCTCCGCTCGCGCGGAGCGCGTCGGCGAGGGCGAGGACGAGCGGGGCGTCCACGCTCACGTCGCTCGGCCCCTGTGACGCGATCGGCCGCACCTGCGCCACGAATGACGGACGGCGCGCCTTCACCGTCGCGCATGCACGCTCGAACTCCGCCAGCACCTGCGCCTGCGTCTCGCCGGGAATGGTGCGACGCTCGATCCCGACCACGCACTTCTCGGGATAGGTGCTCAGCCCGCTGCCCCCCTCGATGACCGAGGCGTGCAGCGACCCGCGGCCGAGCAGTGGATGTTCGCGCTGCGGGAGCACCTCGCTGTCCAGCCGATCCAGCTCGGCGAGGAGAAGCCCCGCGTGGCGGATGGCGTCCACGCCGATGTCCCACCGGCTGCCGTGCGCGGCGCGACCGGTGACCTCCACCTCGAGCCACACGAAGCCCCGGTGGGCGGGCATGATGGCGAGCTTGGTGGGTTCGGTGACGACGCACGCATCGGCACGCACGCCCCGCTCGATCAGCGTGCGCGTGCCGAGGCTCACGTACTCTTCGTCCGCCACGGCGGCGACGATGATCTCGCCGGCGATGCCCTGCGCGGCGGCGATATGTGCGGCAGCGCACATGGCGGCGATGCCCCCCTTCATGTCCGCCGAGCCACGGCCGTAAAGCCGGCCATCGCGCTCGACGGCGCTGAACGGCGCGTGGCTCATGCCTTCGATGCCCACCACGTCGAGATGGCCATTGAACATCAGCGTGCGTCCGCCGCGCGCGTTCCCGATGCGGGCGATGAGGTTCGGCCGGCCCGGCGACGCTTCCTGCAGCTCGGTGCGGAAGCCCCAGGCGTCCAGCACGCCGCGCAGGAATGCGGCGCAGCCCTGTTCACCCGGCGCACCGGGAACGAGCGATGGGTTGCGCGAGTCGATCTCGACGAGGGCACGCGTGAGGGCGCGCGCATCGCCCGGTGCAATGGTGCTCATGATGTCCCTGTGTTACCGCCCGGAGGGCAGCAGGTGGAAGCCGGTGTGGTCCACCTGGAATGCAAGCCGCTCGCCGAATGGCGCGAGCGCAGCGGCGAGCGCTTCCTCAGCACCGTCGCGTGCGACGGCCATCACACAGCCGCCGCCGGACGCGCCGAGCGCCTTCATGCCGAGCGCCCCGGCACGGACGCAGGCGTCATGGATGGCGTCGATGCGGTCGGTGGTGATGGACGGGTGCAACGCGCGCTGGTGGGTCCAGTGCTGACCGACGAGCTCTCCGAGCGCCTCGATGTCGGCGCGACGCAGCGCGTCGGCCATCAGGTACGCCAGCCGCTTGCATTCGTCGAGTGCGTGGCAGACGCGTGCGTCGCCGATGCGGCAGGCGTCGGCGACGGCGGCGATGGTGCGCGCGGAGATGCGCGACTGACCGGTGTAGACGAGGATGATGCGCCGCGCGAGGTCGCTGGCGCACGACTCGGAGAGCGGAATGCGCTCCACCTGCACCGGGGAATCGGGGGAATGCGAGGTGAGGAGGAGCGCGCCACCGAACGCCGCAGCGTAGTGATCCTGGAATCCGCCGGCCACGCCGAGCTCCTCGACCTCGGTACGGCGGCTACGCTCGGCGAGGGCGGCGGGGTCGAGCGGCTGGCCGGCGATGGCAGCGAGCGCGCCGGCGAGCGCGACGCCAGCGGCTGACGATCCGCCGAGCCCCGCACCGAGGGGGAAGTCGCTGGCGACGGATGCGATCGCGTGCGGGACGGGAGAGGAGTGCAGGGCGGCGCGCACGAGGGCGTCGTCCGTGGGGCGCGTCGAGCCGCGCTGCGCACCGGTCGCTTCGTCGAGCGAGACGGTGGCCGTGGCGTAGCGCGTGATGGCGAGATTGCAGACGGCGGCGCCGCAGTCGTGCACGTAGGGAGCGACGTCGGTCCATCCGCCGCCGAAGTCGAGACGCGACGGCGCGCGGGCGGAGAGGGTCCGGCGCACCGCGTCAGGACGAGTGGTCGTGGACGATCCGCCAGCGGCCGTCCACGCGGCGCATGACGAGCGAGGTGGGACCGCGCGCGGTGACGGAGTCGCGTCCATTCACCTGGCGCGCGAGGATGTACGTGGCGACGACGTTGAGCACGTCGGGGGCGAGGGGATCCACGTCGACCAGCTCGAAGGAGAGCGAGTCGCGCACGCCGCCGGGGGCGAAGCGCGGCGCGTAGGCGGCGCGGATGGCGGCCGGCCCACGCAGCACGCCGCGGCTCCCGATGTAAGTCGTCTCCGAACCGGGCAGGTAGTCGGAGACGAAGGCATCGAGGTCGCCGCGGTTCCAGTTGGCGGCGGCATTGGCGAGCATGGCGACGATCTCGTCGTGCACGCGCGCACGCTCGGCGGTGGTGGCGGTGTAATGCGGCGCGACCGCCGGCGCGCAGGCCACGAGGGCGAGCGCACCGACGGTCGAGCGAACGAGTCGCGCGGCGCGATGCCGCACGGGTCAGTGCTTCTTCTTGGCGGGTGCCTTGGCGCTCTTGCCGGCCGGCTTGCCGGCGGCCTTGGCGCCCGCCTTGGTGGACGACCGCGAGCTGGACTTCGCCGCCGATCCCTTGGTCGGTGCCTTGGTGGCCGACTTCGCCGCCTTGGCAGGTGCCTTTGCCGTGGTCTTCGCCGGCGCCTTGGCGGCAGGCTTGGCGGGAGCCGCCGTCTTTGCCGGTGCGGGCGCTGGCGCCGGCTTGGCGGCGGGACGCGGGCCACCGGTGCGGAGCGAGAAGGAACCTGGGCGCTGGGGAGGAGCCGACGCGGCGGCGGCGGCCGCCGCCGCATCGCGCGCCGCCTTCTCGATGGCGGCCTTCTCGGCGGCGATCTTGGACGCCGTGGGGCGCGCCTTCTCGCTGGCCGGCTTCTTCGAGTGCGCCTCTTCCGCGTCGCGGATCAGCTTGTCGGCCTCTTCCTGCGTCATCTGCCCGCGGCGGACCATGTACTGCACGAGGTCGCGCGCGCTCTCGATGGCGAAACCGGCCAGACCGGCTGCGGCGCTGATGACATCCTTCATGGCCGACGACACCTTGCTGCCCGCTTCCTGGCTGATCAGCTGGGCGCGCTCGGCCATCTCGGCGACCGTGTCGCGCATGTCGGCGCCACGATGTCCGGGCCCGCGACGCGGCGCTGGCGGCGTCGGGGTCGCCGGTGCCTCTTCGGTCGTCTGCTCCTTATCCACCATGTGACCGGTCCGTTTTGGTGCTCGAACGGGGTTCACCCCATTCATTGAAGGCCGTACGCCGGCGCACTAACTTCACCGCCCGGGCGCAAGAGGCCGGATAGACGGCGCCAAGTATATGATTTTTCGACAGCTACGCAAGGTTTGCTGACGCATTGCACGAGGCGCCGAGCCGCTCGCCGCCGAGTTTGCGTACGACGGCGTCATCATTTGAGGCGATTTTCGCGCCACCAGCGAGTCAGATAAGGGACATCCAATGCTCAGTGGGCTAAAGGTGCTGGATTTGAGTCGAGTGCTGGCCGGACCGCTCTGTACCATGATGCTAGGTGACCTCGGCGCCTCGGTGCTCAAGGTGGAGCGGCCGGAGGGCGGTGACGACACCCGGGGGTGGGGGCCGCCATTCGACGAGCGGGGGGAGAGCGCGTACTTCCTGAGCGTGAACCGGAACAAGCTCAGCCTGACTGCAGATTTCGCGAACCCGACCGATGTGGAGCTGGTCCGGTCGCTGGCCAACGAAGCCGACGTGGTGGTGGAGAACTTCCGGGCAGGCACGCTGGAGCGGCGGGGGCTGGGGGCCGCCGAGTTGATGCAGCAGAACCCGAAGCTGGTGTGGTGCACGATCAGCGGCTTCGGGATCGGCGCCACGCGGCCGGGCTACGACTTCGTCGTGCAGGCGGAGAGTGGGTGGATGTCGATCACCGGCGAGCCGAGGGGCGAGCCGATGAAGCACGGCGTGGCACTGGTGGACGTGATCACCGGGAAGGACGCGGTGATCGCGATCCTCGCCGCACTGGTGGCGCGCGCCTCCACGGGACGCGGGCGGATGGTGCACGTGTCGCTCGAGGCGAGCGCGCGCGCGGCCCTGGTGAACGTGGCGCAGAATGCGCTCGTCTCCGGCACACCGCCCAGGCGGTGGGGGAACGCGCATGCGAACCTGGTGCCCTATCAACTGTTCGAGGCGGCGGACCGGCCGCTGGTGATCGCGGTGGGAAGCGACGGACAGTGGCTCGCGTGCGCACGCGCGCTCGGTCTCGAAGTGCTGGCGCTGGATGACGCGCTGCGCACGAACGCCGGACGGATCGCGGCGCGCGAGCGGGTGGTGACGGAGATCACGCGCGCGCTGAAGTCGCGCACGGCGTCGGAGTGGGTCGCACGGCTGGATGCGGCGGGAGTGCCGTGTGGAATGGTGCGCACCGTTCCCGAGGCGCTCGCGGAGAGTGGTGCGTCGCCGGTGACCGGACTTCCGCCGAGCGTGGAGGGGAGCGTCCGTCGGGTACCGCCGCGACTGGGCGAGCACTCGCAGCTGGTGCGCGAGCGGGGATGGGCTGCCTTCGCCGACCGAGCGGGGTGACGGTCCTGCCCGTGGCCGAGGGTGGTGCTGTTACTGGGCGCGTGAACGGCTCGTCCTCGGGGCATGGCGACCCGGACGAAAGTTGGCGGGACGGCTACCCTGTCCCAAGCGCGGAAACCGCGTTACTCTATCGTCGTGAGGACGACAGAGACCGAACAGCTCGTTGATCAGGAAGATTCGGATCAACGCATCATCCAGCGTGTGCTCGCGGGCAACCGCGACGAATTCACCCTGCTGATCACCCGCTACAGTGATCCGCTGTATCGTCACGCGCTGTGCATGACCGGTAGCCCGGATGTCGCAGAGGACATCCTGCAACTCTCCTTCATCAAGGCGTACCAGCATCTCGCGGAAGTGCGCGGGCGGTTCGACGCCTGGGTGTTCAGGATCGTTGCGAACGGTTGCAAGGATTGGCTGAAGAACATCCGTCGCTCCCATCTCAGCTACGACGAGGATGATCAGCCCTCGAGCTTCGCGACGCCGGAGGAGGAGCTGGACCGGACGGAGCTGCGAAGTGATCTCGACACCGCGCTCGCCTCGTTGCCCGCGTCCCTGCGGGAGGCGTTCGTGATGAAGCACGTCGAGGGGCGTTCCTACGAGGAGATGGCAGACCTGTTGGGGACCACGGTCGGTGCGCTGAAGATGCGCGTCCATCGCGCACGCGAGGCGCTCCAGGCCTTACTCGAGGAAAAATACGCTTGATGTTCGACGACCTTCATTCCGATGGCCTGAACGATGGCCGCAAGCGGGAGAATGGGCAGCCCGAACGTCCGCTTGCCGATCGCGAGGTGCCGCTCACCCCGCCCAGCGCGACGATTGCCGACGCGGTGCATGCATGGCTGGACGGCGAGGCGCCGGAGAGCAGCGTGCGTCGTGGCGAGTTCTCGCGCGAGGTGGAGTTCTGGAAGAAGCTGGACGGTGAGCTCGCGGCGCGCCGCCGGCTGAAGACGCCGGCGCACCTGCAGGCGCAGATCATGAACGCGCTGCCGATGCAGGCCCCGCAGATCATCACCCCCTGGTGGCGGCGCGAGATGGTGGTCACGCCCGCCACGGCGATCGCGTTCGCCGCAGCGCTGGTGACACTGGCCGCGGTTGCCACGGCGATGCTTCTGGCCGCGCAACGATGACCGTTGGCGGAAAGTGAAACGGCCGGCGAGAGATCGCCGGCCGTTTCACTTTTCCTGACGGCAACGCCCGTACTGCGTACCTCGGACCAGGCCAGCCCGCAGGTCCTCGATCGAAGTACGAGGTACGACGTACTTCAGTTGTCGTTCATCGCATGGCTCCCACCTTCGCCCGAAGCGCATCCAGCCGTCGCCGCAGCACCGCGTACCGATCACGCGCGTCACGACCCACGCGCTGGTCGGCGCCGGTGGTCATGCCGTAGAGATAGGTGATGTGCGCCTGGAGGCCGGGCTTGCTGTAGCGGACGGGCGGCGTGAGGAACTCCTCATTCGCTTCGGCCAGCGCGCGTGACGGGTTGTCACCCGCAGCGCGGGTCAGCTCACGCAGGCGCTCGCCGAGCCGGTTCGCGTCGCTCACCAGGTCGCGCAGCTTGAGGTTGAACGCGAGCTGGTCCTGGAGAATGGCCTGCGTGATGCCGTCCTTCAGCACGCGCGGGTCGGCCACGAGCTCGAGCGGCTGGGTGGCGCTCCGTCCGTTCGCGGTGAGGCGCACCGTGTAGCGACCTGGCGCAGCCATCGGGCCGCTGCCGCCACGACGGCCACCGCCACCCGCGCTCCACGGTCCCGGATAGCTCATGTCCCAGGTGATGCGATTGAGCCCGGCGCGCGTGGGAAGCCGTGGCGTGCCGGCGCGCACCGACGAGGTGTCACGCGCGCTGTCGCTGGAGAAGCTGCGGATGACCGTGCCCTTTCCGTCGAGGATGTCGATCGTCACCGGCGTGCCGGCCGTGGCGAGCCAGTAATCGATCATCGCGCCGGCGGGCGGATACTGCGGCGCGGCATCGTCGCCGCCGCGATCTGCCTCCGGTCCACCGAAGCCGGCGCGGTAGTGATAGCGGATGGCCGTCTGCGGCTTGAACAGGTGTGCGCGTTCGGCCACCGCCGCGTCGCTCATCTGCTGCAGCGGAGTGAGGTCGTCGAGGATCCAGAAGGCGCGGCCCTGGGTGGAGAGCACGAGGTCCTTCCGGTGCACGGCGATGTCGGTGATCGGCGTGACGGGAAGGTTGAGCTGCAGCGGGCGCCAGTGCGCGCCGTCGTCGAACGAGACGTACATGCCGAACTCGGTGCCCGCGTACAGCAGCCCAGGCCGATCCGGATCCTCGCGCACCACGCGCGTCGGCGCGTCGGCGGGGATGCCGTTGGTGCCCGTGGTGAGCAGCGTCCACGTCTTCCCGAAGTCGTCCGTCTTGTAGATGTACGGCTTGAAGTCGCCGAGCTGGTAGCGGAGCACGGCGACGTAGGCGCCACCGGCGCGGTGCGGGGACGGCTCGATGTTCTGCACGCGGCCGCCGGAGGGCAGGCCCTTCGGCGTGACGTTCGTCCACGTCTTTCCATCGTCGCGCGTGACGTACACCGGGCCGTCGTTGGCGCCCGTCCAGATCACCCCCTGCTGCAGGGGCGACTCGCGGATGGCGTAGAGCGTGGCGTACATCTCCTCGCCGGTGACGTCGATCGTGATCGGCTCACCGGAGATGGTTGCGCGATAGCGCGGGTCGTTCGCCGTGAGGTCGGGGCTGATGCGCTCCCACGTCACGCCCTCGTCACGCGTGCGATGCACGTACTGCGAGCCGTAGTACACGGTGTGCGGCTCGTGCGGCGAGACTTCCATCGGCGAGACGCGCTGGAAGCGGTAGGTGAGCGCCTCGTTCGGATTGCCGTAGAGCGACTCGCCACCGATCCAGTACTGCTGCTCCTGGCCGGTCTTCAGGTTCATGCGGCTCCACTGTCCCTTGCACGCGCCATACACCGTGTCGGGATTGGTGCGGTTGGGCGCGATGGGGCCCGTCTCGCAGCCAGGACCCGTGCGCCATCCCTGGATGGGATCGTCGAGCCCGGACGCGCTCACCGGGAGGCTCGGCACGATGAGCGTCGTGTTGTCCTGCTGCGCGCCGTAGACGCGATACGGATACTGGTTGTCCACGGCGACCTGGTAGATCTCCGCCGTGGGCTGGTTGTACTGCGTGCTCCAGGTGCGCCCCCCGTCGAGCGAGACGTTGGCGCCGCCATCGTTCGCCTCGATGAGGAAGCTGCTGTTGCGCGGGTTGATCCACATGCCGTGGTTGTCACCGTGCGGCGTGCGCATCGAACGGAAGGTGCGGCCGCCGTCGGTGGACTTGTAGAACCCTTCCGCGCCGGCGTAGACGATGTCGCCGTTGTTCGGGTCGGCGTCCACGTTGTCATAGTAGAAGGGGCGCGTGATGATGCCGGGGGTGTTTCCATTCACGAGCGTCCAGTGCTCGCCCGCATCGTCGGAGCGATACAGGCCGTTGCCCGGCTTCGCCTCGACGAGCGCATACACGCGATTCGGCATCGCCGGCGACACGGCGAGATCGCTCTTCCCGAAGATGCCGCTGGGGAGTCCGTTGCCGAGCCGCTGCCAGTGGTCGCCGCCGTCGACACTCCTGTAGATCCCGTCCTCGGCGCCGCCGCTGATGATCGTCCACGGCTTGCGCTGCCCGTGCCACATGGAAGCGTAGATCACGTTCGGGTTGCCGGGCTGGTACTCGACGTCCGCCGCACCCGTGCTGTCGGAGAGGAAGAGCACCTGCTGCCAGGTCGTACCCCCGTCGCGCGTGCGATAGACACCGCGCGTGTGATTGGGAACGAAGGGGTTCCCGACGACGGCGGCGAAGACGATGTCGGGATTCGAGGGATGGATCTCGATCGCGCCGATCTGTCCTGCGTCGGGGAGGCCGACGAACTTCCATGTCTTCCCGGCGTCGGTGGACTTGTAGATCCCCTTGCCGATGGAAACGTTGCTGCGGATCGCCTCGGAGCCCGTGCCCACGTAGACGACGTTCGGGTCGGAGTCGGCGACGTCGATCGCACCGATGGATGCGGTGGCGAAGTGCGAGTCGTCGGAGACGTTCTGCCAGCTCGCGCCGGCGTCCGTCGTCTTCCAGACGCCGCCGCCCGTAGAGCCCATGTAGAAGGTGTATGGCTCCTGAATCACGCCAGTGACCGCAGTGACGCGGCCGCCGCGCGCGGGGCCGATCATGCGGTATCGCATGCCGGCGAGGCGGGCGTCGTCGAAGTTCGCGACGTCGATGGGCCTCGCGCTGCGGGCCTGGGCGTGGGCGAGCGTCGGCAGCGCAGGCGCCGCGAGCAGTGCGGCGGCGAGCGCGGCCAGGCTGGTGGAGGACAGGTGTTGGCGCAGGGTGCGGGTCATGACGTTCAGGCGGGTGGGAATGCGAGGCGGGACCGGCCTCCATCTGCCGGTCCCGCGAAGATGCGCAATGGGGCGGGGGGATGCCAAGTCAGGGGGAGCGGGGCGAGGATTTCTGTTGCCTCATCGGCGTGCAGTCGGCCACCATTATGCTAACCTGGTCGCCGAAGGGCATCCCGGGTGCGACGCGCCAGGTGTCGCCGATGCGCCGCAGGGTCAGCACCGATGGAGGCATGGCCCACGACACGCGGGTTCTCCGACGTCGGCGGGGGGATGGCGCATGCAGCGAGTCCGAGGGCGGCACGTCGAATGTCTCTTCGAACAGCGTCCAGGCCAACGTGTCCTTCACGATGGTTCCCATCACCTCGTACTTCGTGGTCGGAAAGGGAAACATCTGTGCGAAGACGCTGTCGGGAACGTTGCAGCGACTCCGCTGCTCCTCGAGCGCCCTGCGCATGATGTAGCGCCGATCCTTCGCCTCGAGCCAGCGCGCGGCTGCCTCCTCGACCGACAGCGCAGCGAGACTGTCGACGTCGGGCACGTTCGCGTAGTCGTGCATCAGCCAGTCGTTGCGGCCCGCGTTCTCGTTGAACTGGGCCGCCTCAAACTCGGCGACGGCCCGCGGCATCCTCGGCTGGTACTTCATGTAGTCATCGGCCGTCATCCGTCGTGTCCGCGCGTGCCGCATGTTCTTCACCTCGTCATCGCGGAGCTTTCCAAATGTGTCCAGATCCATCAGGCGTGCGGCGTCGCGCCAGCGGCCCCCTGCCCACGCGCTGAAGAAGGAGTCGGCGACGGCCGACGGAGTCATGCCGTCACGTGAACCGGCCTGAGCCCAGGTGTTTCGAAACGACGCCGTCGCCACGGCCAGCAGAGTGGCGAGAGGAAGGACGCGAAGAGCGCGCATGTGCGGAATCATTCCTGCACCCGGAGGATTCGTCAATACATGCCGTCCCGGCAGTCGCCCGGCGACTGGGGGATGAGACGCGAGGTTCATCAGGAGCTGAGCACATCATGAAAGTCGAGATCTGGTCGGACGTGGTCTGTCCGTGGTGCTATATCGGGAAGCGGCGGTTCGAGCAGGCGCTCGCGCAGTTCGAGCACGCTTCCGACGTGGAGGTGACCTGGCGGAGCTTCGAGCTCGACCCGAACGCGCCGGCGGTGCGGACGGAGTCGCACGCCGAGCACCTGGCGCGGAAGTACGGCGTGTCGGCGGCGCAGGTGGAGGCGATGGACGCCCGGCTCATCGGTGAGGCGCGGAAGGAAGGGCTCGACTTCCATCTCGCCGAGTCGAAGGGCGGGAACACCTTCGATGCGCACCGCTTGATCCACCTCGCGGCGGAGAGCGGCCGCGCGGGCGAGATGAAGGAGCGCCTGATGAAGGCCTACTTCACCGAAGGGGTGGCGATCGGCGAGCGCGCCGAGCTGGTGCGGCTCGCAGCCGAAGTCTGGCTCGACGAAGCCGAGGTGAAGGGGATGCTTTCGTCCGACCGGTTCGCGAATGACGTGCGCGCCGACGAGACGCGCGCCCGCGCATTCGGCATCAGCGGCGTGCCTTTCTTCGCGATCGACGAGCGCTACGGCGTGTCGGGAGCGCAGCCGGCCGACGTGCTCCTCGACGTAATGCGGCAGGCGTACGTGAACGGGCAGATGGTCGTCGTCGGCGGGGACGGCGCCGATGCCTGCGCCGACGGGAGCTGCGAGGTCTGACGGTCAGCGCGCGCCGAGCTTGTCGGCGAGCCGGCGCACCGTAGTGACGTTGCGCGAGGTGGCGGGTCCGCCGAGCACCTTCTCCATGGGCGTGCGCCAGACCTTCGAGTCGCTCGTGCGGCCGCGGGCGAGCCAGTAGAGCTCGCGGCCCTCGACGCGCAGTTCGTCGTAGTCGGTGCGCATGCCGTGCAGCCGCTCGGCGGCCTGCCGACCGGGATGCTGCTTGAGGAAGGCGACCGACAGCGTGTGGCCGTCCTCAACCAATCCGGGGAATGGATCGAATCCGACGACCGCGCTCAGCTCGGCGGGAGTGCGGACGAAGGTCGTCACGTCGTAGCCGAGCGCGGATCCCAGGTGGCGCTCGATCTTCTCCTCCAGCGCGGTGGCGTTCCGTGCGCTGGAGGAGAAGAGGACGTTGCCACTGGCGATCACGGTCTCCACGTCGTCGAAGCCGAGCTCCTCGAACAGGCCGCGAAGACGGTCCATCCTGACGACGTGCCCTCCCACGTTGATGGCGCGCAGGAGGGCGACATAACGGCTCACTCCCGATCCTTCACGTCGGGAACCGTGATCGGCGGCTGGCCGGCGGCCTTCCGCTTCGCGTTGAGCGACGCGAGGCCACTGGTGCGCAGCGCATTCCACCGTGACTCGGCGTCACGCGCCTGCGCGCGAGCGCGGTCGGCGGTGGCCACCTGCGACGCCGTCGGCGCGACGTCCGCCTCCTGCATCGCCATCACGGCGGCGGTGAGCGCGTTGCTCGCCGCCTCGAGGGAGAGCGACGCACCGGTGGCACCACCGCGGCGACCGAAGCCGCGGCCGCCACGCACCGCTGCCGGCGCCACGGAATCGAGCTGCGCGCGGAAGGCGGCGACGTCGGCGCCCTGCTCGCTGGCGAGCGCCGAAGCGAGGGCGCGTGCCTGGAGGTAGTCGGTGTGCGTCGTCTTCGCCGCTTCGTAGAGGTCGCGCGAGAGCGATGCGAGGCGGGCAAGCGCAGGAGTCGGCGTCTTCACGCGCGGGTCGAGCTCGAGGGTGAGCGGCTGCGTGTAGGCGCGGCCGTTCACGGTGAGGCGCACCGTGTAGCTGCCCGCTGGTGCCCACGGCGCATTTACCGTGGGGTAGGTGCGGTGCGGCACGGCGCCCTGGGCTTCTTCGCCGCTCTGCTCGACGGGGCCACCGACCGGATCGTAGTGCAGGTCCCAGCTGAAGCGATGCACGCCGGCCTTCGGTGATACGATCAGCTGCGGCGCGGGCCAGTAGAGGGGAAGTGCACAGTCGGGGGCGGATGGGTTTCGCTGACACACTTCGTTGTACGCGTCGGGATGATAAGCCGGATCTGGCGTGATCACCGGATCGGTGCTCGCGTACGAGCGAACGACCTTGCCGGACGCGTCGAGGATCTCGAGCTTCACCGGTCCCTGCGCGTCAGCCGGCAGGTAGTAGTCGATGATCCCGCCCGGCGGCGGGTTCTCGCCGGCGGGGAGCTCGGGCGGCCAGGGGGTGGGCTCGTTGGTGCCGAAGCGCACGCGCAGCGCGGTGGCCGGCTTGAAGAGGTACGGCGACTTCGACGATTCGGCGGCGCGGAGCTGCGCCGCCTGGCGCAGCGGCGTCACGTCGTCGAGGATCCAGAAGCCGCGACCATGTGTGCCGGCGATGAGGTCGGAGCACTTGCAGGTGCTGTCGTCCTTGAGCTGGATGTCGCGCACCGAGATGGCGGGCATGTTGAGCCGCAGCGACCTCCAGTGGGCGCCGTCGTCGAACGAGGCCCAGACCTGGCGGTCCGTGCTGGCGTAGAGGAGCCCCGGCGTGCGCGGGTCCTCGCGAATCGAGTTGGCTTCCGCGCCGGGGGCGATGCCGGTGCTGATCTCCGTCCACGTCTTCCCGCCGTCGTGGGTGCGCCAGAAGTGCGGGTTGGGATCGTCGATGCGCATCGTGTTCGCCGCAGCGTACGCGGTGCGCGTGTCGAAGTGGCCGGCGTCGATGTTGAAGATGCGCGTCCACGGCTTGATCTGCGGCGGCGTGACGTTCGTCCACGTGGCACCGCCGTTCGTCGTCACCTGGATGTTGCCGTCGTCGGTGCCGGCCCAGATCACGTTCACGCTGCGCGGGGACGGCGAGAGCGCGGTGATGCTGCCGAGCGGAGAGGGCTGGATCGTGCCCGCGTAGTTGCCGGCGCTCGCCGGCGTCTGCCAGCTCTGGCGCGCGAGGTCGGGGCTGATGCGCGTCCAGCTGTGGGCGCGGTCGGTGCTCTTCCAGACGACGTTCGACGTGTAGAAGAGGACGTTCGGATCGACGGGCGACCAGGCAATGGGCATCGTGCGCACGTTGCGGCCGAACTCGGTGCCGCGCTGCGCGGCACTCGGGCCGACCTGCGTGGTCTGCGCCGTGTTGCGATTGTAGAGAGAGACGTTGGTGCGCGCGCTGCCATAGACCATGTCCGGATTCTTCGGGTCGGGCGCGGCGATGCCGTACTCCTGGATGTTGACGGGATGCCAATCGTGGAAGGTGATCTCGCCGTCGTCGGAGCGGCTCTTCACGCACGCCGAGCCGGAGTCCTGCTGCCCGCCGCACACGCGATAGGGGAAGTCGTTGTCGGTGGAGACGTGATACATCGCTGCGGTGGGCTGGTTGTACCAGTTGCTCCACGACGCGCCGCGATTCCCCGACACCACGCCGCCCTGGTCGGCGACGGCGAGGATGATGTTGGTGTCGTTCGGGTTCACCCAGGACTTCTGGTAGTCGTCGCCGCCGGGTGCACCACGCACCGCGGACCAGGTGAGGCCGCCGTCCTCCGTGCGCCAGAAGACAGTGGACGCACTGTAGACGACGTTCTCGTTCTTCGGATCGACGGTGAGCGTGGGGAGGTCACCGCCGCCGATGCGCGCCAGGGGACGCGGATCCTGCGCGCTCGGCGTGCGGTCGGTTGCGGACTCGGGGAGGACGAGCTGCCAGTGCTCGCCGGCGTCGGTGGACTTGTAGAAGCCGACGACACCGGTCGTCGTCGGTGCCGCTGCGTTCGGCGGCGTGCCGGCAACAGTGGCGTAGAGCACGCCCGGATTGCTGGGGGCGATGGCGATGTTCGCCTGGATGACGGGAGGCAACCCCGCGGTGAGCTGCTTCCAGGTAGTGCCGCCGTCGGTGGACTTGTAGATGCCATTGCCCGCACCACCGAAGGCGCGCCCCTCGATGAATGCTTCCTGCTGCTGCCACAGCGTCGCGTAGACGGTGTTGGGATCGCTCGGGTCGATGCGGACGTCGTTCGCGCTGGTGTATTCGTCCTTGTAGAGCACCTTCTGGAAGCTCTTGCCGCCGTCGGTGGAGCGGAACACGCCACGCTCCGTGTTGGGGCCGTACGGATGGCCGAGCACGGCGACGAAGAGGCGATCGGGATTCCGCGGGTCGACGTCGATCATGGCGATCATGCGGCTGTCGTCGAGGCCGAGGTGGGTCCAGGTCTTCCCGGCGTCGGTGGACCTGTAGACCCCGTTGCCGGTGGCGAGGTCGGGGCGGATGATCCCGGCGCCCGAACCGACGTAGATGATGTTCGGGTCGGATGGCGCGACGGCGATGGCGCCGATGGAGCCGACGGGCTGGTCGTCGAAGATGGGATTCCAGTTGGCGCCGTAATCGGTGGAGCGCCACACGCCGCCGTTATCGAAGCCGATGTAGAAGACGTTCGGCTGGCTCGGCACGCCGGCCAGCGCACGCGCGCGGCCGGCGCGTACGGGACCGATTGAGCGCCACCGCATGGCGGCGAAGGGATCGGTCTCCTGCGCGACGGCAGAAGTGGTGAAGAGGGCGATGCCGAGTAGGGTGAGCGCGGTGTGTCTGAGTGCGGTGCGCACGAGGAGCGGCTCCTGAATGGATGGAACGTGCTTGGAATCGGGGTCAAATAGGGTCGACGGCGCTGTGGCTCGCAACCAGCACGGTACCGGTCGTGGCTGATGAAAAGCGAGAGGGACGGAAAGGGCCGGATTGAACCTGAAACGGCAGGATTCTCTCCTCTACGCTTCAGCCTCCATGCGCCTTGGAGCTTCCCGAGGCCGTTCCGATCCAGTCAGAAGACCGCTGGGGGTGTGGAGGCCGGCCCTTGGTGCGCGGAGCAATGATCCCGCGAGGGACGGATCCTGCCGTTTCAGGCCGTTCATCCGGCCGTTTCCGTTCCCCACGCTTTTCCCGTGGCGGATGGAATCGTTCAATGCACTGCTTCCCGCCGTTCCAGGTGGGCTTCGACTTCGGCGCGGGTCCGCCAGACCGGCTTGAACTGCTTGCGCGCGAAGAGGGGGAGCTGGTCGGTGCGGTGAGGAGAGCCGGCGCGGGAGGCGTTGCCGTAGGCGACGAGGGACATGGCGCGCACGGGGGATGAGAACTCGATCACCGCCTCGTACGAGTCGCCGCCCACGGCACGAAAGCGGTTGCCGCCCGACGACTGGTAGTTCACGACACTGAACACCCCGTACTCGCCGCTGGCGCCGTTGCCGGCGAGGTCGAGGGTGTCCTCGCGCAGGCGGTAGACGCTCCCCCAGGGTACGTCGAGGGCGCCGTAGCTCCTGGTTACCGTCTGCGCGACTGACGACAGTGCGGCGAGCGCAGCCGCCGTGTCGGCGAGACCGTCGGGTGTGGACAGTGGCTGCTGCGCGCTCCACGGCTGGGCGAAGCGGCTCTTCGCGCCCATGCGGCGGCCGTAATCGGTCCACCACTGGACGAAGAGCACCGCGCCGCGACTGTCGGCATCCGTCGCGCGGTCCCACCGCGCGAGCACCTCGGCGGCGCGGCGGGCGTCGTCACTGGAGCTCGAGCGGGCAATGGGAAGGAGGTCGTCGAGCAGGCGGTCGGCGAGCGCCATGCGCGTGTCGCGCGCATCGCGCACGAATTCCTGCCAGGTGAAGCTCGAGTCGGAGCGAAGCAGCTCGACGGAGCGCTGCGGGCGGAGGCCCATTCCCTCAGGCGCCAGATATGACGCGAAATCGCGTGGATGCACCGCGACGGGGAAGGTCGAGTACCACGGTGGGTCGTTGGCGTTCTGCACCCAGCCACTCGGCGGATCGAGGGTGAGAGGCAGGTCGGCGAAGGGGTGCAACGCGGTCCAGAGCGTGGAGGAGCTGTCGCCGGGGACGATGCCGGACCAGTACGCGCGATCGCCGTGTGACCGCACCGGAGAGTTGCCGCCGTAGAACGCCATGACGTGCCCGTCTCGGTCGCCGTAGATGATGTTCTGGCCGGAGATCTGGTTGGGACGAATGGCGCGCTGGAATTCGGCGAGGTCGTGCGCACGGCCCATGCTCCACCACTGCTCGAAGCCGTACGGCGTAGCGGGCGTCATGCCGACGACGCGCAGGGCCACCGCCTTGCCCGGCTTCGTCGCCACCAGCGGCCCCTGCACGGAGGAGCGGATGCGCAAGGTGTCATCGTGCAGCACGCCGGACGAATCGCGCACGCGCAGGACGTGCACGCGCTCGCTGAACGGTCGGACGGCACCGTCGTACCGATAGCCATTGCCGGAGAGGGTGAGCTCGTACAGGTCCTCGGTGTCCTGCGTGTTCACCGTGTGCGTCCACCCCAGGTCGTCGTTGAAGGCGATCTGCAGCACCGGCGAGCCGACGAGCGCGCCACCGTACACGTCCACGCCCGGCATCACGTATTGCGCCTCGATCCAGGTGAAAATGTCGGACCAGGGCAGGTGCGGATTCGCGAGCAGCAGGGTGTGGCCGCTCGCCGAGCGCGAGGGCGCGATGGCCCACGCGTTTGAGCCGCGCTCCCAGCCACGCGTCTCGGCCCGCACCTGGCCGCTCGAGGTGAGGAAGCGCGCGAGGGCGAGGCGCTGCTGGTTGGCCAGCACGTCGACGCCCGTTACCGGGAGCACGTCGCGCACCGAGTCGCCGATCAGCTCGGGATGCTGGCGCGCGAAGTCGTTGATGCCGGCGACGAAGGCATCGATGTGGGCGCGCATCTCCGGCCGCTGCATCGAGTAGTCGCGCGCCGCGAGCCCGGGGATGTCCACCGTCCACGTCCAGCGATCCTCGGCGAGGTAATCCGGGCCAAGCAGCTCGGCGGCGCGACCGCGTGCCTGCGCATAGAGACGCAACAGCAGGTCGCCATGGTTCTGCATCTGCGCCCAGCCGAAGGCGTGCGCGAGCTCGGCGCGGTTCGGGGCGTAGATGTGGGGGACACCGAAGCTGTCCCAGAAGATCTCCGCTTTCGACGCAGGCATGAGAGCGGCTGGCGCCGAGGACGAGCAGCCGAGGAGCGCAGCGAGCGAAGTGGCGAGAAGTATCTGTCGCATGTGGGAAGTGATGGTATGAGCGCGAGGTGAATATGTCCGTCCAATGCGCTCCGGTAAGAGCGCGTCGCCTTGCGGACATCGCCGCCACGGAACAGCTTCGCGCTCACATGCCCTATCTCGGAATCGACCTCGGCGGAACGAAGCTCGCCGCCGCCGCATTCACCGACGACGGCGAGATCCTGCACCGCGAATCCACCCCGCTCGCCGGCCGGACGGGGGGCGACGTGGGCGCCCTCATCGCGCAGCGCGTGGACGAGCTGAGCGCGCGGTACGATTGCCGTGCGACGGGCGTCTGCGTCCCCGGGCTGTATCGCGCCGCGCGAGGCACGGTGTGGGCACCGAACATTCCCGGGTGGGATGACTATCCGCTCCGGGAGGAGCTGCGCGCACTGCCTGATGGTGGCCGGCGAGCGGTGGCGATCGACAGCGACCGTGCGGCGTGCATTCTCGGCGAGTGGTGGCGCGGAGCGGCCCAGGGGGCGAGCGACGCGATCTTCCTCACCGTGGGCACGGGGATCGGTGCCGGCATCATCGCCGGCGGGCGCGTGCTGCGTGGCACCGGTGACGTGGCAGGTGCGATCGGCTGGCTCGCGCTCGACCGACCCTTCCACCGGCGCTTCGTGCAGCACGGCTGCTTCGAGGATCAATGCTCGGGGCCCGGGCTCGTTCGAGTAGCGCGTGACGTCATGGAAGGCGATCCGCGCTACGACGGTGCGCTGCGCCAGGTGGGCGATGCGGTCACGGCGGCTGACATCTTCGCCGCGTACGAGCACAACGACCCGATCGCGGAGCGCGTGATCGAGAATGCGATCGAGCTGTGGGGGATGGCGGCGGCAAACCTCGTCAGCCTGTTCAACCCGGAGCTGATCGTGTTCGGCGGCGGCGTGTTCGGGCCGGCGATCGAGTTCCTCGACCGCATCCGCGCCGAAGCGAGACGCTGGGCGCAGCCGCTGGCGATCGAGGAGGTGCGCTTCGTGGCGAGCGCGCTGGGAAGCGACGCCCAGCTCTATGGCACCGGCCGACTGGCCATGACCTGCGTGGAGGGGGAATGAGCGAGACGCTCGAGATGGGGGACATGCGCGAAGCTGCGGATCGGTCGCGCGGGGCGCAGTTCCTCTGTGCCTGCCTCGGCATGCTGGCGTTCGGCATCGTGCTCACCACGCTCGGCGCGGTGCTGCCGTCGGTGATCGAGCGGTTCAGCCTCGACAAGGCGGCGGCGGGGGCGCTGTTCCTGATCATGACGTTCGGCATCCTCGCCGGCTCGCTGGTATTCGGTCCGATCGTGGACCGCTACGGCTACAAGGGGATGCTCGCCGCGGCCACGGCGCTCATCGTCGTCGGGCTGGAGGGGATCGCCTTCGCACCTGGGCTCGGCGTGCTGCGGGCGGCGCTCGTGCTGATCGGGTTCGGGGGCGGGGTGGTGAACGGCGGCGCGAATGCGCTCGTCGCGGACATCAGCAGCGAGGGGAAGGGAGCGAACCTCAACCTGCTCGGCGTGTTCTTCGGCGTGGGCGCGATGGGGGTGCCGTTCGTCCTGGGAGCGCTCGGCGGCTCGTGGTCGCACGGGGCGCTGATCGCGGCGGTGGGGGCGCTCGTGATCGTGCCGCTGCTGCTGATCCTCGTCACTCGCTTTCCGGCGCCGAAGCAGCCGCAGGGATTCCCCATTGCCGCCGCCGGCCGGCTGGCAAGCCAGCCCCTGCTGCTCCTGATGGGACTGCTGCTGTTCCTGGAGAGCGGGATGGAGATCACCGTCGGCGGCTGGACCTCCACCTTCGTGAAGGAGGCGCTGGCGGTACCGGAGCGGAGTGCGCTCTTCCTGCTCTCCCTCTACTGGATGGGGATGATGGTGGCGCGCCTGGCGCTCGGGAACATCCTGCGCTGGGCGTCGCCGTACCGGGTGCTCTACACCTGCATCACGATCGCGCTCTTCGGCACGGCCCTTCTCCTGACGACGCAGCGCGTGTGGGTGGCGGGACTCGGCGTATTTCTCGTCGGTGCCGGGCTGGCCGCTACATTTCCCACGGTGCTCGGCTTCGTGGGCGACCGCTACGCGGCGCTCTCGGGGACGGCATTCAGCCTGGCCATCGCGATGGCGCTCGTCGGCGGGATGCTCCTGCCGTACGCCGCCGGCGTGCTGGGCACGCTCCACGGCCTGCGCGGCTCGCTGCTCATCGTACCAGCAGCGCTGGTGGCGCAGGTCATCCTCCTCGCCATCCTCGCGCGCGCACTGCGCGCCAACTCGACCAATTGATGCTCAGTACCCGCTGGCTGAACGCCACCCGCTCCATCCTCGACGACATCGAGAAGACTCAGCTCCCCGCGATCCGGAATGCCGCCGAGATCATGGCGGACACCATCCAGGCCGAACGGTGGGTGCACACCTTCGGGTGTGGCCATGCGACGATCCCGGTGGAGGAGATGTATCCGCGCATCGGCGGCTTCGTGGGCTTCCACCCGATGGTGGAGCTGCCGCTCACCTTCTTCACCCGCATCACGGGTGAGATGGGGATCCACCAGTTCCTCTTCCTCGAGCGCGCGCCCGGCTACGGCGACGCGATCATGAAGGGCTACAACTTCGACAAGCGCGACACGATGTGGATCTTCTCGCACACGGGGATCAACAACGTGAACATCGACGTCGCGCTTCGGGCGAAGGAGCTGGGGATGAAGGTGATCGCCACCGGCTCGGCGTCGCAGGTGGGCACGACGCGGCATCCGTCGGGGAAGACCCTGTTCGAGATCGCCGACGCCGTGATCGACACGCGCGTGCCGGCGGGAGATTCCGCGGTGCCACTGAAGAATCACGTGGACAACGTGGGGCCGGTGAGCACGATGGCGTTCGTGGCGGTGGTGTGGATGACGATCACCACCGTGGCGGAGATCCTCGCCGAGCGCGGGGTGAAGCTCTACATCCACCCCTCGCACAACGTGCCCGGCGACACGACCGCCCGCGAGCGGCTCGACTCGGCACTGGACGAGTACAAGCGGCGGATCGCGGGGGTGTGAAGCGATCGGCAACGGCAACGGCCAACTGCCTTGAACTGCTCCAACATCGAACGGATCGCTCCGAGGGCATCCGGGCCTCCCAATGGCCCGCCAGGCTGCCTGCGGTGAGGACACACCGCTCCTTTACTGGTCAGCGCCTTCGGAAGGACAGTACCTGAAATGCTTTTGGGGGTGCGCCGCGAGAGACCATCTCTCCAGGCGCACCCCCAAGGCTTTCAAGGAATCGTTCCCACACCAGCTCGTAAGAGTAAAGGAGCAGTCTCCGATTCCCGTTTGACTCGTCGGAATGCGCCGGGAGAGTCGCCGGCGCATGGAGCTATCCGTTCGATGCTGGAGCAGTTCAGGCAGGTGGCAGTTGCAGTTTGCAATTGCAATTGTAGTTGTACTGAGGATCCTGACAATCGCGACTCACTTCCCAGGATGATACGTCCGCTCGGTGTGCGCGGCGATCTGATTGGGGTAGAAGTAGACCTCGCGCAGGTTGCCGGTGGCGTAGCGTTGGGCCTGGTCGTTGAAGTGGGGGTTCTTCGGGTCCCCGCTCTCGCCGCCGGCTGAGACGGCGCGGGCGCGGACGCTGTCCTTGCCGAACTCCACGACCGCCACGAAGCTGTTGCCGCTGGTGCCGTACCACTTCTTCGTGTTCGGGTAGGGGCGCGCGCCGAAGGAGGCGAGTGAGCCCCAGCGCGACGAGGTGAAGCCAACGGGGATGCTCGGCCCGGCGTCGTTGAACGGCTGCTCGATGTCGCCGGTGAGGCGCTGGAAGCGGTTGATCTCGCCCCACGGCGTGTTCCATCGGCCGAAGTCGGCGGTGAGCTTGTCGGTCGCCGCGGCGAGGGACTGGAGCAGCATCGCGCGTGGCGCGCCGTTGGCCACGTAATCGTCCGCCGGCACGCCGGCGCGACGCGCATCTGTGGCAGCGCGACGCAGCACGTCCTCGCCCCAGAACACGGCGAGCGATGTAGGCACCGAGCTCACACTCCAGCGGTAGTTCCAATCCCGCAGCTCGGCGATCTGCGGGGCGACGCGTGCCTTGAGGGGGTCGGAGGCCGGCGTCGAGTCGTACGCGGTGATGAGCGGCGGAATGAGCTTGGCGAATGCCGGCAGGTAACTGTCGTAGGCGGCGTCGATCAGCTTCTGGATGCTGAAGTCCTTCCTGTTGGAAAGCACGCGCAGCGCGTGGAAGCCGCGCGGCGACTCCTCGTGTCCCGTCTCCACATAGCGCGGGAAATCCTTCATGTTCGGGCTGTATGCACCCGCGGCGGACCACGGCCAGTTGTTGCTGTTGTAGAGCCAGCCGTTCGCCGGATCGAGGAGGTGCGGCGTCTCCTCGAAGGAGAGCACCCCCTTCCAATCGGTGGCCGGATTGCTGCCGTCCACCGGCTTCGTCCAGTCGAAGCTCGTGTCGCGCTTCGGGATGAAGTTGCTGTGGAAGTACGCGATGTGGCCGTCGGCGTCGGCGTAGATGGTGTTGTTGGACGAGTTGGTATGGAGCTGCATGATGCGCACGTACGACTGGTAGTCGCGCGCCTTGGTGCGCGAATACGACTGGTTGAGCGCGTCGAGCGGGTTCTCCATCAGGTGAATGGCGACCCACTTGCCGTTGGCCGAGCGCACGATGGGGCCGTGCTGGCTGCGGTAGATGGTGAACTGGCGGGACTTCATCCCCGTCGGCGTGCGGTAGGGCACGGTCACCGTGCGCACGGAGAGGGGAATCTCCTCCGACCCGTGCCTGTAGTAGTAGGTATTTCCCTTCCTCGTCACCGTCTCGAGGTATTCATCGATGTTGTCCACGCCGCTCGACGTGTGCATCCAGCCGATGCGCGGGTTGAAGCCCTGGTAGATGAAGAACTGCCCCCACGTCACCGCGCCGTAGGCGTCGAGCCCTTCGTCGCTCTGCATCTGCAGCTCGGCGCGGAAGAAGAACGAGGTGTGCGGGTTGATGAGGAGCAGCGCACGGTGGTTCACCGTATTCGACGGCGCGATGGCCACGCCGTTCGACCCACCGGGCTCGCGCGGGATGTCGCTCGTGCTGGTGACAGCAGGCGGGGTGGGCTCGGCGCGGTCACCGTAGAACTCGGCGAGCTGCTGCAGGTTCACCCGCTCGATGTCGCCGCCGATGCTGCCCTCGCTGAAGGTGAGCGCCATCCACGGCTCGAAGCGGGTGATGACGCGGGGCTTCACCTGCGGATGCGTGTACAGGTAGTAGTTCAGGCCGTCGGCCCATGCGTCCATGAGCTGCTTCAGCCATCCGGGGCTGCGGGTGTACATCGCCTTCATCGAGTCCGGAGCGATGAACATCTTCATCCGCAGGTCGCGCCAGATCTCCTTCTCTCCCTCGGCCTCGGCGAGCCGTCCCATGGAGAGGAGGTAGTTGTTCTCCACGCGGTTGAAGTCGTCCTCGGCCTGGGCGTAGATCATCCCGAACACCGCGTCGGCGTCGGTCTTCCCCTTGATATGCGGGATCCCCCAGTCGTCGCGGGTAATGGTGATGTCCTGGGCGCGGCGCTGGAACCGCGCCAGCTCGGCGGACGTAGGATTCTGCGCCGTGGCGACGGACGCGGTGGCGACCAGGAGGGCGAATGCGAGCTTCTTCATGTGCCAGGGAGAGGTGAAGAGCGTGTCGAGTCGAGGGGCGGAGTGCACGATACGAGCGGGTCTCGCGGTTGTCGAGGCGACGCGACGAGGGCACGGCGCTGTACGCGGGCGGTGGACGTGGAGGCCGGTCATCGTGGCGATCGTCCTCGCAGCCTGCGCGCCGGGCACAGGTGCGCCGTCCATCGGCGTGAGAGGTCCGAGCTACGAGTTCCGGAACGGGCGCTGGTTCGACGGAAGGATCTTCCAGCCCGGGACGCGCTACACGGTGGCCGGTCGGCTCAGCGACCGTCGACCCGCGGTTGTGGACTCGGTGATCGACCTCGGCGGCGCCTTCGTGGTTCCTGCATTCGGCGAGGATCACAACCACAACGCGGTGCCGTCGGACACCGGCATCGCACATCGCTACCTGCACGACGGCATCTTCTACGTGAAGAACCCGGACAACCTGCCGCGCGAGAGGGCGAACGCGGCGGGCCGGTTCAACGTTCCCGCCAGCATCGACGTGGCGTTCGCGAATGGCGGGCTCACGGGTCCCGGCGGTCACCCGATCGAGCTCGTGCAGCGCAACGTCGCGCGCGGCGCATGGAAGCCGTCAGACGGGGAAGGGGCGTTTCTCTACACCATCGGCTCGGCGGCGGAGCTCGATGAGAGATGGCCGGCCATCCTCGCCAGCCATCCCGACTTCGTCAAGACGTACCTGCTGTTCTCCGATGAGTACGCGCAGCGACTCGCCGATTCCTCGACCGTGGGCTGGCGCGGACTGGATCCGGCGCTGCTTCCCTCGATCGTCCGCAAGGCGCACGACGCCGGACTGCGCGTGACGACCCATGTAGAGACTGCCGCCGACTTCCGGAACGCGGTCGCGGCCGGCGTGGACGAGATCAATCACCTGCCTGGCTTCCGCCCCGAGGGGAACGATCTTCCAGGCTACCGGAAGCTGGATCGCTATCGCCTGACGGCGAGCGATGCGCGCAAGGCAGCCGAACGGCGCGTCACGGTGGCGACCACGGTGAGCGAGGTGGTGGAGATCCTGAAGCCGATGCGCGAGGGTGCGGGGCCCGACGGCGACATGGCGCGCGACGTATGGGCCATGCTGGCCAACAACCTTCGCCTGCTGCGAGACGCGGGTGTCAACGTGGTGATCGGGAGCGATCGCTACCGCACGACCAGCCTGCCCGAGGTGATGGGAGTGCGCGAGCTTGGCGTGTTCTCCGACACGGCGCTACTGCGCATGTGGAGCCTCGCCACGCCGCGCGCGATCTTCCCCGACCGGAAGTTCGGCACCGCTCCCGGCGACGAGGCGTCGTTCGTCGTGCTGGACGGCAATCCGCTCGACGACTTCAGGGCCGTCGAGCGAATCCGCCTGCGGGTGAAGGGCGGCGTGATCCTGCCGTAAAGCCGCGGCTCAGTCGCGCGTACGCTTCTCCCCGGCGTGCTTCGTCCTGTCGTTCCCGCCCTCACGCGGGTGCGCCGCGGTGCCGCGCGCCACGTTCCCGACGTTCTCGCGCGCCTCGCCGCGCGCCTCGGACCGCGTGTCCGGCCTGGTGTCGTTGCGCTGATCGGGCGGGATCGGGTCGCGCACGTCGTCGTTGTCGCGGAAGTGATCGCGGTCGCGGCCGTGGCGCTCGTTGTTGCGGTCCTGCTCGCGGCCAGCTCGGCTGTATTCGTCGTGTGCCATGATGGTCTCCTGAATCGGGGCCCTCCTGACGGGCACCGTGCGTGCCACGACTGGCAGCCAGAGCCGCGACGCGACCGACTGTAGATTGATGAAACCGGGCGCGGCCGCTGCCCGAAGTTGTCCGTACGTGCAACGAACGGAGATCACGTCATGTCGAGCATGCAGTCGAATCGCATCACCCTGGCGGCGTCCTGCCTTGCGCTGCTGACGCTCGCGCCGCTGACGGCGCCGAGCGCGCAGCAGGCGGCCGCCCAGCAGCTCTACCGGCCGCGCGCCGTCCGGCAGGCCTACAAGGAAGGAACGCGTTCCCCCGACGGACGCCCCGGGCCGAAGTACTGGCAGAATCACGGGCGGTATTCGATCACCGTCACGGCACTGCCGCCCGACCGCACCGTCCGCGGCACGGAGCGCATCGTCTACTTCAACAACAGCCCCGACACGCTCAAGTCGCTCAACTTCAAGCTGTTCCTCAACATTCACAAACCTGGTGCGCCGCGAAACGGCGGAGCCGACTCGCTCTACCTCACGCCCGGCGTGACGGTGAGCTCGTTCACCGTGAACGGGCAGTCGGTGCCGTGGCGGAACGCGAACAGCTTCACCAACCACCGCGCCCAGCTCCCGCAGCCGCTGGCGCCGCATGACTCGGTGACGCTCGCCTTCGACTGGAGCTACGTGATCTCCCTGGAGAGCGGCCGCGAAGGGATGATCGACTCCACGACCTGGTTCCTCGCCTACTTCTACCCGCGCGTCGCCGTGTACGACGACTACAACGGGTGGGACACGATGGATTTCACCGATGGGCAGGAGTTCTACAGCGACTTCAACGACTATGACGTCACGGTGAAGGTGCCGGCGAACTTCGCGGTGTGGGGCACCGGCACGCTCCTCAACGCCGATGAGGTGCTGCAGCCGGACGTGCTCCAGCGCTTCCGCGCCTCCTTCACCTCGGACACGACGATCCGCGTCGCGACTCGTGCCGACTTCGCGGCGGAGCGCGTGACCGCCACCGGACCGGTGAACTCGTGGCACTTCCGTGCCAGCAATGTCCCCGACATGGCGTTCAACCTGAGCGACCACTACGACTGGGACGCCGGGAGCGTGGTCGTGGACGATGCCACGCATCGGCGCGCGAGCGTGCAGGCGGCGTACAACGACACCTCGGCGGACTATCACCACATGGTGCGCTTCGCCAGCCACGCCCTCGACTGGCTGTCGCACAACTGGCCGGGCGTGCCCTACCCCTACGAGAAGACAACCGTCGTGCAGGGCTTCGCCGGCATGGAATACCCGATGATGGCGAACGACGAGTCCTACGCCGACACGGTGTTCTCGGCGTTCGTCGCCGAGCACGAGATTGCGCACACGTACTTCCCCTTCTACATGGGCATCAACGAGACGCGCTACGGCTTCATGGACGAAGGGTGGGCAACGACGTTCGAATACCTGATCAACCGCGCCAACCTCGGTGAGGAGCGAGCGACGGAGTTCTTCAAGCAGTTCCGCGTCAACGGCTGGATCAACGATCCGTCGCCTCTGGAGGACCTGCCGATCGTCACGCCGGCCGACGTGCTGAAGGGCCCATCGTACGGAAACAACGCGTACGGCAAGCCGGCGCTCGGCTACCTGGCCCTGAAGGACATGCTCGGTGACGCCACCTTCAGGCGTGCGCTGCACGGCTTCATGGACCGCTGGCACGGGAAGCATCCCATCCCGTGGGACTTCTTCAACTCGATGAACGACCTCTCCGGGCGGAACCTGAACTGGTTCTTCAATGCCTGGTACTTCAGCAACAACTACATCGACTTCGCCGTACGCGGCGTGACACGCGCGGCGAACGGCAATCGGGTTTCGCTGGAGAACATCGGCGGGATGCCCGCGCCGGTGGATGTGGTGGTGAAGTACGCGGACGGCACGAGCGAGACCTTCCACCAGTCCCCGGCCATCTGGCAGACGAACCTGCAGAAGGCCACCGTCACCGTCCCGGCGCGAAAGGCAGTGAGCAGCGTGACGCTGGACCACGGCATCTGGATGGATGCCGACGCGTCGAACGACAACTGGAAGAAGTAGGATCGGTTGAACGGCCCGCCGGTCTCGCTCAGCTCCACCAGCGAGGCCGGCGCGGCGACAACCCGGCCATCACGCCGAGCCCGACGCTCACCATGAGCCCGCGAATCACGACGAGCGCGATCAGCAGGTAGATCACGATGTCCACCACCTTCGGCGTGATGGTGGGATCCACGGCGTGCAGCCAGACCCAGCGCCGCACGCCCTCGGCCGCCTTCAGGAGTCCCGCCGCGATGAGCAGGGTACCGGCGGCCCACGCAATCGCGGCAAGGCGCAGCATGGTGGCGAACGCGCCACTCGACGTCCGGACCACCCACTCTCCGCACGATCGGCACTTCTTCGCTTCGCGCGGAATCAGGTCGCAGCAGTACGGGCAGCGCTGCGTGAGGGAGAGCGGTGACGGGACCTCTCCCGACCGCTGAGTAGGCTGAGTAGTGCGCGCGGTGGCCAGCATGGACTCGCTCCGACGTGGTGGTGCCAGTCCATACGGGCGAGGCCAGCGTCAGGTGTCCGGGCGACGATCTGGCTCGGGGATCTGCCGGCTGAACCGCGCGATCGCCTTCGACGGACCGAAGAGCTTGAGCTGGGTGCTCGACAGCTCGTAGCGGCGCGTCGCCTCAAGTGCGGCCGAGAGGTCACGCTCGAGCTCCATTCCATCCGTGCAGGCCATCCGCGTCATGACGAGCGGGCCGAAGCGGAGGGAGTCGCCGTTCAGGGTGTAGCTGCCGGAGAACCGGTTGCAGCCGCTGAATCCGGTCACGCGCGCCGAGTCCGCATCGAAGCGGAGGGTGGCGCGACGGCCTCCCGCCCCGGTCGAGGCCGTCTTGGCGTTGAGCTCCATCAGCTCCCAGTCCACGCCTGACACGGAAGAACGAAAGGCGACGTCGGAGCTGGCGGTGCGCGGCGGCTGGCAGGCGGCAAGGGTGGCAAGGGAGCACGCTGCCGACATGACGTGCCGAAGACGCATTCGAGGGGTGCGTGAGGTCAAAGCCGCATCCTGGTGGTGGGTGCTGGAACGCTACGTCGGGGTGCGAGCAGGGTAAAGCCGCACTGGCGTGCCTTTCGCTCATGCGCTGCCGGGTTCAACAGCTTCGGCATTGCCAGTCACCACTTCCGGATGCGCAACGAAAAACCCACCATCCCGCCCGACAGCTCGGCCGATCGCGGCTTCGTCCGCGTGCGCGGGGCCCGCGAGCACAACCTCAAGGACGTCTCACTCCAGGTCCCGCGCGACGCGCTGGTCGTCTTCACCGGCGTGTCCGGCTCGGGCAAGAGCTCGCTCGCCTTCGGGACGCTGTACGCCGAGGCGCAGCGGCGATACCTGGAGTCCGTGGCGCCATACGCGCGGCGCCTGTTCCACCAGCAGGGCGTCCCCGAGGTCGATGCCATAGACGGGCTCCCCCCGGCGGTGGCGCTCCAGCAGCAACGCGGCTCGCCGACGACGCGCTCGTCGGTGGGCAGCGTGACGACGCTCTCCAACCTGCTGCGCATGCTGTACTCGCGCGCCGGCACGTACCCGCGAGGGCAGGGGATCATCTACGCCGAAGGATTCTCGCCCAACACGCCGGAGGGCGCCTGTCCCGAATGCCACGGGCTCGGCCGCGTGTACGCGGTGACGGAAGAATCCATGGTCCCCGATCCTTCGCTCAGCATCCGCGAGCGCGCCATCGCCGCGTGGCCCACGGCATGGCAGGGGCAGAACCTGCGCGACATCCTCATCACGCTCGGCTACGACGTTGATCGCCCGTGGAAGGACCTCCCGAAGAAGGAGCGCGACTGGATCCTCTTCACCGACGAGCAGCCGCAGGTGCCGGTGTATGGCGGCTACACCCACGCCGAGGTGAAGCGGGCGATCAAGCGGCGCGAGGAGCCGGACTACATGGGCACCTTCAGCAGCGCGAAGCGGCACGTGCTGCACACCTTCGCCAACTCGCAGAGTGCGACGATGAAGAAGCGCGCCGCCGAGTACATGGTGAGCAGCGAGTGTCCGCTCTGCCACGGCAAGCGCCTCACGCGCGCGGCGCTCTCCGTCACCTTCGCCGGCCTCGACATCACCGAGATGTCGCGGCTGCCGATCAAGCGGTTCGGCGACCTGCTGCGTCCCTACGCCGAGAGCCACGGCAAGGGACAGAAGCAGCTCGAGGACGATCATCCCGAGCGCGTCGTCGTCATGCAGCGCATCGCCGAGGACATCTGCAGCCGCGTGGAGGTGCTGCTCGACCTCGGACTCGGCTACCTCACCCTGGAGCGCAGCACGCCGACACTGTCACCGGGCGAGCTGCAGCGACTACGCCTCGCGACGCAGGTGCGGTCGAACCTGTTCGGCGTGGTGTACGTGCTCGATGAGCCGTCAGCCGGCCTGCATCCGGCCGACACCGAGGCACTGCTCGGCGCGCTGGATGGGCTGCGCGAATCGGGGAACTCGCTGTTCGTCGTGGAGCACGAGATCGACGTCATCCGCCATGCGGACTGGATCGTTGACGTGGGACCGCAGGCGGGTCAGCATGGCGGCGAGATCCTCTACAGCGGTCCGCTGGCCGGCCTGGAACAGGTGAAGGAGTCGCGCACGCGCGAGTACGTGTTCAACGCGGCGGCGCACCGCACCGAGCGCATGCCGCGCACGCCGGCGGGCTGGCTCGAGCTGCGCGGCGTGACGCGCAACAACCTGCGCGACCTCGACGTCAAGTTTCCGCTCGGCGTGTTGACGTCGGTGACCGGCGTGTCCGGCTCGGGGAAGTCGAGCCTCGTGAGCCAGGCGCTCGTGGAGCTCGTGGCGCAATGTCTCGGGCATGAGCTCGCCGAAGACGAGGAAGACACCGATCCCCTGATGCGCGAGCGTGGCGAGACGAACGGGCGCATCACCGGCGGGATGGACCGCATCAAGCGACTCGTGCGTGTGGACCAGAGGCCGATCGGGCGCACCCCGCGATCGAACCTCGCGACGTACACCGGACTGTTCGACGGAGTGCGCAAGCTGTTCGCGAGCACGAAGGCGGCACGGGCGCGACACTACGATGCGGGGCGCTTCTCGTTCAACGTCGCCAAGGGGCGCTGCCCCAACTGCGAGGGTGAGGGCTTCGTGTTCGTGGAGCTGCTCTTCCTGCCGAGCGTGTACACGCCCTGTCCCGTGTGTCACGGCACGCGATACAACGAGAAGACGCTCGAGATCACGTACAACGGAAAGAACATCGCCGAGGTGCTCGGGCTCACAGTGGACACGGCATACGAGTTCTTCGAGGCGGAAGAGCCGGTGCGACGTTCGCTCGACGTGCTGCGGCAGGTGGGGCTGGGCTACCTCCGGCTCGGCCAGCCGGCCACGGAGCTCTCCGGCGGCGAGGCGCAGCGGATCAAGCTGGCGACCGAGCTGCAGCGGATGTCGCGCGGCAGCACGCTGTACATTCTGGACGAGCCGACGACGGGCCTGCACCCGGCGGACGTGGAGCGGCTGGTGAAGCAGCTCGACGGGCTGGTGGAGGCGGGGAACACGGTGATCGTCGTCGAGCACGACATGCACGTGGTCTCGGTGAGCGACTACGTGATGGACATCGGGCCGGGCGCCGGTGACGAAGGGGGGCGGGTGGTGGCGTGTGGGCCGCCGGCGCACGTGGCCCAGGTGAATCGGAGCCGCACGGCGCCATACCTGGCGAGGTACATGGCCGGTCAGTGACTGGCTGACCGCTCTCCCACGGCCGGTGCGCGCAGCACGCGTGCTGCCTCGGTCGCCATGTCGTAGTCGGCGCCCGCCCGCTCGAGGGTGCGCCGCACCATGCCGATCGCGAGCTCACGCTCGCCCATCAGCGCCCAGTCGACGCCCCGTTCCTCGAGGTAGGCGCGCTCCGTCTCGCTGTGCGTGCGAACGACCGTTCCCACGGTCGGGTTGACGCGCTTCGCGATATCGAGCACGGCGCGCGCGTGATAGGGATCGGGCGTGGCGATGACGAGCAGCCGTGCGCTGTCGAGGTGCGCGCGCTTCAGCACGTCGGGGCGCGTCGCGTCGCCGAAGACGACCGGCACGCCTTCCTCCCTCAGTATCGCCACCAGCTCAAGGCGCTGCTCGATCACCACGAAGGACACATCGTGCCTCGCGAGTGCCGCGGCGATCGGCCGGCCCACGCGGCCGGCGCCGATGAGGACGACATGGTCATGCAGCTCCTCGACGGGCACGCCGGCCGCCGCTTCGTCTTCGTCGCTCGGCGCCCGCTCACCGTCGCCATTGCCGTGCCGATAGGCGCGCGCCGCCATTGCGAAGGCGGCCGGATTGAGCGTGATGGAGATGAGCGCGCCGGCAACGATGAGGCTCTCACCCTGCGCCGGCAGCAGGCCGAGTGAGCGCGCCAGCGCGGCGAGGATGAAGGAGAACTCGCCGATCTGCGCGAGGCTCGCCGAGATGAGGAGCGCCGTGTGCGTGGAGCGCCCGAAGAGCTTCACGATCCCGTATGCAGCGGCCGACTTCCCGATCATCACGATGAAGACGACGGCCAGCACCTCGAGCGGCTGCTGCACGATGATGCGCGGGTCGAACAGCATGCCGACGGCGACGAAGAAGAGCACCGAGAAGGCGTCCTGCAGCGGCAGCGCGTCTTCCGCCGCCTCCTGGCTCAGCTCGGACGCATTGACCACCATGCCGGCGAAGAAGGCGCCGAGCGCGAAGGAAACGCCGAACAGCACCGACGCGCCGAAGGCGATGCCGAGCGCCACGGCGAGCACCGCGAGCGTGAACAGCTCGCGCGAACCGGTGCGCGCGACCCGCGACAGGAGCCACGGTACCGCCCGCATGCCGACGACGAGCACGAGCGCGACGAAGAGGATGACCTTCCCCAGCGTGAGCGCGAGCGCGACGCCGAGGCCCTGGCCCTCGGCGCCCGTCGCCGGCGCCGCGCCGCCGAGTGGCTGGGCGAGCGCCGGGAGCAGGACGAGAACGACGACGGTGACGAGGTCCTCGACCACCAGCCAGCCGACGGCGATCCGCCCATCGGTGGTGTCGAGGATGCCGCGATCCTCGAGTGCGCGGAGCAGCACGACGGTGCTCGCCACCGAGAGGCAGAGCCCGAAGACGAGGCCGGCGCCCCACGGCCAGCCGAGCAGGTGTGAGACGACGGCGCCGAGCAGTGTGGCGACGGTGATCTGCACGAGCGCGCCGGGGAGGGCGATGCGGCGCACCGCGAGCAGGTCGCCGACGGAGAAATGGATCCCGACGCCGAACATCAGCAGGATGACGCCGATCTCCGACAGCTGCTGCGCGAGCCCCGTATCGACGACGATGCCGGGCGTGTGGGGTCCCACGATGACGCCGGCGAGGAGGTAGCCGACGAGGGGCGGCATCCGCAGGCGGACGGCGAGAAGCCCGAACAGGAAGGCCAGGCTCAGGCCGGCGGCGATCGTCGCGATCAGTGCGGTCTCGTGGGGCATGCGCTGGTCGGTGGTGGCGGGCTCGCGTGAGCCTTGGGAGGTACTCTGGCGCACCGGGGCGCGCAACCGGTGACGGATGCCCCGCGGCGTCGCCCGGCTCGCGACGGTCGAGGAACTGGTGCTTGACACCCCGGTGTACTAGAGCACATAGTACACCATGCTTCCATTCGCCGTCACCCTGGTTCCCGGCCAGTCGCCCTACCGCCAGATCGTCTATGCGGCGACGAAAGCCGTGGTCTCCGGCGAGCTCGCACCCGGCGCGACGTTTCCGTCCGTCCGCGAGCTCAGTCAGGCGCTCAAGATCAACCCGAACACGGCGCAGAAGGTCGTCGCGGAGCTGGTACGGGATGGCCTGCTCGAGGTGCGCCCGGGCATCGGCACCGTGGTGACGCAGGGGCGCCGCGCGTCGGCCGCCGAGCGTCGGGCGCTCATGTCGAAGGAGGTGGAGCAGCTGGTGGTGGAGGCAAAGCGGCTCGGCCTGTCGAAGGCCGACGTGACGAAGGCAGTGGATGCCCGCTGGGCCGAGCTGTTCGGCGACGCCGCCGATGGCTCGCGATGACGATGCGCGCGTGCGCGATGAAGCTCACCGGAGAGACCGCATGAGTGGAGTGATCGAAGCCAGTCACCTGACGTATCGCTACGGCAGGACGGCAGCGCTGGATGACCTGAGTGTCACGGTCCCCGAAGGCGCGCTCTACGCCCTGATCGGACCCAACGGCTCGGGGAAGACGACACTGCTGCAGATCGTCATGGGCCTCCGCCGGCCGAGCGCGGGGCGGCTGACGGTCTTCGGCGTGCACCATGATTCCCTGACGCGCCAGCAGCGCGCGGAGATCGGCTACATCGCCGAGGGGCAGCGGCTGCCGCAGTGGATGCGGGTGCAGGAGCTGGAAGCGTATCTGGCTCCGCTCTACCCCACGTGGGATCGGGCACTGGCTACCGACCTCCGGGAACGCTTCGAGCTCGACCCGCAGAAGAGCATCGGCGCGCTCTCACGCGGCGGGCAGATGAAAGCGGCACTGCTGTGCGCACTCGCGCCACGACCGAAGCTCCTCGTGATGGACGAGCCCTTCACCGGCATGGACGTCCTCGTGAAGGACGAGCTGGTGCATGGGCTGCTCGAGACGGCGGGCCAGGAGGGGTGGAGCGTGCTGCTCTGCTCACACGACGTGGGTGAGCTGGAGCTGCTCGCCGATTGGGTCGGGTTCCTCGATCACGGTCGGTTGTCGCTGTCCGAATCGGTGGAGTCGCTGCGGGCGCGGTTCAAGCGCGTGGAGGCGCGGATGGCGGACGAAGGAGCGGCCAGGTCGCTCCAGCCAGCGGCGGACTGGATGTCGGTCGAGCGCGCGGGGGCGCGCGTCAGTTTCATCACCGCGCACGGCGACGTGGAGCGCGATGAGCGGCTGCGGGCGCTGCTGCCACAGGCGACCGACGTGGAGATCCACGACGCGTCGCTGCGCGAGCTGTTCATCGCGCTCGCGACGAGTGCTTCACGTCGTGCGGTGAAGGAGGTGGCGGCATGAGCGCCCTGGGAGAGCTCTGGCACATCGTGAAGAAGGACGTGCGCCAGTCGAAGTGGGTGCTCGGCGCGTTCGTCGTGCTGGCGATCGCGGCCACGCTCGGCGCGGTGTCGGCGGAGAACCTTGCCGGTGGCCGTCTGCAGCTGGCCGCGGTGCTGATGATCGTCACCGGTCCGGTGGCGGCGGCGACAATCGTCCAGACCGACTCGCCGACGCGCGCCGACGCCTTCTGGGCGAGCAAGCCATTCCGTCGTTCGGTCATGCTCGCGGCGAAGCTGGCGCTGGTGGCAGCCGTGCTGCTGCTCGTGCCGCTGCTCGGGCAGTGGCTCGGGCTGATCGCCTTCGACGTGCCGCGTGACGAGCAGGCGTCGATCCTGCTCGCGTCGGCAGGCATGTACGGGTTCGTGCTGCTGCTCGCGATGTTCCTCGCCGCCCTCACGCCGGAGCTGCGCTCCTTCCTGCTCGCCGTGGTGGCGTTTCTCATCGCCGCACTCGCGATGGGCATCGCCCTCTCAGGCGACGAAGGGTCGGCGTGGGGTGAATCGGGGATGCGCACGTTGGCCGGAGTGATCGGGCTGATCGGCGTGGTGTCGCTCCTCGCGCTGCTCTACCTGCGCCGGGGGCTTCGCCGGGTGCGAACGCTTGGCGTGGCCGCGCTCATCCTCCTTCTGGCTGGAACGGTCTCGAGCTCGGGACCCGGTCCATCGCGGGTCGTTGTCC
The DNA here is from genome assembly GCA_036377775.1 of Gemmatimonadaceae bacterium. Lineage (GTDB taxonomy): Bacteria > Gemmatimonadota > Gemmatimonadetes > Gemmatimonadales > Gemmatimonadaceae > AG11. The sequence goes on along the minus strand of DASUXT010000134.1, from coordinate 24,055 downwards.
CTGATTCCGCCAGGACCGCCGCCGGTTCTCCGGGCATCAGCATCGAGGTGCGGGACACGGCGAAGATCCGGCGGGAGGGGCGATTCCGGCTCCGCATCACGCTCACCGGAGCATCGGGAAACCAGCGCTATCGGCTGGACCACGCCCGTGCGCGATTCTTCCTGCACAACGGCACGACTACCGAGATGCCGCTCTGGGTGTTCGGGCCGACGGTGCTGCGCGCGGGCAATCTCGTGCTGCCAGGGGTTCCCACCGTGCACGACGACATGGAGCGATTCTCCGGGCCGAGCGCGGACAGGGACCAGGTGGTGCTCGGTGACATTCGCCGCGCGGTGTCGGGTGGGGTCGACAGCGTTCGGGTCACTGGTGACCTGACACTCGTTCGCCCACGTGTGTTCGCAACGCTTCCGCTGCGCACTGGCGCATCGGTGCTCCGCGACGGGCAGAGCACGCGAGTCGTCGGGCTGAACCTCGATGGCACGGACGACATCCTCCGCCTGAGCACGAAGGCAGTTGGAAAGGCGTCGAGCGACCAGGACTGGACCAACGATGCAGCGGGGCCGAAGCTGTACCTCGTCAACGAGCAGCGGCATGAAGGCATCGCCCTGCAGCGAACCAACTCCGGTTCCAACATGGGGCTGCTCGTGCTTCCCGGTGCGAGCGTGCATCAGGGCACCGTCAACTACCGGCTGCCGGACGACGATGATCCGTCGCTGCCGACGCTGGACGGTGCCTGGCGGCAGGGTGCGACGCTGATGCTGGTCAACTGGGAGGATGGGCCGAGCGTGCCGGTGAGCGCGGCGAGCGTTCCGCTGCCGCCGGAGGTGCGCGGCGCTCGGCGTGGTCCGCCGATCATGACGGGAAGCGCGTCGGCGTCGTTGCGGGCGCATCGCTGAACGGAGGGTCCAGCAGCATCACCTGACCGCGCGCGCGAAGCCCGCCCCGAGGTATTCCCGCCGGAACCGTTCGTCCTCCGACGCTCGTTCCGGGGCGCCAAGCTCGTACGTCGTGCCGCTGACGCACCATGTCACGTGATCTGCGGCCGCGAGCAGCGTCGGCACTTCGTGCCCGGTGACTACGACAGCGACGCCGGATTCGGCGAGCTCGCGAAACACGCTCGTCAGCACCTCGGCATCCTTCGGCGCGATGCCACGATACGGCTCGTCCGCGAGGAGACACCGTGGCCGCCGCACCAGTACGGCGGCCAGTTCCGCGCGGCGAAGCTCGCCGCCTGAAAGCGACCGCGGGCGCTTGTCGAGATGCGCCTCGACACCGGTGCGCCGTGCCGCCTCCTCCGGCTCGAGTCCGTCGTACTGCCGCATCAGCATCTCGAGCTGCCGGCGGATAGTAAAGGCGTCGGAGAGCAGGTCGTGGTCCGGAAGGTAGAACAAGCCGAGTCGTGCCAGCGAAGAAAGCGTTGCGCGGTCGAGGGTCTCGGCATCCCATCGCACGCTGCCGGTATCGGGCTGCACCCAGCCGGCTGCGATCTTGAGCAGCGTGGACTTCCCGGCGCCATTCCGGCCGAGCAGTGCGCGGAGCTCGCCGGGGACGGCGCGCAACGACGCCGACGAGAGGATGCGTCGTCCGCGATAGCTCTTGCCGACGCAGTCGGCGCAGAGGAGCTCCGTCACCCGAGAGCCGCGCCCAGGAGTGCGATGACCAACTCTCCCGCCAGCGCCGGCAGCGCGAAGTACGCGGCCAGTGTCGCGCCAGGCACGCCGAGATTGCCGAGCAGGACACGCTCGCGGAGGCGGGCGGTCTGTGCGAAAGCGAGTGCCGTACTCATACCGATGATGATCACCGCCGAGCGCGCAGAGACGGCGAATGGATCGCCGTAGGCGGCGACGATCATGGCGGAGATCAGCGTGCGCGCGAGGAGCCACAGGATGGCGCCGCGAAGCAGGCAAGAGCGAACGACGAGCGTGTTCGAGCGCAGCATGGACATGTGAATACTGCGGTGGCTGGAGTCGCGCCAGCGCCATCGTGGGAGAGGTCGCGCCGTACGACGGGCTCGCCGAGCTGCCGGCATTCAATCCGGTTCTCGACACGATCGACGGCAACAGGATTCCACCAGCTGTGGCGAAACTGCGGGTCCTGGTCGGAAACGCGGACGGCATCCTCATCTGCAGCCCCGACTACGCGTCGCGGCTCAGCGCGGCAGGAACCTCACCCAGGAGATCGCCCACGAGAGGACCGGCAATCCGGCGAGAACGACCGTCGCGATGACGATGACCAGCCACAGGCGGCGGACTGCTGATTTCTGGCGATCGACGACCTGCTGCTGCACCGAGATCGCATGCTCCTGTCGCGCCAGCGCCTGGTCCTGTCGCGCGAGCGCCTGTTCCTGATTGCTGATCTGACGGCGTTGCAGCTCGACCAGCTCGGCGAGAAGAGACTCCGTGCGGTCGGACAGGACGGGGGGCAGGACGGTGGTCGGTGGGCGGTAGCGAAATGCGCCTTTCGCTGTGGACGAGTGGTCAGACGGGGTTGTCACCCACCTTGCGCCCCCTCCCCGCCAGCGGCAGAATCCAGATCCCTCCCTCTCGCCTCCCATGCCTGTCACCGCAACGACTCCCTCCGCAGGCGACGTCCTCCTCCTCGTCGGTACGGTCAAGGGCGCCTTCATCTTCTCCGCCGACGGGAAGCGGAAGAAGTGGACGATGTCGGGCCCGCACTTTCCCGGCGAATCGGTCTACGCGCTGACGTACGACGAGCGTGGCGGGCGGCGCCGCACCCTCGCCGCGACGCGGAGCTTCCACTGGGGGAGCACGATCCGCCTGAGCGACGACTACGGCGCGTCGTGGACCGGTCCCGAACGGCAGACGGTGCGCTTCCCCGAAGACTCGGGGCTTTCGCTGGTGCAGGTCTGGCAGATCATGGCCGGCCCGATGAGCGACCCCGATCGCCTGTGGGCTGGCGTGGAACCGGCGGCGCTCTTCGAGTCGCGCGATGGCGGCGAGAGCTGGGTGCCGGTGGAGGGCTTGCTGAAGCACGAGCATCGCCCGCGCTGGCAGCCGGGAGGCGGCGGGCTGTGCCTGCACACCATCGTGCCGATGTCGGACGATCACCAGCGCATGCTGATCGCCATCTCCACGGCGGGGAACTACCGCACGGAAGACGGGGGACGCACGTGGCGCCCGCGCAACGACGGCGTGCGCGCCGTCTTCCTGCCGAACAAGTATCCGGAGTTCGGCCAGTGCGTGCACAAGGTGGTGAATCATCCGGCGAAGCCGGAGCGGCTCTTCCTCCAGAATCACTGGGGGCTCTACCGCAGCGACGACGCCGGCGATTCGTGGACCGACATCGCCAACGGGGTCCCGTCGGACTTCGGCTTCGCGATGCAGATGCACCCGCACGACACCGACACGGTGTACATCGTGCCGATGCAGTCGGACGAGTTCCGCTGCACGCCGGAGGCGAAGATGCGCGTCTACCGCACGCGCGACGCCGGCGCGTCCTGGGAGCCGCTCACCAGCGGCCTCCCGCAGCAGGATGCCTTCGAGACCGTCGTGCGCGACGCCCTCACCGCCGACACGCACGACAAGGCGGGGATCTACTTCGGCACGCGGAGCGGGAAGGTCTACGCTTCCAATGACGACGGCGACAGCTGGAGCGCCATCGCCGACGCGCTGCCGTCGATCACCTGCGTCAAGGCGTTCGTCGTCGGGCGCAGCGGCGCGCAGGGCTGATCCGCATGGCAGTCTCCGTCGTCCTTCCGCGTGCGCTGCTCACCTACTCGCGAGGGAGCAGCACGCTCGAGCTCCAGACGGGCTGCGGCACGGTGGCCGACGCGCTCGCCGAGCTGGGGCGACGCTGGCCGGCGGTGCTCGACCGCATCGTCACGGAGCAGGGCGAGGTGCGTGAGCACGTGAACGTCTTCGTCGGCGAGGAAAGCATTCGATTTGCCGCCGGGCTGGCCACCCCTGTGAAAGACGGCGACACGATCATGATCGTCGCCGCGGTGAGTGGCGGGTGAGCCACCGGTGAGCATCGACCTGTCGCACGACGAGCTGCTGCGCTACAGCCGGCATCTCATCCTGCCGGACGTGGAGCTGGAGGGGCAGAAGCGCATTCGCAATGCGCGCGTCCTGCTCATCGGCGCGGGCGGGCTCGGCTCACCGACGGCGCTCTACCTCTCCGCGGCGGGCGTGGGCACGCTCGGCATCGTGGACTTCGACACGGTCGATCTCTCCAACCTCCAGCGTCAGGTACTGCACGGCACGAGCGACGTGGGGCGCCCGAAGATCGAATCGGCGCGCGACCGCATCGTCGAGCTCAACCCGCATGTGGTCGTCGAGACGCATCGCGTGCAGCTCACCTCGGCGAACGCGCTGGAGATCCTCGGCGCGTACGACGTGATCGTGGACGGCACCGACAACTTCCCCACGCGCTACCTGGTGAACGACGCGTGCGTGATGCTCGGCAAGCCGAACGTCTACGGCTCGATCTTCCGCTTCGAGGGGCAGGCGTCGGTGTTCTCGAGCGGTGACGGACCGTGCTACCGCTGCCTCTTTCCGCATCCGCCACCGCCCGGCCTCGTGCCGAGCTGCGCAGAGGGTGGCGTGCTCGGCGTACTGCCCGGCCTCGTGGGTACGATCCAGGCGACGGAGACGCTCAAGCTGATCCTCGGCATCGGCGACACGCTGGCCGGCCGGCTGCTGCTGATCGACACGCTCGGCATGCGCTTCCATTCAGTGAAGGTGCCGCGCGACCCGATGTGCCCCGCGTGCGGCACGCACGAGATCACGGAGCTGATCGATTACGAGGCGTTCTGCGGGATGCCGTCAGGGGAACCCACCAACGAAACTGCGAGCGACATGATGAACGAGATCACACCCACCGAGCTCGCGCGGCGACTCGCCGCGCACGAGGACTTCACCCTGCTCGACGTGCGCGAGCCGAACGAGTGGCAGATCGGCCACATCGAGGGGGCGCGCCTCGTGCCCCTCGCCACGGTGCGGGAGGCGATCCCGACGCTCGACCCGGCAAAGGAGGTCGTGGTCTACTGCCGCTCGGGCAAACGAAGCGCCGACGCGGTCCGCCAGCTCAGCGCTGCGGGACTGCGCGCGACCAACGTGACTGGCGGCATCCTGCGGTGGAGCGACGAGGTGGATCCGTCGATTCCGAAGTACTGATCACGTCCACTCCGTGATCCGGTTCCCCTCGTCGTCGGTGAAGTTGCCGATGACGATCATGATCATGTCGTAGAGCGTCCACAGCCCCAGGCCGCCGAAGGTGAGGAGCTGCAGGATGCCGCTCATCGTCTTGCCCGCGTAGAAGCGGTGCGCGCCGAAGACGCCGAGCACGAAGCACAGGATGAACGCCGGCAGGATGCGCTTGTCGCTCAGTGGCTCCAGGCCGGCCGAGCTCTGCATGACGCCGCACTTCGGGCAGACGACGGCCATCGCGTCGATGGTGTTGCCGCAGGCGTGGCAGTATTTCGTCGGGCGGGGCGGGACGGGGGGAGCGTAGACACCCATGCGCGGGATCCTCGGGGCGGGAAGTGACGACGAATATGCGCCGCTCCTTTCCGCCGCGCGAGGCTGCGTGCCAGGCTCACAGATAGCTGAGCCACCAATCAGTCCGCCGGCGCTTGAGGCCGGCGAACCAGCGGCAGAGCGGATAGAGCAGCACGACCACGGTCACCCAGATGAGCCACACCACCGGCAGCGGCGCCGGCCATCCCGGCGGCTGCGTGACGGGATAGCGATCCAGCGTGGGCGACTCGAACATCCAGTGCGCGCTGCCGTAGCGCACGAGGCACGCGACGACCGCCAGCAGGTGGATGAGCACGATGTGCAGCACGTAGTAGAACATCGGCACCTTGCCGAAGACGAGTGCCGGCCGCAGCGCGCGCGGCATCGCTCCGTCGACGGCACGCAGGAAGAGCAGCGCCGGCCCGAGCGTCATCAGCAGGTAGAGCAGCGACGGCGGATACTTGGTGGCGTTGATGAACGACAACGCCGTGAAGACGGCAGAGCGCTGGTGCGCCCACCGGGATGGGTCGCCGTAGAGGTTCACCAGGCGCAGCGCGATGAACGCGATCACGAGCGCGATCCCCAGGCGCAGCAGGAAGCGCCGACGTCGCTCCGGCTCCCAGCGGTACACCTGTCCCAGCGCGTAGCCCACCGCCGTGACGCCGACCCACGGGATCAGCACGTACGCGGCGAAGACCATGTGGGTGCCGTCGGTCCACAGCACGCCGGGCGCGTGCAGGGCCGTCCACAGCGGCGCCAGCGCACCCAGTGACGCCGCCCGCACGCCATCGAACAGGTTGTGCACGAGTACGATCGCCGCACCGATCATTCCCACCACGGTCGCCGGCAGCCAGACGAGCGCCGACAGGACGATCATCGCCCAGCCGAGCGCCCACAGCACGGTGAGCACCGTGAGCTGGTAATCGAAGTTGAACTGCCAGCCCAGGCACCGCACGACGACGAACTCGAGGAAGATCAGCCAGAGCCCGCGCGTGAGCAGGAAGCGCGACAGGCCGGCGACGGAGCGGCGTCGCAGCGCCAGAAAGGCACCGGTGCCGGTCAGGAGGAAGAAGACCGGGGCGCAGAAGTGCGTGACCCACCGCGTGAAGAAGAGCGCCACCGTGGTGGTGGCGACGTCGGTGGGGTTCACCGGAGCGCCGAAGTAGTCGCGCGTGTGGTCGAGCGCCATCAGGATCATGATGACGCCGCGCAGCAGGTCGACGGATTCGATGCGAGCCCGCGCCGGCGCCGGCGTAACGGGCCCGCTCATGGCTGGTCAGGGAGTCGCGGCACGCCAGAAGCTAGCGTGCCGCGCTGGATTTCACGACGGTCGGATGGGCCGCAGCGTATCCCGCTTGACCGTGTCGCGCCGCGGCGTCACGTCGCGGAAGTTGAAGATGCTGTCCGTCACGCTCTGGATCACGCGCCTTGGAATCGAGTCGCGCGTCGTGCGCGTCGGGGTCGTCCGCTGATCCGTGGGTGCCGCCGTCGCCTCCGTGCTCGTCGTGGCGACCGGCGCCGGCGTCTCCCGCGGTGGCGGGCGACGGAGAGGATTCGCCTCGCGCAGCGAGTCCATCCACTGTGCCGCCGCGGCGAGCCGAGTGGAATCAGCGCCCCCGGTCGCCGCGACCGAGTCGGCCGGCCTGGCCACCACCACCGGTGCGGCGACGATCGGCCTCGTCGCCACCGGCGGCCTCGCCGGCGCGGCGATGGTTCCCGCGCTCGTCGAGGTGATGCGCGACGAGTGGCGCGAGATCAGCGCCGCCGAGACGCTCACCACGAGCAGGATGGCGAGGATCGCCGCCGAGGCGATCGCCCACCGCTGTTTGGAGGTGGGGCCGGGCGGACGCGAGTACTCGCTCACCTCGTCGAGCTTCTCGTCCAGCTCCTTCGGCGGGGAGAAGTCCATCGGCGCATCGCTGAGCAGGGGCGTGGAGTCGTCGAACTCCAGCGGCTCGAGCGCTGCCAGCTCCGGCGCCACGAACTCCGCCGGCTCGAAGTCGGGGCTGTCCAGCACCGACTCGTCGTCCGTGATGTTCTCGAGCGCGGCCTGCCGCTTCATTTCCACTTCCTGCTCGCCAGCGCGCTTGATCTCGGCGCGCAGGCGCTCGAGCTGGCGACGATCCTCGGCGACGGCGCGTTCCATCGTGGCCTGCTGCTCGGCGACCGTCTTCTCCAGCTCGGCGCGCTTCGCAGCGAGCGCGGCCCGCTCCGCTTCCAGCGCGCGCTGGAGCTTCTCGCGCTCCTCGGTTGCGGCGCGCTCCATCCGCGCGCGCTCCTCCGCGATTGCGCGTTCCAGCTCGGCGCGGTCGTGGGCGAGCTTCTCGCGCTCCTGCTCCATCATGCGCTCGAAGTTGAAGCGCGCCGTGGCGATCGCCTCGCGCTCCACGCGCTGCTCCTCGAGGATCTCGGCCCGAATGCGATCGCGCTCGCTTTCTCCTTCGGCGAGCGGGTCGGCCATGCCGATCATCGCGATGTAGGCGGCCACGTCGGACGGCGTGCCGGCGTGCTTCTCCGACAGCAGCTCGTCGGTGGCCTCGCCAAGCCGCTCGGGGAGGCCGGGCCGCAGCTCGACGAGCGCGCTGCCGTCATACGACTGCGGCTCCGGCTGGCCGGTGAGCATCGCGAAGGCGAGGCGCGCGATGGTGCGCGCGTCGTCGTCCTCGGCGGAGTGGCGGATGCGGCGGAGCGGTTCGACGGCGAAGGTGACGCGAACGCGGTCGGTCTTCGGCTCGAGGAACACGCTGGCCGGCGTCACGGCGCGATGCACCACCCGCTGCTCGCGGGCCCACTCGAGCAGGCCGTTGATGTCGCGCAGGATGGCGGCGATGCGCGGCGTGGTGAAGGTCTCGCCGGCGGAGAGGCGGTCGGCGAGCGAAGGCTCGGCGACGCGGCGCGTGATGACGGCGTAGTGGTCGTCATCCAGCCAGCGCCCCTCGACGACGGGGATCAACCGCCGGTGCGCGAGGCGCGCGAGGAGCTGGGTGTCGGCCGCAAGGTGCGACAGGGCATTGGCCTCGTCGCCCCGTGGAGTCTGGAACACGGTGATGAGGACACCCGGCTGGTCGTCGCGACGCTTCGCGGTGTCACCCTTCCGCGTGGCCAGGTATCGACGCACGTCGTCGGTGCTCCCTTGCTCGCCGACGATATCGTAGTCGGCCGACAGGGAGGACAGGTCGAAAGACTGCTTGGGCTCCTTCATGATCTTCTCGGGGACAGGTCCTTGCGGCAGGTCATGCCGGATTCCATTGCGTGATTAGTGCCGCGGGCTCTGCCATGCAGGAAGCGGGCTCAGGGCTGGACGGGGCGTGCTCCCGCCATCAGCTTGCCAGTCACGGACCACCGCCACGTCAGGAGCGTCAATGCACATCCCGGTCTCCCGGTCGCACGCGGCGCGGGCCGCGTTCGGCGCGCTGTTCATGTCCTTGGGTCTCGCCGACGCCTCGGCCGCACAGAAGCCGACCGTCCACCGCCTCGAGGCCACACCCGGCACGGTGGCGTACGGCTATTACTGGGCCGAGGCAAAGCCGGCGATCCGCGTCCGCTCCGGCGATTTCGTGGACGTGGAGACGATGCTCACGAACACGCCGACGGGCCTCGAGCGGATCGGCGTGAAGGCGGAGGACGTGCCTCGGCACCTGCGCGACATCGTGGCGCAGGACACCGGGTCGCTGCGCGGTCCGGGAGGACACATCCTCACGGGTCCCATCTATGTAGAAGGGGCGGAGCCGGGGGATGTGCTGGAGGTGCGGATCAAGTCCATCTCGCTCCCCATTGCCTACGGCTACAATGGATGCAGCGGCTTCGTGCGCGAGCTGTGCGAGCAGCGGACGAGCACGCTCATCCACCTGGACCGGAAGGCGATGACCGCCGAGGTGGCGCCCGGGATCGTGGTGCCGCTGCGGCCCTTCTTCGGTTCGATCGGCGTGGCGCCGGCGCCGGAGCTGGGGCGGGTGAGCAGCAATCCGCCGGGGCGCCACGCGGGCAATCTCGACAACAGGGAGCTCGTGGCGGGTACGACGCTCTACATCCCCGTGTTCGTGCAGGGCGCGCTGCTGGAGCTCGGCGACGGGCACGCGGCGCAGGGGGATGGCGAGGTGGACCAGACGGCGATCGAGACCGACCTCGAGGGGCGCATCCAGGTGATCGTGCGCAAGGACATGAAGCTGGAGTGGCCGCGCGGGGAAACGCCGACCCACTGGATCACCATGGGGACCGACACCTCGCTCGTGGTAGCCACGAAGACGGCGATTCGCGAGATGGTGAAGTTCCTCCAGGAGACGAAGCACATCTCGCAGACGCAGGCGTACCAGGCGGCATCCATGGCGGCTGACGCGCACATCACCCAGCTCGTGGACGGCAACCTGGGCGTGCACATGATGATCGCCAAGAAGTACCTCGCCCATTAGTATGAATCGCATGTCCAGCAACCACCGCACGCTCGCCGCGGCCGTCCTCGCCGTGGCGCTCGCGGGGTGCAGTGGTCCGGCGGCGCCTGCCGCCAGCCGGACCGCTCCGCAGCCCGCGACCGACGCCGCCAGCAGCGACGCCGCCTGGATCGCGAAGGCTCGCGCCGACAGTCTCCGTAATCCGTACGTGGAGGCCGACGTCGAGTTCATGTACAACATGATCGGCCACCACACGCAGGCCATCACCATGGCCCGCATGGCGCCGACGCACGGCGCCAGCCCGGAAGTGCAGCGCCTGGCCGCGCGGATCATCAACGCGCAGAAGGACGAGATCGCGACGATGGAGCGTTGGCTTCGCGACCGCCAGAAGCCGGTGCCCGTGATCCCGGCCGACGGCAGTGCGCCGATGATGCTGATGAACGGCGAAACGATGCACATGCTCATGCCGGGCATGCTCACGCCGGAGCAGCTGAAGGCGCTCGACGCCGCGCGCGGCGAGGAGTTCGACGTGCTCTTCCTCCGGGACATGATCAGCCACCATCGCGGTGCCGTGTCCATGGTGAAGGACCTCTTCGGCTCGTACGGCGCAGCGCAGGACGAGCTGGTGTTCAAGTTCGCGAATGACGTGAACGTGGATCAGACCACCGAGATCAACCGGATGGAGAAGATGCTCGCCGCCATCACGCTGGGGATCACCCTGCCGTGACCACCTTTCACTCGACGATGTCCATGACCCACTCCGCTGTCCTCAGGCTGTCACTCGCCGTCGGAGCCCTCTCCGTGGCGGCGTGCAGCACCGCGATCTCGCCCGCCAGCGCGCCGGCGACGACGGGCGCGTCCACGGCCACGATGTCCACCGCGGCGCCGAACCCGGACCCGCGCATCGGCCTCAAGGCCGGCCTGTTCAACGCCGGCGAGGCGTCGTGGAACCTCCAGGTGCTCTCGCAGACGCCACCCTCGCCGAAGTTCGCGGGAATCACCAACTCCGACCTCGCCTTCATTGGCAACTACGCCATCCAGGGGAGCTACAACGGCTACCAGGTGTGGGACATCTCGAACCCCGCCAAGCCGGTGCTGAAGACGGCGTTCGTCTGCCCGGCGTCGCAGAGCGACGTGTCGGTCTACAAGAACCTGCTCTTCGTCTCCGGTGAGGGCCTCACCGGCCGCCTCGATTGCGGCACGGAAGGGGTGAAGGACACGGTGAGCAAGGAGCGGCTGCGCGGTCTCCGCATCTTCGACATCAGCGACATCGAGCATCCGCGCAACGTGGGCAACGTGCAGACCTGCCGCGGCTCGCACACGCACACCGTGCTCGTGGATCCGAAGGATCCGGACAACGTGTACGTGTACATCTCCGGTTCGTCGCGCGTGCGCTCGCCGAACGAGCTTCCCGGCTGCATCGCCGCGTCGCCGGACGAGGATCCAAACTCGGCGCTCTTCCGCATCGAGGTGATCAAGGTGCCGGTCGCGCATCCGGAGCAGGCGGCCATCGTGAGCTCGCCGCGGATCTTCAACGGCCTCGTGGAGCCGCCGCGCCATGGGGAGGCACCGGCCGATGCTGCGGCGAACGCGAAGGCGGTCGCCGCCGCGAAGGCCAGCGGTGGCTACGTGGTCAGCATCCAGGGCGAGGAGCGCGTCATGTCGCCGCGGTTCATCCGTCCGATGCTGGACAGCATCGTCAAGGCGCGCGGCGGCTCGGGTGATCCCACGGCGGCAGACAGCACGGCGCTGCGCGGGAACCTGCAGTCGATCGTCGACCGGATGTTCGGCGCCAGCGGTCCCTCGCGCGGGCCGCGCCCGGGGCCGACGCAGTGCCACGACATCACCGTCTATCCCGCCATCGGCCTCGCCGGCGGTGCATGTGAGGGCTACGGCTTGCTGCTCGACATCAGCGATCCGGCGCACCCGACGCGCCTCGCCGCCGTCGCCGATTCCAACTTCTCCTACTGGCACTCGGCCACGTTCAGCAACGACGGGAGCAAAGTGCTGTTCAGCGACGAGTGGGGTGGCGGCGGCCAGCCGAAGTGCCGCGCGACCGATCCGCGCCAGTGGGGCGCCGACGCGATCTTCACGCGCACCGGCAACACGCTGACCTTCCAGAGCTACTACAAGCTCCCCGCGCCGCAGACGGCGCAGGAGAACTGCGTGGCCCACAACGGCTCGCTCATCCCGATCCCCGGTCGCGACGTGATGGTGCAGTCGTGGTACCAGGGGGGCATCTCGGTGTTCGACTGGACCGATGCGGCCCATCCGCGCGAGATCGCGTTCTTCGACCGCGGCCCGATCGACTCCACGCGGATGGAGTCGGGTGGCACCTGGTCGGCGTACTGGTACAACGGCGTGATCGTCAGCTCCGAGATCGCGCGTGGCCTCGACATCTTCGAGCTCAAGCCGAGCGCGTTCATCTCGCAGAACGAGCTCGACGCGGCCAAGACGGTGCACCTCGACTACCTGAACGCGCAGGGGCAGCCGCATTTCGCGTGGCCGGCGACCTTCTCGCTGGCGCGCGCCTACGTGGACCAGCTCGAGCGCTCGCACGGACTCGGCGCCGGCCGTATCAACTCGGTGCGCGAGGCGCTGTCGCGCGCCGAGGCCGCTTCGGGGTCGGCGCGGAGCAGCGCGCTGAACCAGCTCGCGTCGTCGCTGGACAGTGATGCTAACGGCTCGAGCGATGCGGCAAAGGTGCGCCTGCTCGCGTCGTCGGTGCGCAACCTGGCGAAGTAATTCGATTTTCAGGCACTTGATGGAGCTGGGGCGTGGGCGGAATGTTCCGCCCACGCCCCAGTCTCTTTTTTTTCTTTCCGTACTGCCGTCGTGAGCACACGAGCCCTCTCCCTCGCTTTCCTCGCGCTGCTGCCCGCTCTCCCCGCGCGGGCGCAGCAGATCACCCTGCCACTGCCGATCGACCTCGAGCACTCGGCCGAAGCGCGCTGGCGCGCCAAGCCGGTGCTGGCACGTCGGACGCTGGACGACATGAGCCGGCCGGACACGTGGAAGTTCACTGGCACGGGCACCGTGTCGTTCGACACCGTGCATGCTCCCGGAACGATGCCCGTGCTGCGCGTGAGCGTGACGATGTTCCCGCACGGTGACGCCCCGACCCGCAATCACCTCGCAGCCGTCAACCTTCGCCGGTCGTTCGCGGGGGAGGATTGGAGCGGTTACAACCGGCTCTCGATGCGCATCCGGCCGACCCTGCGCGGCTTCCCGATGCTGCCGCTGGAGATCGCGCTGCACAACGACGGCGCGGTGAAGGTGCCAGACGTCTACCATCGCGAGGGGATTCACTACGCCACCCTGCGCGACGGGGAATGGCAGCAGGTGGTGTGGGAGATCACGCCCCTGGCGCGCGATCGCGTGACGTCACTCGACATCGGCTACTGGGTGAACAGGCTGTTCGCCGCGCCAGGCGACACGGTGGCGTTCGAGATTGCCGACCTCGAGCTGCAGCGCGTGGCGCCGGACAACTACGAAGGTTGGGCAGTGGGGAAGGGGCGAATCGCGTTCAGCACGAGCGGCTATGCCGCTGATGCGAGCAAGACCGCCCTCGCCAGTGACCTCGTGGCGCCCGAGTTCACCCTGCTGCGCCTCGATTCCAGGGGCGGCGTGCACGCGGCCCTGTCCGCGCCCGTGACCACCCGCTCCACGCGGCTCGGCGATTTCCAGGAGATGGATTTCTCCGCCATCCGCCAGCCGGGACGCTACGTGATCGAGGCGGATGACCGGCGCACGCTGCCGTTCACCATCGGCGACGACGCGTGGCGCAGCACGGTGCTGAAGACGATCAACTTCTTCTTCGCCGAACGGTGTGGATACGCCGTGCCGGGTTACCACGATGTGGAGCACCAGGACTGGCTCGCCACGCACGACGGCCAGCAGATCGTCATGAATGGCGGCTGGCACGACGCCGGCGACTTCTCGCAGGGGCTGGTGAATACCGGCGAGGCGACGTACGCGATGTTCGCGCTTGCCGAGCAGCTGAAGCGGCGTGGTGATGACCCCGAGCTGCTGCGTCTCCTGCTGGAGGAGGCGCGCTGGGGACTCGACTGGGTGCTCAAGGTCCGCTTTCCGGGCGGGTACCGCATCGGCTTCGCGAGCAACAACATCTGGACCGACAACATCATCGGCACGGCGGACGACCGTCGACGCGAGGCGCAGAACAACCCGAACGTCAACTACATCGCCGCCGCGGCGGAGGCCATCGCGTATCGCGTGCTGAAGGACAGCGAACCGGCGCTCGCCGCGCGCAGCCTCGAGACGGCGAAGGACGACTGGCGCTACGCCATCGCCGGCCACGAAGGACCGGACACCTGGGCCACGCCGGCCTATGCCGCCACGCCGATCGAGCTGGCCGGGATCGGCATCACCGCGTCGCTCGAGCTGTACGACGCGACGCACGACCAGCGCTATGCCGACAAGGCGGCGGAGCTGGCCAGGATCATCGTCGCGTCGCAGCAGCGGTCGTACGTCGGTACGACCTTCCCCCTCGCCGGATTCTTCTACACGAGCCCGGCGCGCGACACCATCTTCCATCAGTTTCACCGCGCCAACGACCAGGCGCCCGTCGTCGCGCTTGCCCGCCTGGTGGAGACGCTGCCCGATCACCCGGACTGGATGAGCTGGTACGCCACCGTTGCGCGCTATGCGGAGTACAAGAAGGCGAGCGCGCGTGCGACGGCGCCGTGGGACGTGTTGCCGGCCTACGTCTACCGCGATGACGAGTACCTCACCGTGCCCGAGAAGGGGGACCGGTATCAGGCGAGCCGCGAGGCGTTCCGCGCGCAGGTACTGAGCGGCCTGGCGATGGGAGACGGATGGTACCTGCGTGCCTTCCCCGTGTGGTTCGCGCGGCGCGGCAACTACGGCGTCCTCCTCTCGCAGGCGAAGGCGCTCTCCGCCGCCGCACGCCTGCGCCACGACTCGGCTGGCCTCGACCTCGCGTGGAAGCAGAGCGAGTGGGTGCTGGGCCGCAATCCGTTCGCCCAGAGCACGATGTACGGCGAGGGGTACGACTGGGCGCAGCAGTACAGTGTGTCCACGGGGGATATCGCCGGCTCGCTGCCCGTGGGCATGCAGAGCCGCGGCGACAGCGACCTTCCGTACTGGCCCTCGCAGAACACCTACGTCTTCAAGGAAGTGTGGGTGCATCCCTCCGCGCGCTGGCTCTGGCTGATGGCGGACCTCGTGGCCCCGCCCGAGCCCGCCGCGGGTTCGGCCACTGCCCCGCAATTCAGCGTTACGACGCGAAGCACAGCGGGCGGCGAGGTGCGGTTCCGTGTCGTGGCCAGAGGGACGGGTCGCCACACGTTCAGCGTGCGGAGCGACAACCTGCGACTCACCGCTCCAGTCCGTCGGCTGGCACTGCGGCATGACAGGGATACGATGCTCGAATGGACGGGTCGCGTGATCGACAGGTCGGTGCCCTGGGTGGCAGTGGTCGCTGCCGATGGTGACATGCGTCACGGGAGGGGAGTCCTCCCTCCCACTTCCTGACGGATCGTCGGGCCGGAAGACTGTCGTCGCGCTGGTCGGGGGCGAGCGTTGTCCTGTCGCGTCCGCTTGCTGAGCGCGGAACTTGCCCGATCGCGACTTCGGCGACGGCTGGACTTCGTCCAGTCGCTTCGCCCCATGAGTCCGTACGCGATCGCCACTTCGTGATCGTGGTCGTTGATCATTTGTCCAAGACTCCATGACCGCCAGCACCTCCCAGCCGCCGTCGTACGATCTTGGCGCGTTCTCGCTCGCCGAGATGACTCGCTGTGGCATGGCGCTTCGGCGGATCGGCGCCGGCGCGTCGAGCATGGAGGAGGTGGGCGAGCGAACGGTGCGGTACCTGTTCGAGCGGCTCACGGCCTCCGGCGGGAGCGAGCCGGCCTGCGCCCTCGTGCGCCTGTTCGTGACGATGCCCTTCCACGAGCTCCAGGAAGAGCAGCAGCAGTTCGCCGCGGGCGTGCTCGGGAGCGCACCAGCCGACACGAGCATGAAGTGCCTCACGCTGCTGGCGACCGCCGGCGTCGAGGAGCCGTGGAACTCGCGCCACCGCTCGGCGGGGCACAAGGCGCTTCCGCTGGCGAGTGAGACGAGCGTCGCGCGCTCGCCGATGATCGCGCAGCTCATCCGCCAGCTGGGCGTGGAGGTGAGCACGCTGCTCGCGTCCGATTCGCGGCTGATGGTCGAGATGGAACAGCATTCGTTCAACGTGTTCTACGTGCCGGATGCGGAGGGAAGCCCGTTCATCCCGGCGCAGGGCGAGTTCGTGGTTCCCCATCGCATTCGCTCCGTGCTCGGCTTCGGCGGCGTGCTGCCCTCCGGTGAGCTCTTCGCGATGATCCTCTTCTCCCGCGTTCGCATCCCGCGCGAGATCGCCGAGCTGTTCAAGACGCTCTCGCTGAACGTGAAGGTCGCGCTGCTGCCCTTCGTGGACCGGAGGGTCTTCGCGTGAGCGAAGCGCGCGGCGCGGGAGTGGCGAGCGCGGAGCATGGCAGGGACGGGACGGGGCGCGAGGAAACGAGACTGCGATCGCAGGTCGCCGCGCTCGAGCAGCTGCTCGAGGTGTACGAGCAGACCTCGCTCGAGCAGGCCAGCCGGCTGGAGCAGGCGCTCGCCTCAGTGGACCGCGCGCTGGCCGAGGCGAAGCTGGAACGGCAGCGCCTCTCCGACGTGTTCATGCAGACACCGGCGGCGATCGCCGTGCTCGAGGGACCGACGCACGTGTTCACCGTGTCCAACCCGCTCTATCGCGAGCTGATCGGCGGACGCTCGGTGGTTGGAATGCCGGTGCGCGACGCGCTGCCGGAGATCGCCGGTCAAGGGCTGTTCGAGGTGCTGGACCGCGTCTATGAGACGGGTGAGACCTTCTCGGCGAACGCCATGCTCGTGCACGTGGACCGCAACGCGGACGGGATCGCCGAGCCCGTGTATCTCGACTTCGTGTACCAGGCGCTGCTGACGCCGGACAACCGTCCGTTCGGCATCGTGGTATTCGCCGTCGACGTCACCCTCCAGGTGGAGTCGCGCAAGGAGGCCGAGCGCAAGGCGGAGGAGCTGGCGCGGTTGAGCGCCGAGCTCGCGCGCTCCAACCAGGATCTCGACCAGTTTGCGTACGTGGCCTCGCACGACCTGAAGGCACCGCTGCGCGGAATCGCCAACCTCACGGAGTGGATCGAGGAGGACCTCGGCGACAAGGTGACGGGGGAGAGCCGCGAGCACATGGAGCTTCTCAAGGGGCGGGTGCATCGCATGGAAGCGCTGATCGACGGCATCCTCACGTACTCGAGGGCCGGCCGCGTGCACGAGAAGCCGACCGACGTGGATGTCGGTGCGCTGCTGGCCGAGTGCATCGAGCTGCTCGATCCACCAGTCGAGACGCAGATCGTGATCGGGCCAGGCATGCCGGTGCTGCGCACGGAACGTGTGCCGCTCCAGCAGGTATTCATGAACCTGATCGGCAATGCGATCAAGTACAACCGTCGTGCCGGCGCGCGCGTAGAAGTCAGCGTGGAGGCCGCGGACGACGAGTTCCGGTTCTCGGTGGCCGACAACGGGCCGGGGATCGAGCCGCGCTATCGTGAGCGGATCTGGCAGATCTTCCAGACGCTGGCGCCGCGCGACCAGGTGGAAGGGACCGGCATCGGACTCTCGGTGGTGCGCAAGATCGTCGAGTCGCGCGGGGGACGCACGTGGCTCGATTCCGAGGTCGGGCGGGGCACGACGTTCCACTTCAGCTGGCCCATTCAACCATCGAGGCACCCGTGACCGTCTCCGCCGACCGCCTGCTCAACATCCTCCTCGTCGAGGACGATGAAGTGGACGTGCTGAACGTCCGGCGCGCCTTCCAGAAGAACAACATCGCGAACCCGCTGTTCGTGGCATCGAACGGGCTCGAGGCGCTGGAGCAGCTGCGCGGCCACATGATCCCGCGTGAGCGGCGTATCGTGCTCCTCGACCTCAACATGCCGAGGATGAACGGCATCGAGTTCCTGCGGGAGCTGCGGCAGGATCCGGAGCTCAAGCTGACCCCCGTCGTCGTCCTCACGACGTCCAACGACGAGCGCGATCGCATCGAGGCGTACAACCTGAACGTTGCCGGCTATCTGCTGAAGCCGGTGACCTTCTCCAACTTCTGCGAAGTGATGACGGCGCTCAACAAGTACTGGGCGCTGGTGGAGCTGCCATGACGCATGGGTGTCGATGACGATGAGTGAGGCGAGGATGCCGGGCGATACGGACCGCGCGGTGCCGATGCGACTGCTCGTGGTGGATGACGACGCGGTGGACCGCCAGGCCGTCAAGCGCGCGATCAGCCGCTCGGGCCTCAGGGTGACGGAGGTTCGCGAAGCGGGCAGCGCCGCGCAGGCGCTCGAGATGCTCGCGCGCGCGGAGGATGATGGTCGCGTGGACTGCATGCTGCTCGACTTCGAGCTCGCGGGCGAGACGGGACTCGATGTGCTGCGCACCGTGCGCGGGCGGGGCGACACGACGCCCGTCGTCGTCCTGACCGGGCACGCGGACCCGATCATCGCGGCGACGCTGATGAAGGAGGGAGCCAGCGACTTCCTCACGAAGAGCCTGTTGACGCCCGACCGGCTGGAGCAGGTGGTGCGGTCGGCGGTGCGCATCGGCGAGGCGGAGCGCGCGGCGGAGGCATCGCGGCAGCGCCTGGAGCTCACGCTTGTGGAGCTCGCCGAGGCGCATGCGCGGCTCCAGGAGCAGGCCGCCGAGCTGGAGCAGCAGGTGGACGAGGCGCAGGCCCTGGCCGCGGAGCTCGAGCAGGCGAACGAGCACCTCGAGGAGGTGAACGCCGACAACGAAGCGGCGCGCAACGAGATCGAGACGCTGAACCGCATCGGGAACACCCTCGCCGCCGAGCTCGACGTCGAGCGCATCGTGCAGACGGTGACCGATGCCGCCACGAACCTGAGCGGCGCGCAGTTCGGCGCCTTCTTCTACAACGTGCTCGACGCGCAGGGCGAGAAGTACACGCTGTTCACGCTGTCCGGCGCGCCGCGGGATGCATTCGAGAAGTTCGGCCATCCGCGGCCGACGCCGGTCTTCGCGCCCACCTTCTACGGCGAGGGGATCGTCCGCAGCGACGACATCACGAAGGATCCGCGCTATGGGCAGATGTCCCCCTACCACGGCATGCCGCCCAGGCACCTGCCAGTGCGCAGCTACCTGGCCGTGCCGGTGATGTCGCGCCGCGGCGGAGTGATCGGCGGGCTGTTCTTCGGCCACGAGGATGCCGGCGTCTTCGGAAGTCGCGCCGAACGCGTCGTGTCGAACATCGCCGGCTGGGCGGCGGTGGCGATGGACAACGCGCACCTCTACGAGGCGGAGCGCCGTGCTCGCGGCGAGGCGGAGGTGGCCAACCGCGCGAAGTCGGAGTTCCTCGCCAACATGTCGCACGAGCTCCGCACGCCGCTCAACGCGATCGGCGGCTACGCGGACCTGCTCGCCGGCGGGATCCGCGGCCCGGTGACCGACGCCCAGCGTTCCGACCTCGAGCGCATCAAGAAGAACCAGCGACACCTGCTGTCGCTCATCAACGACATCCTCAACTTCGCGAAGGCCGAGGCGGGGCGCGTGCGCTTCGACCCGCGCGAGGTGTCCATGAACGAGGCGCTGGGGCAGCTCGAGGCCCTCATCGCGCCCCAGGTGCAGGAGAAGGATCTGCACTACGAGTATCATTGCTGCGATCCGAGCTACACCGCCTGGGCGGACCCCGAACGGCTGCAGCAGATCCTGCTCAACCTGCTCTCCAACGCCGTGAAGTTCACTCCGCGCGGCGGAAGGATCAGCGTGAACTGCGACGCCTCACGCACCGCCATGCTCGTGCGGGTGCGTGACAGCGGCGTCGGCATCCCGGAAGACAAGCTCGAGCAGATCTTCGAGCCCTTCGTGCAGCTCGACCGCGGGCAGTCGGCAACGAACGTGGGCACGGGGCTCGGCCTCGCCATCAGCCGAGACCTCGCTCGTGCGATGGGAGGCGACCTCACCGTGGAGAGCCGGCTCGACGATGGCTCGACCTTCACCCTCGCCGTGCCGCGCACCCCGATGCGCTGATCGGGCGCACCGGGGAGCATTCCCGGGATGCTTCTTGCCAGTGAAGACGCCGCAGCGCCGGCGCGTTCGCCGGCCTGCTGCAGCACGTTCACCAGATGGCACGGACGAAACCCAATGTCGACGATCACGGCGAGCTCGAGCGGCACGATCACCCTCGGCGCAGGCCTCACGGTCAATCGCCTCGGCTACGGAGCCATGCGCATCACGGGCGAGGGAATCTGGGGCGAGCCCGCCGACCGCGCCGAGTGCCTGCGCGTGCTGCGGCGCCTTCCCGACCTTGGCGTGGACTTCATCGACACCGCCGATTCGTATGGGCCGTTCGTGAGCGAGGATCTCATCCGCCACGCGCTGCATCCGTATCGCAACATGGTGGTTGCCACCAAGGGCGGGCTCACGCGACAGGGCCCGGACATCTGGCGTCCGGTCGGCCGCCCCGAGTACCTGCGCCAGTGCGTGCTGATGAGCATGCGCCGGCTCGGGGTGGAGCGGATTGACCTCTGGCAGCTGCACCGCATCGACAGCAAGGTGCCGCGGGACGAACAGTTCGGCGTCATCGCCGACATGCGGCGTGAGGGGCTGATTGCCGAAGTGGGGCTGAGCGAGGTGAACGTCGAGGAGATCGAGGCAGCGCGGAAGTTCTTCCCCGTGGTCAGCGTGCAGAACCACTACAACCTCGTGCGCCGCAAGTACGAGGGCGTGCTCGACTTCTGCGAGCGCGAAGGAATCGCCTTCATCCCCTGGTACCCGCTGGAAGCGGGAAGCCTGGCCGAGGAAGGCGCGGTGACGAAGATCGCGCAGCGGCTCGACGCGACGCCGGCTCAGGTGGCGCTGGCGTGGGTGCTGAAGCGCAGCCCGGTGATGCTGCCCATCCCCGGCACGAGCAAGGTGAAGCACCTCGAGGAGAACGTGGCGGCGGCGGGGCTGGAGCTCACCGACGAGGAATTCAGGTCGCTCGACGAGATGGGGCGCAAGCAGGCGAAGTAGCGCGCGCCAGGGCCGAGCGGCTGGTCAGCCACTCAGCATCGGTTCGTCACCCTGCGCCATCGACGCCATCTGGCGCAGCACCATGTCGTGGTACACCCCGCGCTCGGCCATCAGCTCCTCGTGGGTGCCGCGCTCCGTGATGCGCCCGTCCTCGAGCAGCAGGATCAGGTCGGCGCGACGTACGGTGGATAGCCGATGCGCGATGACGAAGGTCGTGCGACCGGCGAGCAGCGTCGTCATCGAGGCCTGGATGAGCTGCTCGCTTTCCGTATCGAGGTTGCTCGTCGCTTCGTCGAGGATGAGGATCTGCGGCGCGGCGAGCACCGCCCGCGCGATCGCCAGGCGCTGCTGCTGGCCGCCGGAGAGCTTCACTCCCCGTTCGCCGACCCACGTGTCGAACCCTTCCGGCAGCCGCGCAATGAACTCGTATGCGTTCGCCTGGCGAGCGGCCTCCTCCACCTCGGCGTCCGTCGCGTCGTACCGGCCGTAGGCGATGTTGTCGCGCACCGAGCCGTCGAAGAGGAAGACGTCCTGCTGCACGATGGCGAGCAGGTCGCGATAGCTGGAAAGGCGGAGGTCACGGATGTCGGTCCCGTTGAGCAGGATGCGGCCGCGCGTCGGATCGTGGAATCGCGCCACGAGGTCGGTGACCGTCGTCTTGCCGGCGCCGCTGCGCCCGACGAGCGCCACGGCCGATCCGCCGGGCACCACGACGTTGAAGTCACGCAGCACGGGAAGGCCGGAACGGTACTCGAACTCGACGTGCTCGAACCGGATCTCCCGCACCTGGACCGGCGCGTTGCGCGCATCGGGGCGGTCCGGCTTGTCGTCCTCCATCGCGAGCACCTCGAACACGCGCTCCGTCGCGGCGAGCGAGCGCTGCAGCTCGGAAAAGGAGTTGACGATCTGCCACACCGGGTTCAGCAGCAGGAACGTGTACCACTGGAAGGCCATGATGTCGCCGACCGACGCGCGGCCCCGGAGGTAGAGCAGGCCGCCGTACCAGACGATGACCACGTTGACGATGCCGAGCAGCAGTCCCCACGACGTCCAGATCACCATCTCGCGGCGCTGGGCGAACATCTCCTTGCGCAGCACGGCGTGCCGCGAGCGCATGTACTCGAGCAGCTCGTGCATCTCGCGCCGGAAGGCGCGCACGACGCGAATCCCCGAGAACGTCTCGCCGACGCGTCCGTCGATCCGCTCCACGTCCTTCCGCAGCGCGCGGTAGATCGGACGCACGCGCTTCGCCGCGATGAAGCTGACGAGCATCACGCCGGGGATGATCGCGAGCGCCGTGAGCGCGAGCCGCCAGTTGAGCGACGTCAGCACCACGATGGCGATGATGAGCCGGATCACCGAGACCGCGGGCGACACGATCGCCATCTGCAGCAGCCCGGTCGTGGTGTCCACGTCGCCGGTGAGGCGCGACAGGATGCCTCCCGTCTTC
Organism: Gemmatimonadaceae bacterium; assembly: GCA_036377775.1. Lineage (GTDB taxonomy): Bacteria > Gemmatimonadota > Gemmatimonadetes > Gemmatimonadales > Gemmatimonadaceae > AG11. Next base: position 1,673 of record DASUXT010000134.1, on the reverse strand, counting down.
ATGCCCCAGAGCGTGGACAGCGGCAGGTGCAGCAATCGCGTGAACAACCCGCGCCGCAGCGACAGCATCACCTCGGTGTTGAGCAGCCGCTGCCGGTAGTCCTTGAGCGTCCCGATCAGCCGGGAGCCGACGATCAGCGCGAGGAAGAGCACGCCCGCGAGGTGAAGGCGGGAGTAGCGCTGCGCGCTGCTCAAGCCGCGCGCGAGCAGCACGTCGTCCACGATGAACCGCATGAACAGCGGTTCCACCATCTCGAGGCCGGCGGTGACGAGCGCGAGGAAGAACACGAGGCCCACCGCGCCGCGGTGCGGCCGGATCCAGCGCAGGTAGGCGCGCAGGTACTCCTTCCGCTTGCCCGGCACCGGCGTGGCGGCACCGGTCGGACGCGTCTCCGCCTCCGCCACCTCGTCGAGCCGACGGCGGCGGTAGTCCTCGACGAACTGCTCGTAGCGCTGGCGCGACGAGCGGGCCCGCACCGGCGGGAGCGGAGGCGTCATGGCCAGAGGCTAGCCGGATCTCACCCCGCCCGCCAGACCAGGAAACGCAGTCCCACGCCGTCGGCCACGAAGTCGCTCACGCGCCCCTCCTCGTGGAAGCCGCTCTCGCGCAGCGACGCAATCGCGACGTTGAAGACCAGGTCGTCCGGGAGCTCGGCGACCACCATGCGCTCGCCGGACTCCGAGGCCACCGACCGCACCGCACTGGCCAGCGCGGCACAGGTGTCTTCGTCGCTGCCGAGCAGGGCGTGGAGCTTCGTGACGCGCTGCGCACCGGCCACGGCGCCGAAGATCACGAGCCCGGCGAGCTGCCCGGACTCCAGCTCGGCGGCGAGGAGCGCCATGTACTCCGGGTCCTCGAAGGTGAGCGCCACTTCAAGCTGCTCGAGCGTCCGCGCCTCGTAGCGCGTGCCGCCGAGCCGCGCGACGACCACGGCGCGCGCCGCGTCGGCATCCTCGGGCATCAGTGGCCGCAGCGCGATCTCATCCATGGAGAAGGAGGACCGAAAGGCCGGAGGACCGGAGGACCGGAGGACCGGAGGACCGGAGGACCGGAGGACCGGAGGACCGGAGGACCGGAGGACCGGGGGATGGTCTCAGATGTGGATGGCGCGTCCGAGCACGGCCAGCGCCGCTTCCTTCGTCGTCTCGCTCAGCGTGGGGTGCGCGTGCACCGTGATGCCGATGTCCTCCGACGAGCCGCGATATTCCATCGCCAGCACCACCTCGGGAATGAGCTCCGATACCGTGGGGCCGATCATGTGGCAGCCGAGGATCTCGTCGGTGTGCGCATCGGAGACGAACTTGATGAAGCCCGTCGTCTCCCCCGCCGTGCGTGCTCGCCCATTCGCCGAGAAGGGGAACTTGCCCACCTTGTACTCGCGGCCGCTCTCCTTGACGAGCTTCTCCGTCATGCCGACGACGGCGATCTCCGGCCAGGTATACACGACGCCCGGCACGGTGTGGTGATGCGTGTGCGCCGGCTTGCCGGCGATCACCTCGGCAGCGACGACTCCTTCCTCCTCCGCCTTGTGTGCGAGCATGGGCCCCGGCGTGCAGTCGCCGATCGCGTACACGTTCGGGAGGTTGGTGCGCTGCTGGTCGTCGACGAGGATCTCCCCGCGCCGGCCGACGTTCAGGCCGAGCGCCTGGGCGTCGATGCCCGCCGTCGCCGGA
>DASUXT010000133.1:0-20837 GCA_036377775.1 Gemmatimonadaceae bacterium | reverse complement strand
ACCCCTCGACTGAGGTGCGACGCGCCGGCGTGCGAGCCGCCGATCATGAGCTCCACGCGGCAGTCGCGCGGGTCATAGCTGGCGCCGAGGAAGGCGTAGCCGCTTTCCTGCTGCTGCGCGCCGATGTCGGGATCGTCCACCTCGAGCTCGCAGCGCCGGCCCGCGTTGCGGTGGGTGAACTCCGACAGGGCCTCTTGCCAGTGGGCCGGATCCCTGGTGCTGGTGGTGCCGGTCAGCTGGCGCTGCATGCGATCGAGTGCCGGATACGATGGTTCGGGGACGACGAGCACCGAGCAGCGAGCACCGCGAACGAGCGCCGTGGTCACGCTCCCGACCATGAGGCGCGTGAGGAACGACAATCCCTGACGCCCGGCGACGACGAGGTCCGCGCTCGAGCTGTCGGCGAACTCGAGCAGCCGCTCCACCACGTTGCCCTCGAGCACGCTGGTGGTGACCGCCACCCCCGCCGGGACCGCGAGCACGGAGCGCAGGCGGGCGAACCGATCGGGCAGTGCGTCGGCGTATCGCTTCTCCATCGCGATGATGCTCGGCGCGCGCGAGCCGCTGGGCTGCCAGACGTGAACGAGATGCAGGGTGGCGCCGTCGGCGAAGAGGGGAATCACCGCCTGTGCGGCGAGCGCACTGCGCGGCGAGAAGTCGGTGGCGACCACGACGCGCTTCGGAGCACCATCGAAGCTGGCATTGATGGCGAGCACGGGAGCGGAGGCGTGCCGCATCACGCGAAGGGTCGTTTCCGCAGCGAGCAGCCGCTCCACCGCGCGGTGCCGGCCGAGTCCCATGACCAGCAGGGATGCGCCGAAGTGCGACGCACGCGAAGTGAGCACGGAAGCGACGTCGCCGAGCGCGACCTCCCAGGTCATGTCGGACGATTCATCGGCGACGCTCCTGACTTCGCGCTCCACCATCCGGGAAATGCTTTCGCGGAGGTCCAGCTCCGCTTCCGCCGCCGGGACGTACACCGGAGCGCCTGCCACCTCGGAGACGAAGATGGGTGGAAGCACCGACACGACGCGCACGCTCGCGCCGAGCCGGGCGGCCACGGTGTTCGCCGCGTCCAGCAGGTGATGAATGTCCTCGCGGCCGACAGCCGCGAGCACGGGACCGCGTCCATGGTGTGCGCGCCTGGCTGGCCTCGTGCTGACCACTTCGCTCGTCAGCGTGGCTGTGTCCGACATGATCTATCCTCCGCAGGGCGTTCGTAACGAGTCTGGATCAGCGAGAGAGTGTCTATGGGGTGACCGCGATCTTCATCACGCCGTCGCGCCGATTGGCGAAGAGGTCGTAGGCCTCCTCGATCCGCGCGAGGGGAAAGCGGTGCGTGAGCAGGGGCGTCAGGTCGAATCGCCCGTGGCGGACGAGCTCCATCAACCGGCGCATGCGTTCCTTGCCACCCGGACACAGCGTGGTGACGATGGTGTAGTCGCCGATGCCGGCGCCGAAGGCCTCGTACGGAATGCCGAGCTTCCCCGAGTAGACGCCGAGGCTGGAGAGCGTTCCGCCCGCTCGCAGGCAGCGCAGGCAGGTCTCGAAGGTGCCCTGCGTGCCGAGCGCCTCGATGGCCACGTCAGCTCCGCCGCCGGTGAGCTTCTTCACCTCGCTCACCACGTCGGTGGTGCGGTAGTCGAGCACGACGTCGGCGCCGAGCCGCTTCGACATCGCGATGCGCGTATCGTCGCTCTCCACGCCGATGACGAGCGCCGCACCCATGAGCCGCGCTCCGACGGTCGCGCAGAGCCCGATCGGTCCCTGCGCCAGCACGACCACGCTGTCCCCCGGGCGCACTCGCCCCGATTCGGCGCCGCTGATGCCGGTGGACGCGATGTCGGCGAGCAGCACCACCTGCTCGTCGGTGAGCTCGTCCGGAATGCGGGCGAGGTTGGCCTGGGCGTAGGGCACGCGCAGGTATTCCGCCTGCGCGCCGTCGATCGTGTTGCCGAAGCGCCAGCCGCCGAGCTCCTGGTAGCCGACACCGTGGCCGCACTGCGACAGGTGTCCGCTCAGGCACGCCGAGCACTGCCCGCACGGCGTGATGGCGCCCACGAGCACGCGGTCGCCGACGGAATATCCGGTCACCCCCGCGCCGAGCTCCGTGATGACGCCTACCGCCTCGTGGCCGATGATGAGGCCGGGCCGCACGGGATATTCGCCCTTGAGGATGTGGACGTCGGTGCCGCAGATCGTCGTGAGGGTCACGCGAATGACGGCGTCACCGGGACCGGCGGTCGGTCGCGGGACTTCGCGCACCTCGAGCTTGCCAGGCTCGACGAACACGACGGCGCGCATGGTGGCGCCGGCGTCGAGGCGCGATGCGGGGGCAGCCTGGTCGGTGGGTCGAATGAGCGTTGCCATGAGGCCTCCTGAGCCATGGGCAGCACCGGCGCGCGCGAGTGCGCGCGATGCCACGCCGGACGGTGCTGCGCGCACGGGTCGACGGGCATCAGGCAATGGCGGACAGCCCTGATCCACCGCATGTCAGCGCCGGTCATCGCGCTACCCGCCGCCGGATAGCACGTGCTGTCAGGGATCACCTGAGTGCGTCGACCGCTGCACGCCGGCATCATCGACCGAAGTCCGGCAGGCACGACGGTCATGCACGGCCGCCCTCGCTACCGGTGAGCAATGCGGCGCATGAGCGCCGGGAGACGATCCATGGCCACGATGACTCCTCCCTCGATGCCGGCCATTGCCGGCGCACCGGATGGCAAGGCGGCGGCTCCTCCCACCGCAGCGCCGACCCCATGGATCGTGGACCTGTCCGAGGTGAGCCGCGCGAACATCCCGCTCGTCGGCGGCAAGGGCGCGAACCTCGGTGAGATGCTGCGAGCGGAGCTGCCCGTGCCGCCGGGATTCGTGCTCACCGTCGCGGCATACGAGCGCATGCGCGCGAGTCACGGACTCGGCGCCCGCATCGACACGCTGCTGCGGACCGTCGATCCGGGAGACCCGGGGGCACTGCAGCGCGTGTCGGCGGAGCTCCGCGAGATGATCACCAGCGTGCCGCTCCCGCACGAGCTGTCCGAGGCGCTCGAGCATGCGTACGACCGGCTCGCGGAAAGCACGCCGGGCACGAGCGAACCCATCGTCGCCGTGCGCTCGTCGGCCACGGCCGAGGACACGACGGAGTTCTCCTTCGCCGGGATGTTCGAGTCGTACCTCGGCGTGCGCGGCAAGGCGGCGCTCGCCGATGCCGTGCAGCACTGCTGGGCTTCCACCTTCAACGCCCGCGTGCTGTACTACCGGCTCTCGCGCGGCATGCCGGCCGAGATGCCGGTTGGCGTGGTGGTGCAGCGAATGGTGCCATCGCAGAAGTCAGGGGTGATCTTCACCGCCGATCCGGCCACCGGCGACACGAGTCACGTGGTGATCGAGGCGGCGTGGGGACTCGGCGAAGTCGTGGTGGGCGGCCAGGTGACTCCCGACCACTACGTGGTGGACAAGCAGTCGGGGACCGCGCTGGAACGGCACGTGGCGGAGAAGCAGTTCATGCTCGAGGCGCTCCCCGAGGGAGGTACGCAGCGCGTGGAGCTCACGCACGATCCGCGCGGTCGCGGCGCCGTGCTCACCGATGCGGAGCTCGCGACGCTGGCGCGGCATGCCATGGCGAGCGAGCAGCACTACGGCGCACCGCAGGACATGGAGTTCGCCATCGCCGGCAGCGAGATCTTCATCACGCAGACGCGCCCGATCACGACGCTCACGCACCTGGCCGGGAGCACACGTGCGGAGGAGACTCCGGCGAAGGCAACCGCCACCCCCGCCGCGCCACCGATGCCCCTCGTGCGCGGCATGGGTGCGAGCCCGGGCGTGGCCACGGGACGCGTCCGAGTGCTGGCGAGCGCCAGCGAATCGAACCGCCTGCAGCCGGGCGAGGTGCTCGTGGCAACGATGACCTCGCCCGACTGGGTGCCATTGATGCACCGCGCCTGCGCCATCGTCACCGACGCGGGCGGGATGACGTCGCACGCGGCCATCGTGTCGCGCGAGCTCGGCATCCCGTGCGTGGTGGGCACGCGCACTGCGACGCAGGTACTGCAGGACGGCGCGCTGGTGACGGTGAATGGAAAGGACGGCAGCGTGGTCGCCGGTGCGGTGCCCACGCCGAACGCAGCGGCGCGCCCAGTGCGCCCTGCTCGAGCCGTTGCTGCCCCACTCCTCACCGCGACGCGCATCTACGTGAATCTCGGCGAGCCGGAACGCGCCGCGGAGATCGCCGCGCGCGACGTGGATGGCGTCGGCCTGCTGCGGGCCGAGTTCCTGATGATGAGCGCGCTGCAGGGAGTGCATCCGCGCGAGCTGATCGACCGCGACGACACGGACGGCTTCGTCCACCGGATGGTGGAGGGGCTCACGACGATCGCCGCGGCGTTCGACCCGCGGCCGGTGATCTACCGGGCGATGGACTTCCGCTCGAACGAGTTCCGCTCGCTCGAGGGCGGGGCGAAGCACGAGCCACAGGAGGCGAACCCGATGATCGGCTATCGCGGCGCCTTCCGCTACACGAAGGAGCCGGACCTGTTCGCGCTCGAGCTGCGCGCGCTGGCCGACGTGCGGCGCACCCACGCCAACCTGCACCTGATGCTCCCCTTCGTGCGCACCGGATGGGAGATGCGCCGCTGCCGCGAACTGATCGACGAGAGCCCCCTCGCGCGTGCGCCCGGGCTCGAGAGGTGGGTGATGGCCGAGGTGCCGTCGGTGGTGAGCTGGATGGACGAGTACGTGCGGCTCGGCGTGACGGGCGTGTCCATCGGATCGAACGACCTGACCCAGCTCGTGCTCGGAGTGGATCGGGACAGCGAGCTGCTGGCGCCGTATTACGACGAACGCGACCGCGCCGTGATGGACGCGAGTCGCGCCATCATCGAGCGCGCGCACGCGCTGGGGATCACGGCGTCAATCTGCGGGCAGGCGCCGTCGGTGCACCCCGACTTCGCGGCGCGACTGGTGGAATGGGGGATCGATTCCATCTCCGTGAACCCGGACGCGATCGAGCGTACGCGGCGCAACGTGGCGATCGCCGAGCAGCGGCTGCTCCTGGCCGCGGCGCGCCGGCGTTCCGGGTGATGGTGAGGGCGCGCGTTCAGCGGGAGATGCGGACGCGCGCCCCGTCGCGAAGCTGGTCGGGCGGGAGGAGCACCACGCGCGCGCCCGACTGGAGCCCACCCAGTATTTCGGCCACTCCGCTCCCCACGTGGCCGACCTGCACGCCCGTGCGCACGGCGCGCCCGTCGCGCACCTCGTACAGCTCCCACACCGCACCGTTGCGCAGCAGCGCACTGGCCGGCACGCTGAGCGCGCGACCCTCCCACGTCACGATGCTGGCGTCCAGGCGATAGCCATCGCCCAGCGTGCGGGGAATCTCCGCCGGATCGATGACCACGGTGAGCCGCTGCTCCTCCACGCCGAGCGCGGAAAGGCGCGTGCGCGCCGAGGGCTCCACCACGCGTACGACGCCGTCGAGTGGCGGGCCACCCCAGCCGCGGAGGATGACGTGCTGCCCTGCGCGTACGGCGGCCGCATCGCTGCTCAGCACGTCAGCCGACACCTCGAGGGCGCGCGGGTCACCGAACTGCAGCAGCGGCGTGCCGGCGGCCACCACGCGCGCACTCCGGTCGGGGACGGAGAGGACGCGTCCGTCACCCGGGGCGCGGACCACGGTGGCGATCCCCGGCTCCTCCACTGCCGCATCGAGGGCGGCGCGGGCCTGCGCGAGATCGGCGATCGCGACATCGCGCTGCGCGCGCACCGTGCCGAGCTCGGCGCGACGGCTCGCGACGGTGAGGCTCGCGAGCTCCAGGTCACGGTCGGCGATCGCCCCCGCCTGGAGCAGCTGGCGCGCACGGGCCTCGTCGCGCCGAGCCTGGGCGAGCGCGAGCTCTGCCTGCGAGAGCTGCACGGTGAACTGCAGCGTGCTGGCGCGCGCCGCGTCCACGCGCGCCTGCGCGGCGCGACGTTCCGTGGAATGCAGCGGCGGCGTGGTGATGGTGGCGAGTATCGCCCCCGCACGCACCTCGTCACCGGCGCGGACGGCGAGCCGCTGCACCAGTCCACTGACCGGCGCGGTGATCGCGAACGGCTGCCGCACGCGCGTCACGGCGTCGGCGTCGACGGTCACGCGCACGGGGCCGGTGGTCGCCACCGCCACGTCCACCGCGATCGCCTTCGGTCGAAGCGCCAGCACGAGCGCGGCCCCGACGAGGATCGCGAGCACGATGAGCGCGAGACGCAGCAGTCGCGGGCGCGGTGGGCGAGCGGGCGAAGGCGTTGCCGGGGGACGCACCGCCGGCGGCTCCGGCATCGTGCCGCGAGGGGCAGGCGCCCCCGTCGGTGCGGGCACAGTCGGCGCAGTCGGTGCATTCGGTGTCGGTGGCGCGGTGGTCGAGGGAATGTCGAGGATGGTGGCCATGGTTCACTCCCGTGTCTTGAGCACGGCGACGAGGTCGAGACGCGCTGCGCGCCGGTACATCAGCGCGCCCGCGAGGATGGAGGCAACGAGCACCACGACGGTGCCGGACACATAGGTCTGGGCGCGCACGACGAGCGGCACCTGGTACTGCTCGCTCTCGAACGCGCCGGCGAGGTAGCCGGACAGCAGCCAGCCGAGCAGCCAGCCGAGCGGGATGGCAAGCCCGGTGAGGATCCCCTGCTCGCCGAGGAGCAGGACGCCCACCTCGCGCGTGGTGAAGCCGAGCACGCGCAGGCTCGCCAGCTCGCGGCCGCGCTCGGACAGCGCGATGCGCGCGCCATTGTACACGACGCCGATGGCGATCACCGCGGCGAACACCACCACGAGCACCGAGGTGACACGGAAACCGCGCCCCATCATGCGGTCGAACTGGTCGAGCATGGCGCGCCGCGACGAGATGCCGATCACGCGCGGCATGTCGCGCATCTTCGCATACAGCGCCTCGCTCGGCGCACCGGCGACCTGGAGGACGACGCCGTTCACCTGCGGAGCGTCGCCGGTGAGGCGGTGAAGCGCACCGAGCTCCATGTATGCATTGGGTGACATCAGCTCGTCGAGCAGGCCGACCACCACGACCGGTCGCGTCGCATCCTTCTCGAGCAGCTCGGCCTGCAGGGTGTCGCCGGCACGTGCATCGAGCACGCGACCGAGGGCGGCGCTGATGACCACGCCGTCGGGAGGCACGGCGCGCGCGCGGCCATCCACGTCGACGAGCCGGTAGAGCACGGCACCTGCCTCCAGCCCGGTGAGCGCGAGCGTGCGCGCGTGACCGGCGTGGTGCAGGCGTACGGGCACCACACGCGTTAGCTCCACGCGCGTGACCCCGGGCAAGGTGGCGAAGCTCGTGCGCGCTGCGTCGGGCACCGCGGTGGCGAGCGCCACGGCGAGCGTCTCGCGGTGGCCGATGCGGAACTGCACCTCGATCATCCGCCGCGACGCGTCGTACAACGAGAGCGAGCCCGCCATGAGCCCCAGCGCGGCAGCGACGCCCGCGGCGCCGAGCATGGCGCGCGCCGGATGTCGCTCGACGCCGCGCAGCACCATGCGCGCCGCGGCGGGCAGCTTCCCCCCGAGGCCAAGGCGGTCGAGCAGCAGCGGCCCGTATCGCGTGGGGAGCGGTGGCTGCATCCCCGCCGCGGGGGCGAGGCGTGCCGCGGCGAAGACGGCACGCGCCGCCCCGGCGAGCGTCGCCACGGCGAGCACCGCGATCGCGATCGTCATCGCGCCCCAGTCGACGCGGAAGCGCAGGCCGGGGATGCGCAGGATGTCGGCATAGAGTGCGGTGAAGCGACGCCCGAACCACGCTCCGATCACGATGCCCACGACCACGCCGAACGCGACGGCGATGGCAGCGTAGGCCAGGTAGTGGCGCGCGATGGTGGTGCTGGAGTAGCCGAACGCCTTGAGCACGGCGATCTGCTCGCGCTCGGTGGCGACAAGCCGCGTGAGCACCATGCCGGCGAGGAACGCCGCCACGCCGATGAAGAAGGCAGGGAAGGCCATCCCCATCACGCCAAGCTGCTGCAGCTCGTTCTGCACCACGCGGTGCGAAAGCTGGTCCGTGCGCTCGATCGCGCCACGCCCGCCGTAGGGCACGAGCAGGCTGTCCACGGCGCCGATCACCGCGGCCGCACGCATGCCGGGGCGGAGCTCGAGGGCCACGTCATTGAACGCGCCGCGCATGCCCGTGGCGTCCCGCACCAGCTCGTCCGGTGCCCACAGGATGCCGAACGTGCGCTCGTCCACCGCCATGCCGCCACCGGCTTCCTCGTACAGGAAGTCCGGCGCCGCGCCCACGCCGACGATCAGCAGCCACGTCCGTCGTTCGTTGATCACGGCGATGAGGGTATCGCCGAGGGCGAGCCGGTTCGACTCCATGAAGCGGCCGTTGACGAGCACTTCATCGTCGGCCCCCGGGGTGATGCCACGCCCGCGGATGACCGAAACGCGGTTGATATGAGCGTCCGTGCCGGCGCGCGGCAGCGAGATGAGGCGTCCGGTGGCCGGCCGGTCGAGCCCCGGCACGTCGAGCCGTACGTCCTTCATCACGCGTGTCGCCACGGCGGATACGCCGGGAATCGCCGCCAGGCGCGGCGCGACGGCGTCGGGGGCGCGCGTGAGCGAGGCGAATACGTCGGCGAAGTGCCCGCGCTGGTAGTAGTCGTCGCGTGCGCGAACTAGAGAGCTGGAGGTGCCGCGAATGGCCATCACGCACAGCACCCCGCCCGAGAGCACGAGGCCGATGGACGCCACCTGCGCGCGCGTGCGCCAGACGTCGCGCACCAGCTTCCGGCTCAGCGAGCGCATCGTTCGCTCCCGCGCTGCGGCACGTGCGCGCTCACCATGACAGGTCCTCCGGTGCGGCGCGGCGCGCGTTCCGGTATTCCTCCGAGATGCGCCCGCTCGTCATGCGCAGCACGCGATCCGCCATCGCCGCGATGGCCACGTTGTGCGTGATGAGCGCCGTCGCCGAGCCGGTGTCGCGGTTGACGGTGGCGATCGTGCGCAGCACCATGCGGCCCGTCTCCACGTCGAGCGCGCCGGTGGGCTCGTCGCACAGCAGCACGTCGGGCTGCTTGGCCACGGCGCGCGCGATGGCCACGCGCTGCTGCTCGCCGCCGGAGAGCTGCGCGGGGAAGTGGTCCATCCGGTCGGCGAGCCCGACGAGCGCCAGCGCATCCTCCGCTGGCATGGGATGCTCGGCGATGTCGGTGACGAGCGCGACGTTCTCGCGCGCCGTCAGGCTCGGGATGAGGTTGTAGAACTGGAAGACGAACCCCACGTGCTCGCGCCGGTAGCGCGTGAGCTCGCGCTCGGACATGCGCGTGAGGTCGTGTTCCTCGAACAGCACCGTGCCGCTCGTGGCGGTGTCGAGCCCGCCGAGGATGTTGAGGAGGGTGGACTTCCCGCTCCCCGACGCACCGAGGAGCACCAGCAGCTCGCCGCGGTAGAGGTCGAGATCGAGCGAGCGGAGCGCCTCGACCGCCACGTCACCTGTACGATAGATCTTCGTGAGCCCGCGCGCGAAGAAGACGCGGCCGGGTGCCAGCCCGTCAGCGCGCTCGGCGGTGGCCGGTGTCGGAAGCGCGATGCTCGCCGTCATGCATTACCGGCGTGCCCCACCAGCGCGCGGCTGGACGTGGAACTCCACGCGCGTCCCTTCGTCCGCGTCCACCGGATGCACGTGAACGATCCACTCGCTGCCCCGGTCTGCGCTGCCGGAGGGGAGGGCGACCTCGAAGACGAAACAGCCATTGCCGTAGGCCTGGCTGCTGAACAGTCGGTACCCGCCTCGTGGGCAGTGCTCCGCCAGCTCGGCGTCGACCGGGATCAGCTCGACGCGCACGTCGGCGGGGGTGAGTCCACCGAGCTGGACGACGACATGTCCATGGTCGCCGTCGGCGCTCGTCGTGAGCAACGCCGATTCTACCCGGACGCCGGGCCAGCAGGCGCGAACGCGGGCAGCGCGCCGACTGGCGCGATCAGTGGCAGACGGCTGAACTTGCGGAGTGGGGGCTGACATGCGGACCTCCGGAAGGACACGCTGAGCATGCACCGCGGCGGTGTCGGGCGGTGTCGGACGAAGCCGGACATGCCGGGGGTCGGCTCCCGCATCACTCAATCCCGTAGCGTCGCGCGCCATGCGTCTCTGGAGCATCCATCCCCGATACCTGGACGCGGCCGGGCTCGTCGCCCTGTGGCGCGAAGGCCTCCTCGCGCAGGCGGTGCTTCGCGGCGCGACCCGCGGCTATCGGCATCATCCGCAGCTTCAGCGCTTCCAGGCGATGCCCGCGCCGGCGGCGAGCGTCGCCGAATACCTGCGTGGCGTGCACGAGGAAGCGGAACGGCGCGGCTACAGCTTCGCGGGGGACAAGATCGGCTCGCCGCGTGATGCGTCGCCGATCACGGTGACGAGCGGCCAGCTCGAGTGCGAGTGGTCGCACCTGATGCAGAAGCTGAAGGTGCGATCACCGAAGCAGCACGCGGCGCTCCTTGGCTCAACCGGCCCGGAGGCGCACCCGCTCTTTCGCGTCGTCAGCGGGCCGGTCGAGCCATGGGAGCGCGCCGCGCCGTGATCTTCGACCGGGGCGTGTGCACGCGCTGAGGAGATCACGGCAGGATTCGCGCTGGGGCGCTTTGCTTTGCGCCTCACGCTCAGGTACATTCAATGAGCCGATACACGCGCCGTGCGCGTGGACAAGTTCCGAACGACTCAGGGGCCTGCCGACTCACGCGGGCCCTTTTTGCGTCCGCTCGGTGTGCTTCCGTGATCGCCGATCGACGACGCGCGAGCCTGCGCGGTGAATGATCCCATCCACCTGGTGAGGTTCCATGATCGGAAACCCGCACGTGCACGCTCCCATGGATGCCGCGAAGCGGACGGATTCTCGTCCCTTCCTCAGCTCGTTCCGCGCGCAGTCCGTTCGCCTTCGTGAGTTCGAGCGCCTCACGGCCGCCGCGGCTCGTGGCGTGGAGGCGCTCAGTGGGCCCGACGCGGGGCTGTCCGAGAAGCCTGTCGTGCGCCGCTCGCCGGACCGATGTGTCATCCAGTTCGGGCCGGTGGCCCTGACGCTGGCCTGGCTCCGGCATACGCTCGACTCCGCGGCCCAAGGCGAGCTGCTCGTCGTCGTATGGCGGGGAGTCATTGCGTCCCGCAGCATCGCTGCTTCCGACCGGACGACGACGATCTGCACGCCCATTCGCTCGGCCACGGTGCTGTGGGAGGAAGTGCTGCAGGCGGTCGCCGTCGACGAGCCGAGCTGGCTGTGGCGACCGGCGGGCGCGGACATCGGCGGCTACCGCTCCGCGGAGCTCGCGGCGCGGTGCGTGGGGCGGCTGCAGCTCGCCGCCCTCGACGTTGCTGAAATCGTGTGACGAAGATGTGCACCGCGGTTGCATCACCAGCGAGGGCATGATGCCGCATCAGTACACGGCCTATCAGGAAACTCACCTCTGGCGGGCCGTCGCCAGCGTGGTCGCCGATCTCCAGGCGAGCGGCGAGGTGCGCGTCGAGACGGCACCCGAATACGTCATCGGCTATCTCTGCCGGGAGCTCGCAGCGAAGGGCGTCGTCACGCGCGAGGCGCTCACGATCCGATAGCCGGCGCGACGAGATCAGCGGCCGGACATTGCCATCCGCCGCGCCGTGATCTTCTCCGCCGCCTGCGCCAGCGTCGCCTCGTCGCGCACGAGCGAGATGCGGAAGAACCCGCGTCCCGCATCGCCGAACGCCACGCCCGGGGTGACGACGATGCCGTCGTTGTCCATCAGCGTGTTCACCCACGCCCAGTCGTCGATCCCCGCGGGCACCGGGAGCCAGAAGTACATCGTCGCCTCGGGCACGGGCACGTTCCAGCCGGCACGCCGGAACGCTGCGGCCATTGCGTCGCGACGCGCCTTGTAGCGCGCGACCGTGGGCGGCACGAGCTCGCGGTGATGCTCCAGCGCGTACGCCGCCGCGTGCTGGATCGGCGCTGCGGTGCCGTAACCCAGGTTGCTGCGGTATGACGCGAGCGCCTCGATCGCCGCCGCGTTGCCGACGCCGAATCCGATGCGCAGTCCCGCCATGCTGAACGTCTTCGAGCAGGAGTGGAACTCGATCGTCACCTCGTGCGCCGGATCGCTCTGCAATGCACTCGGCGCCGCCTTCCCGTCGAAGGTGAGCTCGCTGTAGGCGACGTCGCTCACGAGGAGCAGGTCGTGCTTCCTCGCGAAGGCGACCGCCCGGTCGTAGAACTCCTTCCCCACGCGTGCGCCCGTGGGGTTGTTCGGATAGTTCACGATCATGATCTTCGCGCGCTGCAGGTCCGCCCAGTCGAGCGCGTCGAAGTCCACGACGAAGTGGTCGCGCTCGCGCATCGGGATGAACTTCACTTCGGCGCCCACCAGCCAGCTCGCGCGCGCGTAGACGGGATAGTAGATGGCGGGCACGAGCACCACGTCGCCCGGATCGCATAGCGCGGCGATGATGGACGAGATCCCTTCCTTGGCGCCGGTGAGCACGAGCGCCTCGCGCGCCGAGTCGATGCCCACGTCGAACCGGTCGCGCATGTACTGCTCGATGGCCGCGAACAGCCGCGGCGTGCCGAGGAATGGCGGATAGCCCTGGATGCCGGGGAGTCGCGCCGCCTGGTCGAGCGCGGCGATCACGTCGGGCGCCATCGGCAGGTCCGGGCTCCCGATGCCGAGGTCGACGAGCTGTTTGCCGGTGGCGCGAGCCGCGGCCTTCAGGCGATCGAGCTCGGCGAAGACGTAGGTGGGGAGGCGGCGAAGGGTGGCGGCCTGAGTCAGGGGCACGGTAAGATCGGAATCGGTGAATGTTTGCGTCGGCTATGCATGCCGTGACACATCGTGCACCTCCTGCGCCGTCACGACATATTGCCGGAATCTGTCCTGGACGCTCGCTGGGCTCACAGTAATCACCACGCTCCATTGCTGCTCGCACTGATGACCGATGAAAGACGATCTGACTCGTCCCGACGCCTTGCACCACGGCTCGTCCACTGTTCCTGTCGAGCTGACTGATGACCTCGTCCGCATCGGCGGGTTCGGCACGCGGTTCCTGCTCCGTGACACTGTCGCCCGGAACGCGTACGCGCTGATCGAGCACTCTCTGATGCCGGGACTGCTGGGTGCGCCCCCGCACCGGCATGCGAACGAGGACGAAGTGTCCTACGTCCTCGAGGGTGAGCTCACGGTATGGCGCGACGGAGCGCTGTCGATCGTGCGACCCGGATCAATCATCGTGAAGCCGCGGGGGGAGTGGCATACCTTCTGGAATGGCGGCTCCGAGCCGGTGCGATTCCTGGAAATCATCTCGCCGCCCGGGTTCGCCGAGTACTTCCGCGAGCTCGGCGCGCTGATCAGGGAAACGGGTCGCCCCGATCCGCAGCGTATCGGCGCGCTCGCCTCCCGGTACGGGCTGGAGTTCGATTTCCCGAAGATGGGGCAGCTGCTTGGAGAGCACCGGCTGCGGCTCGGCTGACCCGCCTGAGGATTGCATTCGAAATCGCTGCGCCAAAGATTGGCCGCTCGGCTCGTGAGATCGCTACCTTCGTCGCCCATCGCCAATGTCCCACCTCCGCGTCCAGAGCTTCGGCATCTCCCTCGACGGCTTCGGTGCCGGCGCACGCCAGGACCTCGAGAACCCGCTCGGCGTGCGCGGCCCCGAGATCATGGAGTGGTTCTTTCCCACCCGGGTCTTCCAGCAGATGTATGGAGACAAGGAAGGCGAGACCGGCGTGGACAACACGATGGCCGAACGCGCGTTCGAGGGGGTCGGCGCATGGATCCTCGGCCGCAACATGTTCGGTCCGGTGCGCGGGCCGTGGCCGGATTTCGAGTGGAAGGGGTGGTGGGGCGACGAGCCGCCATATCGCGTGCCCGTATTCGTGCTCACCCATCATGCGCGCCCGCCGCTGCGCATGAAGGGCGGCACGATCTTCCACTTCGTCACCGAGGGCATCCACTCCGCGCTGGAGCAGGCGAAGGCGGCGGCGAACGGCGCCGACGTCCGGCTCGGCGGCGGCGTGGCGACCGTCCGCCAGTTCCTCCAGGCGAAGCTGGTCGACTCCATGCACCTCGCCGTGCGTCCCGTCCTGATCGGCGAAGGCGAGGCGCTCTGGCAGGGGCTCGACATGCGCGCCCTCGGCTACGAGGTCACCGACCTCGTGCCGGGCGAGCGCGCGATGCACGTGTTCGTCGGGCGACGCGGCGCTACATCGTCATGACGTCGGTGGTGTTGTCGCAGTTCACGTTCGGGTTCCAGTCGGCGAAGGTGCCATCCGGGTTTCCCTGCCACACCCAGGCGTGCAGGCCCCACAGCCCGAATGCATCCACCTGCTTGAACGGCTGGCCGAACAGCATCGGCGGTTCGGCGTCGCGTGCGTGCAGGGCGTAGGGAATGATGTACTCCACCGCCACGAGCTTCATGCGGCCGTTCGCCTGCGGCTCGTAGAGCAGCAGCTCGGGCTGGTCGGCGCGCGCCACGCCGTCCATGATGTAGCCCATGTTGCCGTAGTGGAATCCCATCCCGCCCGCGGCGGACACCATGCAGGGGGTGATCTTCGTGTTCCAGCCGGCGTCCTGTGCCGCCTGGAAGTCGTGGAACTTCACCGTCACCTGGCGCAGCGCGGCCAGCTCGTCGCCCACGCCCGCCGACCCCTTGCTCAGCGCGGCGGCACCCGGCTGGAGGGCGGTGGCTTCGGTGGTGGCGGGCTCGCCGCTGCACCCGGCCAGCAATGCGACCCCAGCGAGCAGAAGCGCAGAACCCCTCATGGTGTCCTCCCGTGGATGGAGTATGTTTTCCGGATCGCGGAAGGTGATCCGCACCTGTTAGCTGTTCGTTGCGCCCGGAGTTAGCTGCGGCTTAGCTGCTGGCGAGGGACGATGATCACGGTGCAGCTCCTCGGTGGCGCCTGCCTTCGTGCGGGCGAGCTGCCGCTCGCTGGGCCTCCAGTGCAGCGGCACCGCATCGCGCTGCTCACGCTCATCGTCGCCGCCTGGCCGAGCCCTCTCTCGCGTGACCGTGCCATGGCGCTCCTCTGGCCGGAACGCGACCTCGCCGCCGCGCGGCGCCTGCTCAACCTCGCCGTGCACGTGCTCCGCGCCACGCTCGGCGAGGGTGCCATCGTCTCCACCGGCGACGGACTGGTGCTCGGCGCAAGCCGCGTCTCGTGCGACCTCCACGCGCTCGGCGTTGCGATCGCGGCTGGCGAGCACGATCGTGTGGCGCGGCTCTACACCGGGCCACTCCTCGACGGGTTTCACCTCGCAGGCGCGAGGGAGTTCACCTGGTGGCTCGAGGAACGCCGGAGCGAGATCGACCACGCGTACGTGAAGGCGCTCCTCGCGATCGCGGAACAGCAGCGACGCTCAGGGGACCTGTTCAACCGGGTGGCGACCTGTCGGAGACTGGTAGCGGCCGATCCGTACTGCACGCAGCATGCGCTGACGCTGGTGCAGGCGCTGAGCGCCGTTGGCGATTACGTCGGAGCCAGGCACTTCGCGACCGAGCACGCGCACCGCCTGCGCGCGGAGCTCGATGTCGCCGTGGATCCGGAGATCGTCCGTCAGCTCGGCGACGTCATGGCGAGGCAGGCCGATCTCGCGCGGCGCATCACCGTCGCGCTGGAAGCCGGGATGCCCGACCCGCGGGTCACTGCTCCCGCGTAGCGCCGACCCGTTCGGCATTCGGTAACGCGAACGCCACGTACGTCCCCCCGCTCTTCGCACCGTTCTTTCCGCCGCCGCAGGCGATGACGACGTACTGCACGCCATCCACCATGTAGGTGGATGGCGTCGCATTGCCGGCCGCTGGCAGCTTCGCGCTCCACAGCAGCTTGCCCGTCCTCTTGTCGAAGGCGCGGAAGGTGTCGTCGTAGGTGGTGGCGCCGATGAACAGCAGCCCGTTCCTCGTGACGATGGCGCCGCCGTAGTTGTCGGTGCCGGTGTTGCGGACTCCCTGCGCGGCGAGCTTCGGGTATTCACCGAGCGGGATCTTCCAGCGGATCGTGCCGCTGTTCAGGTCGATCGCGTTCAGCGTCCCCCACGGCGGCTTGATCGCCGGATAGCCCTCGTGGTCGAGGAAGATGTCGAAATACGCGTTGCGGTACGGGATGCCGAACTTGTCCGGCCCCGCAGCTGCCGACGAATCGTGGCCGGTGAGCAGGTAGTTCGTGATGTCGGCGATCGCCTTTCCCTCGAGCGCACTGCCGAAGGCCGGCATGCGACCAGTGCCCTCGCGGATCACCTGCATGATCTGCTCGCGCGTGCGACGCTGGCCGACGTCCACCAGCGAGGGCGCCATCGCCGAGCCGCGACGGCTGTCGCCATGGCAGCTGGCGCAGTTGGCGGCGTAGAGCGATTTGTCGCTCCGCGGCACGAGCTTGAGCAGCCACGCCATCTCGTTGGCGTTCACGTAGAGCAGGCCCGTCTCCGGATCGAACGCGGGTCCGCCCCACTCGCCTCCCCCGTCCACACCGGGAAAGACGATGGTGCCGCGCAGGTTGGGCGGGTCGAAGGGATGCTTCGTGCCGTACTGCTCGAACAGCTTCAGTGCTGCGGCATGTGCGGCCGGCGTGCGCGTGGTGAGATCGGCGCGGGTGAGCTGCTGGCGGGTGAAGGGCGGCGGCGAGAGGGGAAAGTGCTGCGTGGCGGCAGTCGTGTCGCCGGGAAGCACGGCCTTCGGCATCGCGCGGTCGGCGACGGGAAAGAGCGGGGTGCCGTGCTCGCGATCGAACACCCACACGTGACCCGTCTTCGTGATCTGCGCGACGGCATCGATGGTGTTGCCGCCGTGCTTCACCGAGACCAGCACCGGCGCGGCGGGGAGGTCGCGGTCCCACAGGTCGTGATGGATCACCTGGTAGTGCCAGACACGCTTTCCCGTGCGGGCGTCGAGGGCGATGACGCTGTTGGCGTACAGGTTGTCGCCCACGCGGTTGCCGCCGTAGAAGTCGTAGCTCGCCGAGCCGGTGGCGACGAACACCATGGCGCGCGCCGAGTCGAGGGTGACGCCGCTCCACGCGTTGACGCCACCGGCGATCTTCCAGGCGTCGGGTGGCCAGGTCTCGTAGCCCGGCTCGCCGGGATGCGGGATGGTGTGGAAGCTCCATCGCATCGCACCGGTCTTCACGTCGTAGGCGCGGATGTCGCCCGGAGCGCTCGGCAATGCTTCGGGAACGCTGCTCCCCATGATGAGCAGCCCGTCGAACACCACGCCCGGCGTACTCGCGCTCACCGAGAGCCCTTCCACCGGGCGATCGAGCCCGGCGCGCAGGTCCACCCACCCCGTGTCGCCGAAGGAGCGGATCGGCTTGCCGGTGCGGCGATCGAGCGCGTAGAGGCGGTTGCGGAAGTTGAACAGCACACGGTCGCCGGTGACGACCACACCGCGGTGGCGGATGCGCGACGTGGGCGCGGCGCCGTAGTTCGGGTCGAAGCTCCACAGCTCCTTGCCGGTCGCCGCGTTCAGCGCGAAGACGCGGAGCTTCGGGCTGGTGCCGTAGAGCACTCCGTCGATCACGACGGGGTTCGTCTGCATCTCCGAGCCGGTGAAGGCGTCGCGGGTGTCGTAGGTCCAGGCGACCTTCAACTGCTTCACGTTCGCCGGCGAGATCTGGTCGAGCGTGGAGTAGTGGGTGTGGTCGTCGCTGCCGCCGTAGACGGGCCAGTTGGCGGTGGACTGGGCGGCCGCCACACGGCTGCCACCGAGGAGAAGGAAGGACGCGACGAGGAGCGAGGTGGGGGCAGCGATCGGCATCGGGCGCGAGATGGCCGTAGGAAGGGACGGGTCGCGCAGATTCTATCGCTGGGCGAGGAAAGGGCAACGCTCGCGTACGGGGCGAAATGCGAACGCGGCGAGCCGCTGGCTCGCCGCGTTCGAGTCCTCCCTTACGACCAGGGTCCCTGGTTCGCCGCGTCGGCCGCCGCGTTCACCCGTGCGGTGTACGCGCTCAGCGACTCGTCGTCGCCGCGGGTAGGCAGCGCGAACAACTGGTTGTCCGGCTTCTGCGGCTCTGCACCGACCTTCACCGGCTCGTCCACCATGAGGTCGCCGCCGTGCAGCTCCACGACCGCCTCGAACCGCTCGATGGCATCGCGTAGCGTGACGAGCGCCTCACCGCCTTCGTTGTCGAACAGTGGAACGCCGCGCCGGCGGAGCCACGCGGCATTCTCTTCCGACGCCCGGCGCTGGTCGCCACCGGACGGTTCGGCCCGATCGCCGAGCGGGGTCATCGCTTCGAGCGATCCTCGCCCGAACTGCCGCTGTTCTTCGGCTGCTGCGGATCGGTCAGCCACGACGACGAACCGGTGAGGTTGCGATCCTCGGCGATGTCGCCGATCCCGCTCTGGGCTTCCTTCTGCTCGCGCTGCAGCTCGTCGCGGAGCGCGGAGTCGGAGTCGTTGCCGGTCGCGCCCGCCTGGGCGTCGCGGTTCCTGTCGTTGCGTTCGTCTGCCATGGTGGCTCCCGTGTGAAGGTGTCGAGACTGATGGGAGACGCACCGTACGTGCCGATCGGCTCACCGGTCGCCGAGTTCGGCAGCGACGTCAGACGATCTGCTTCCTCCCAGGCTAGGGATTCACGTGATTGTCGTGGCCGGCGCTGCCTGACGTCTGCGACCACTCCGATCCCACCGTGAACGAAGTGCTGAAAGTCTTCGCGTACGTCGGCGTCGACATGCTCATGAACCCATCGGCCACTGTCAGTATGAACTGACCGTAGGAGGTAGCTGACCTGGCGAGCACAGCACCGCTCCAGGCGTCGAGCGCGAACAGGTATCCGCCAAGGACGAGGAGCCGGTCACCCGAGATTGAAACCGGCCCACCGAATGGGACGGGGAAGTCGATCGACCAGCGCTGGTGACCATCAACCGGGTCGAGCGCCGCGAGCACGTTGTTGTTCCGGCAGATGACGAGGTGGCTGGTCGTGGCGATGATGCAGCCGGCGATTGGAGTGGAATTGTGCCAGCGCTCCACTCCGTTCGCGTCGATCGCACGCACACCGCTCTCCATGAGGTAGACGGTCGATACGGCATCGGCGATCATCTCGGCCGGCGCCACGATGGGCCGGACCCAGGCCACCGTTCCACCGGCGTCGATTGCCTTTAGCGAATCCCGGGATTCGAGGATCACGTGCGTCGGGGTGGTGAGCATCCGCCATGGCGCCCCGCCCATCGGTGCCGACCAGGCGAGCGAACCGTCGCCGCGCAATGCGAGCACGTGACTGCCGCACCACGCCGCCACGCCGTCATCCCACCGCGCCAGGAGGCAGCCCATGGTGCTGAAGGAGCTGTAGTCGAATGACCAGAGTTCCGTGCCAGCAGCACTGAGCGCACGTACGACATGCGTGCCCGGGTCGGTTGAGAATACGGCGCCGGTGACGGGATTCACGATGCTGAGGCTCGGGTTCGACGGCACGGTCTGCGACCAGCTCAGCTTTCCACTCCTGTCATGGACCTGCAACTGTGCAGGACCGGGGTTATGACAGCAGGACGTATGGAGCGTGTAGAAGGCGCCAGTGTTCGCGAGGTACTCCCCTGCGGATTGCTGATCCACGCCGGGCGCGAGGTCGAAGGTCGCCAGGGGTGTCCCCGCATCGAGCTCCGGGAACACCGGCACCGTCACGCGATAGCTCACGCCGCCCGCTGAGGCGCTGATGATCGCCTGGCCCGCGGCGATGCCGGTCATGTCGCCGGCCTTCGACACCGAAACCACACTCGAATTCGAGGAGGAGAGTACCAGGCCTGCAGCGGCGGGATCGAGTCCCGTGATCGGATGTCCGAGTGAGTCGACACCGATCACCTGCAGCGCGGCTCGTTGGCCGATGATCAGCCCCGTGGCGGAGTCCGGCCAGACGATTGACTGGACACCGGTCGAGACCGGCTCGAGGGTGAGTGGCACGCTATCACGGACGCCGTCGAGCTCTACCCAGGCGTATCCGCGATGCGCCCCGTCACCGCTGGTCAATGCGACGATCGCCGTGTCGCCGGTGGAGGGAAGCATCGCCACGGATGACAGCCAGTTCCCGGACGGCTGCAGCTGGCTGTTGGCAAGCGCGACCGGATTCCCGTGCGCGTCGCGACCCACGACACGCACGGTGCGCGTCTGTCGCTGAGCGGTGAAATGAACGCTGTCGGCGAGGATCTTCAGCGTGCTGACCGGACCCGCCGTGACGACGACGACCATCTGGAGCGGTTGCACATCGACGCTGCCCACGCTCACCGAAATGACCTGTTCACCGGGGTCCGCTGGCGCTGTCCAGATATTCGACGCAACGCCTTCCGTGTTCGAAGTCGTGACCGTCTTCGCGAACGCGCCAGACGATGCCTGCCAGCTCACCGACACGCCGGGAACTGGCGATCCGCTGCCATCGACCACAAGCACCCTCACGGTCGATTGCATGCCCGACGTGACCTCAAGCCCGCTCGCGAACGGGCGAAGCTCCTGGACGCGCGTCAGCGGATCGGACGGGCCGTCGTGGCATGACGCGAGCGCCGCAGCAGCGAGCAACGTGGCGCATGCCCGGCGCGCGCTGCCAATCAGAACGGATGAATGCATGGCCCATGGTAACGCCGGAACGCCAGGCCGGCCATGATCTCGATCACCTGCACGGTCGCGTGGCCAAGCGGGTGTCAAGCTGGCTACGTGATGCTGGCGTGCTGCTGGGCCGGAAGGAAAGTTTGTCTCATGCGAACCAGGACCATCTACCTCGCCTTCGGTGCCCTCGCCTCGACGAGCCCCATCCTCGCACAGGCGCCCGCCCGCCCCACTCCCCGCTTCGAGATCACCTTCCCGAAGCAGGTGCACGCCGAACCGATCACCGGCCGCGTGTACGTCGCCCTGAGCCGCA
>DASUXT010000132.1:0-22421 GCA_036377775.1 Gemmatimonadaceae bacterium | reverse complement strand
CTGCAGTTCCTGCGGGAGGTCACGACGTCGGCCAGGGGAGCTCCCGCCGATGGTCCGTCAGCGGGCTTGCGCGCCCGGGTGCTCGCGAGCCGGGCCAGTGGAGCGCGTACCATCCTTCCGGTGCATGACGCCGTTCGCCGCGCGCCTCGCTGGCTCTCGCCCGCGATCGCTGCGGTGCTGCTCGGCCTCCTCGCCGGCACGTTCGTGGTGCGGCGGCCGCGCGAGATCGAAGCAGGCACGACGAGTGGCACCCTGACTTTCGCTCCAGCGATGCCGCTGCCGGGGCAGCGCGTCACGGTGAGCTATCGGCCCTCGGCGCTGCTTTCGGATCAGCCCTGGCTGGCGCTGCGCGCCCGGCTGCGCGCGCCGAGCGGCGAGTCGTACAACGCCGGCGTTCCCGTGGTCACGGTCGCGACGCTCCATCGTGCCGACGACGGGACGTTCGCGGGCACCTTCGCGCTTCCGGACAGCGTCGTCTTCGCGGCCCTTGCCGTCGAGGACAGCAGTGCGAGCGTGATCGACGACAACGGAAGCCGGGCATGGGAGCTTCTCGTGTCCGATCGTTCCGGCCGGCCCCTTTTCGCCGCGCTCGAACAGCGCGCAAACGACATGATGGGGCGCAACTGGGAGGAGGGTTTCGCGACCGTGCAGCGCATGGTGGCGCTCTACCCGGACACGCTGCGGGGATGGCTCTGGCTCCGCGCGTACCACAACTGGCTCGGGCGGTCGGAAGATGACTCGATCCGTGCGCTTCATCGAACCCGGCTCGCCGCCTTCGAGTCGGAGTTTGCGAAGAAGACGCCTTCGCCCGACGAAGAGGGGATGCTTGCCTGGTACGCACAGGGGACCGATTCGAGCACTGCAGCCAGATGGCGTTCGAGACTCCTGCGCGAAGCGCCGACCAACTCCTTTGCCATACAGTGGCGCCTGCTGTCGGTGTTCGACTCGCTCCGCGCGCGCCACGATACGGTGTGGGCGCGTCGCCAGCTCGACACGCTCTGGGCACAGGCGCCGCGGGATCGCCGTGCCCAGGTGGCCGACGCAGGCACCGGGCTGGCCTTTGCGTCACGCGACACGACGCTCATCAGGCGATGGACCACCCGTCTCTCCGACAGCGAGAACGACGCGAGAGCCAGCGCGCGTCGGACGGCCCTGAACTTCACTCGGCTTCCCTCGCTCCGCAGTGAGGGCATCGCGCGCCTGCGTGCCGAGATCGACAGCCTCATGACGCTCGAGCCGACCGACCGCGCCCTGGACGAGACGCTCGCCGAGCAGCGCGCGCGCCAGGACAGGCTGCGGCGGCAGACGATGGCGACGCTCGGCCAGGCGCTGGTCGCGGACGGGCGCCCTGCAGAGGCTCGCGAGGTGCTGGCGGAAGCGACGTCGATCGGGTGGAACCTCGGCGTGTTCGCTACCGTGCGCTCGGCCAGCCTCCTCGCCGGCGACACCAGCAGCGCGCTGAGGATGGCGGCCCGCATCATCGCCGATCCCCGGACGCCTGCTTCATTCGGTGAGTCCGTTGATCCGATCGCGGTGCGCCAGCTTGGCGAGAGTGCGTGGACGCGCGAGCTCGACTCGGCGCGAGCGCTCTTCGTCCAGCGGATGCTTGCCGGAGCATCGGTCCGAACGCTCGCTCGCAAGGCTCGCGTGCGCAGCCTCGATGGAAAGACCGAGTCCATCGCTGACCTCACGAAGGGCCGCGTGAGCGTCGTCGCTTTCTGGTCACGCTTCTGCGGGCCGGCCATCCAGGAGCTTCCACAGTTGAACGAGGTGGCTGCACGGCTGGCGCGGGACGGCATCCCGGTGGTGAGCATCGTCGACGAGCCGAAGCCATCGCCGGAACTGAGGGCCTTCCTGAAGGACAAGCAGGTGACGGTGCCCGTCTATCTGGACAGCTGGCACGAGGCAAGCCGCGCGTTCAACCAGTGGGGCACGCCGTACTACTACGTGGTTGATGCCGAGGGCCGGATCCGCTTCGACGTCACTCTGTCAGCTGACGAGGCGCTCGCCCAGGCGGAGGCTCTCCGACTGGCGACACGGGTGGTGTCGAGTAGCGCTCGGCGGTAGCGGCTCTCCGTTCCGCGAAAGTACCTGAGGCGGCGGTTCCTCACATCGGATGGCGGACGATCACTGTGCCGTCATCCCCGCCCTCGCCAGTATCAGCTCCGTCAGCGACCGGTAGTCCCCGTCGAAGTGATGCCCGCCCTCCCGCGCCGCGCGGTACACGAGGGTGGGATCCACCTCGCGGCAGAGCGACTCGTCCTCCTTCGTGCCGTACACGCAGAGCATGTTCGTCCCGCGCAGCCGCTCCAGCTCTGGCAGGATCGGCGTGTCCTTCGGGTTGGACCGCGTCGCCCAGAGGTCGGAGAAGCGATACCTGAACCCGGCGTGCTCGGGGAGGCCGAGCATCGCGACGAGCGCCAGTCGGCGTCGCAGGTCGGGTGAGAGTCGCGTCGCGGCAAACGGAGCGAACGCCGCACCACGCGAGTAGCCGACGAGGATCAGCCACTGGTCGTTCCACGCGGACATGTAGTGCGCCGCGACGCGATCGACGTCCGCGCCCACGCCATTCGCGTCGCGCTTGCCGGATCGAAGGTAGGCCCGGTCGTCGAAGCCGATCACGTCCACGCCGCGCTCGGCGAGCGTCTGGCCGATCTGGCGGTCGATGTCGGCCCAGCCGCCATCCCCGCTCAGCACGATGGCCAGGGCGTTCGACGGGCCCTTCGCGCGCAACTCCACGAGCGGGAGGTCGCGAACGTCGGGAAGAGACGGTGGGGCGCTCGCCTGCGCGGACGCAGGACGAGGCACTACCAACAGGAAGGCGAGAATGGCTCTACGCAGCATGAAGGCTCGCGGAACGCCGGACGGTGTAAGCGACTGCGAAGCATGCTACTTGAATCACCTCGCTGGTGTTCCTGAATCGCGGCGTGCGACTCCAGACCCCTCGCCTGCACCTCCCTCGCCGACGTCGACGCCCGCTCTGGGCGCTCGCCGTGACGCTGCTGCTCGTCACCTGCCTCGGCCGCGGGATCGAGCCGCCCGCCACGGTGGTGGAGACGCCGGGGACGCGGCAGTACCGCGTGGAAGCCGGCGAGCTGATGCGCACCTTTCTCCTGCACATCCCGCCCAGCCGGCCGCGACGCTTCGGCCTCGCGACGAGCTATCCGGTCGTCATCGTGCTTCATGGCAGCGGCGCGAACGGCGCGACGATGCCCGAGTTGACCGGAATGAACGCGATTGCCGATTCGGCACACTTCCTCGTGGCCTATCCGGACGCCACGACCGGTGCGCTCGGCCTTGGCGCCGACTGGAACGCCGGAGAGTGTTGCGGCGCGGCGCACGACGGGAAGGTGGACGACGTCGGATTCCTGCGCGTGCTCGTGCGTGCCCTCGCGCGGGAGATGCCGGTGGACCGGCGCCGCGTCTACGTCGCCGGATTCTCGGACGGCGCGAGGATGGCCTATCATGCCGCGTGCGAGCTCGATGCCCAGGTGGCAGCGGTCGCGGTCGTGGCGGGAAGCATCGTGGATGGACAGTGCGCCCCGCGACGTCCGGTGCCGCTGATCGCCTTTCACGGCACGGCGGACGACGAGGTGCCGTATCGCGATTCGTCCTTCGCGACGGCGGCTGGGCGGCCGCCACGTGGAACGTGGGCGCTGCCGCCCTCCATTCGGTTCTGGGCGACGATCGATCACTGCGCCAGCGCGCGCACCACGTCGGTCGCGTCGCACGTGCAGGTCACGCGCTTCGCCGGGTGTGCCGCCGACGTGGTGCTCTACACGATCCAGGGTGGTGGGCACGACTGGCCGCGTGCGTCGCTGGACAGTGACGATCCCGCGCACGAGGTGGATGCAAGCCGGCGGGCGTGGCGCTTCTTCGCCCGGCACCCGCTGCCATGACGGCTGCACCGCCGATCACGCCGAGTCCACGTCCTCGCGCGCCAGCGCGCGCGCCGCGAGGCGGACGACGATCGTCGTCGCGAGGATGGTCGCCGCGAGCCCGAGCAGGAACGCCAGCCACCACGCGTCGTCCTTCGGATGCCGCTCGTCGTGCAGCGTCAGCAGCGCTCCCGCCGCGGCGCCGTAGTAGGCGTAGAGCGCCGTCACCGGAAACATGGCGACGTTCGCGATGACGAAGTCGACGAGGCGCATCCGCGTCAGCCCCATCGCGAGGTTGATCACGCTGAACGGGATCACGGGCGAGAGGCGCAGCAGCCCGACGATCCGTCTCCCGCGGTTGCCGACGGCATCCCGCACCCGCGCGGCCCGTGGATACCGCTCCAGCCACCGCTCCACCATCCCGCGCGCCGCGTGGCGCGCGAGGAGGAAGGCGATGGCGGCGCCGAGCGAAGCGCCGAGGAAAGCGACGATGATGCCGTCGGGAATGCCGAACAGCGCGCCGGCCAGCATGGTGAGCAGCCCCGCAGGCACGAACGCCACGCTCGCCAGGGCGAAGCCGAGCACGGAGAGCACGATCCCCCAGGCACCGAGCGCCTGGAGGCCGGAGGTGAGCGTCGCGAGGTGTCCGGCGAGGGAGCGGCCACCCAGGGCGAGGACGATCACGCCGAGGAGCAGCAGGGCCCAGCGCCAGCGCAGGTCGGTCGTCGAACGATGCTTCACGACTCGGGTACTCACAGGACACGGAACGCGTTGGGATCCATGACATCAGCGCCAGCGCAGCCAAGAAACGTCGTTCGACTGCTGCGCGCCAGCGGCAGCGTCACTGGCGCGCTCATCCCCCGTGCGCTGACGCTGAGCACCTTCGTCGGCGGCGTGATCCTGCTCTTCTCCGGCGCCACGCCCGCGCACACCGGCCGGATGGGATGGGTTGCCGACGTGCTGCCGCTGCCGATCATCGAGATCTCGGCGTACTTCGTCAGCATCCTCGGCGTCGCCCTGATTTTGCTGGCGCGTGGGCTCCAGCGACGCCTGGACGCGGCGTACCACCTCACCTTGTGGGTGCTGGCGGCCGGCGTGGTGTTCGCCATCACGAGCGCACTCGACATCGAGCAGGCGGGACTGCTGGCGATCATGTTCGTCGCGCTGCAGCGCTGTCATCGCTACTTCTATCGTCGCTCGTCGCTGTTCGACGAGCGGTTCACGCGGGGCTGGTACATCGCCATCGCGGGAGTGCTGGCCGCGACGGCAGCGCTGGCGTGGATGGGCTACGGGCACGACATCGTCTCCACGCGCGTGTTCTGGCAGTACGAGGAGATGGCGCAGGCCCCGCGCGCCGCCCGCGCGCTGTCGCTCGCCCTCATCACGCTCCTCACCCTGTCGCTGGCGCGGCTGCTGCGCCCCGCACACGTGCGGGCGGCGGAGGAAGTCATCGACCTCGTGGCGGTGGATGCCATCGTGCGCGAGTCGCCGCGTGCCAACGCCCACCTGGCCTACCTCGGCGACAAGGATATCGTCTTCGACGAGACGCGGACCGCCTTCCTCATGGTCGGCACCGCCGGCGCGAGCCGCGTGGTCATGGGCGACCCGGTCGGTCCCATCGCGGCGGCAACGCGACTGGTGGACGCATTCGTTCACGACTGCGACCGCAATGGCAGCTGGCCCGTGTTCTATCGCGTGGGGCCGCAGCTCCTCTACCTCTACCTCGACTACGAGCTGAGCATCGTGAAGCTCGGCGAGGTGGCGCACGTGCCGCTGGCCGGCTTCTCCCTCGAGGATCCGAGCCGCCGCACGCTGCGACAGGTGCACCGCAAGCTGCTGAAGAGCGGGTGCACGTTCGAGGTGCTCGAGCCGGAGCAGGTGGCTGCGGTGATCCCGGAGCTGCGCGTCGTCTCCGACGAGTGGCTGGCGCACCGTCGCTCGCGGGAGAAGAGCTTTTCGCTCGGCCACTTCGACGAAGGGTTCATCAGCCGAGGACGGGTGGGCGTGGTGCGCGTGGCCGGGCGCATCGTCGCCTTCGCGACGGTGTGGCTGTCGGGGAGGAAGGCCGAGGTGGAGATCGACCTCATGCGCTACTCGAACGACGCGCCGCCATCGGTGATGCGGTACCTCGTCACTGAATTCATCCTGTGGGCGAAGGCACAGGGGTTCAGCGACTTCAACCTCGGCATGGTGCCCCTCTCCGGGATCAGGACGGGGACGGTGGCTCCATTATGGAACCAGATCGCCGGCGCGGTGCGGGTCGGGGGCGAGCGCTACTACAACTTCCGTGGGCTCCGCGCATTCAAGGAGTGGTTCCACCCCGACTGGGAGCCCAGCTATCTCGTGTCGCCGGGCGGGATCAAGCGGCCGGTGATCGTGGCGAGCGTCGCGTCGCTGATCTCGGGCGGGCCGGCGGGGCTGGTGAGGAAGTAGGGGCAGCCCTCACCGCACGCTCATCGGCGCCGAGCCGAGCACGCTCCTCCCCAGCGCCATGATCCCGCCAGCGATGAGCACCACCGCGAGCACGATGCCGACGAGGCGAATGATCATCTCCCGTCGCTCCGTGCTCGCGCGCTTCGCCATCACCGATGAGCCGTGCGTGGCCACCAGCGCGAGCACCATCATCACGAGGTGCCCCACGGCCGCGTCTGGAAAGACGCCGCCGATCACCAGCCCGATGCCGAGCAGCACCTGCAGGTCGAGCAGGGCGGTGAAGGCGATGGGCAGCACGCGCGCCGAACGATCCATCCGTCCCATGGCCAGAGCGTACGCGAGCGATACCACCGCGCCGAGCGCGGCGAGGAGGACGAGGTAGCGGAGCCCGGAGTGGGCCTGGTAGAGGAAGTTCATGTCGTCAGGTCAGCCGTTTCGTTCAAGCGTTCCAAAGCATGTCGCGTCATCCTCAATATGGCCAGCGGAACGTGCGCTGTGCGACGCAGCGGTCGAGGCGACTGACGATCAACGACATGAGCACCCAATCGATGGCGACACGGATCGAGCGATACGAGACGGTGGTGATCGGCGGGGGACAGGCCGGCCTCGCGGTCGGCCACCATCTCGCCGACCGTGACGTGGACTTCGTGATCCTGAGCGACGAGTCCCGGGTTGGCGACAACTGGCGTCGCCGCTGGGATTCCCTGCGACTGTTCACGCCGGCGCAGTACAGTGCCCTGCCGGGAGTGCACTTCCCCGCGCCGCCCCACTATTTGGCGGACAAGGAAGAGGTGGCCGACTACCTGGAGCGGTACGTGGACCGCTTCGACCTGCCGGTGCGGCTCGGCAGTCGGGTACAACGGGTGTCATGGGACGGCGAGCGCTACGCCCTCTCGCTCGATGGCGACGGGGCCTTCATCGAGGCGGACAACGTGGTCGTCGCCACGGGCGCCTTCCAGCGGCCACGGATTCCTGCGCTGGCCGAGCGGCTGTCGCGCGACATTCACCAGCT
The DNA here is from genome assembly GCA_036377775.1 of Gemmatimonadaceae bacterium. Taxonomy (GTDB): domain Bacteria; phylum Gemmatimonadota; class Gemmatimonadetes; order Gemmatimonadales; family Gemmatimonadaceae; genus AG11. Next base: position 15,098 of record DASUXT010000132.1, on the reverse strand, counting down.
GCATTCCAGCCAGTACCAGAATCCGTTCACCCTTCCGGACGGACCGGCACTCGTCGTGGGCGCGGGAAATTCCGGTGCGCAGATCGCCCTCGAGCTGGCGCGCTATCGCAAGGTGTGGCTCGCCGGCCGCGATACGGGCCATCTCCCGCGCAGGCTCCTCGGCCGCGACATCTTCCAGTGGCTCTGGCCGGTGATGACCCGCGCCACGCTCGACACGCGCATCGGCCGGCGCCTGCGGGTCCGTGCCCGTGCCGGCGGCGATGCGCTGATCGGGATCCCGGAGCGCGAGCTGACGCAGGCGGGGATAGTCCGGGTGGGACGTCTGGACGCCGAGCGCGGCGGGTTGCCGGTGTGTGGCGGCGAGGTGGTCGCTCCGCGGGTGATCGTGTGGTGCACCGGGTTCGCACCCGACTACTCGTGGATCGACCTGCCGGTCTTCGGCGACGACGGCTTTCCGCGGCACGTTCGCGGCGTGGTGTCGGAGGCGCCCGGCCTCTTCTTCCTCGGCCTGCGGTTCCAGCACCGGATGACGTCGTCGCTCATCGGTGGGGTGGGACAGGACGCGGAGTTCATTGCCGCGCAGGTCGTCGAGCGCGCCGAACGTGGCGCGCTGGTCGTCGAGGACGACGTAGTGAGCTAGCCGGGCGCCGCGGCCGCTACCCATCGCCGCCGAGCTGGTGTACGTTGGTGCGCGAAAGGCCAGGAGCGTGCGATGAGCCAGATCATCGGGGCAGGCAACTTCGTGTCGTGGGACGGCGGGTGCCTGTTCATCAGCCATCGTGGCGAGAACATCGTGCCCGGGCACGCGCACTATGCCACGCAGGTCGCCTTCGGTTCCACCGCGGGCCTTCGCTTCCGCGCCTCCGATCGCGAGGCGTGGACGGCGTACGAGGGAGCGGTGATCGCGTCGCGGCAGCCCCACTCCATGGACTCCACGCAGGTGCCCTGCTGCGCCGTGCTGTTCGTGGAGCCCGAGACGCGCGAGGGGCGCGCCATCAACCAGAAGTTCGGCGCTGCCGGCATCAGCGCCTTTCCCGCAACGTCGCTCTCGGGGAAGAGTGAAGCGCTGTTCTCCGCCTGGCTGCAGCAGGGCACGCGCGAAGCGGTGGTGGCGGCCGCGCACGCCGTCGTTCAGGAGCTGGCGGGCGGGGTCGGGCCCGTGCTCTCCACCGACGAACGGATCCTGCGCGCCACGTCGTACATCCGGAGCAACCTCGGCGGCCCGCTGACGCTCGAGGCGGTGGCCGGCGAAGCCTGCCTCTCACCGAGCCGCTTCCGGCACCTGTTCGTCGAGGAAACCGGGATGGCGCTGCGGCCCTACATCCTCTGGCGAAGGTTCCTGCATGTGTGGGATCTGCTGGCGACCGGCGCGACGCTCTCCTCGGCGGCGCACGCGGCGGGGTTCGCCGACGCTGCGCATCTCACGCGCACGAGCCGCAGCATGTTCGGATTCCCCCCGTCGGCGCTGGAGGTCGCGAGGCCGCTCGCGACGCACTGACCCGGAAGTCAGCCCCTACGTTCAAGGGGCCAGCCCATTCGTTCAAGAGCGGGCAAGCCTGCGCCGGTAACCTGAAGCCACGTCAACGCGACGTGGCTTTTCTCGTTACCGACACCTTCACGCGAGGCTTCCGATGCGCTCCTCCTCCTCTTCCCGCACGATCCGCCGGTTCATCGCGCCGGCGCTCGCGGCGATGATCGCCGCCACCGTCACTGGCTGCATGATGTTCGCCAAGCCGCCGAAGGATCTCGACTACTCGCGCACGCGCGCCAGCGAGGCAGGCCTCTACCGCGCGACCATCCGGCCGCAGGGCGACAGCATCCCGAAGGGCAAGCTGCAGCGCTGGACGCTGCACCTGGAGACGACTGCCGGCGCGCCGGTGGACAGCGCGACCGTCGCCGTGGATGGCGGCATGCCGCAGCACGGTCACGGCCTTCCCACGAAGCCGCGCGTCACGCGCGCACTCGGCAACGGCGACCACCTCGTGGAAGGGATGAAGTTCAACATGGGCGGCTGGTGGGTCGTGAAGTTCCGCGTCAACGCAGCGCAGGGCGCCGATTCCGTGGTGTTCAACCTCTCGCTCTGAGCCGACCCATGCGCCGCCACACCACCTTCATCGTCATCGCGCTCACCCTGACCGCGCTGCTCGGCACGACGATCGTCTCGATCGCCTGTGCCCGGGCACCGCGGTGGACGCAGCAGCAGCGCGAGACGCTGCGCTCCCTCTCGCTGTCGTCGCTCGAGCCGCTGCGCGCCGATCCGTCCAACAGGTACGGCGACGACCCGCGCGCCGCGGAGCTGGGCCGCGAGCTGTTCTTCGACACGCGGCTCAGCGGGAACGGCCAGGTGTCGTGCGCCAGCTGCCACGTGCCGACCCGCGAGTTCCAGGACGACAAGCCGTTCGGCGAGGGTGTGGGCACCACCGCGCGGCGCACGATGCCCGTGGCGGGGACGGCCCACAGCGCCTGGCTGTTCTGGGACGGCCGCTCCGACAGTCAGTGGTCGCAGGCGCTCGGTCCCCTGGAGAGCGCGGTGGAGCATGGCGGCACGCGCACGCAGTACGCGCGGATCATCGCCGAGCATTACCGCCTGCAGTACGAGCAGGTGTTCGGCGCCATGCCGGACCTGAGTGGCTTGCCGGCGAGTGCCGGCCCGGTGGCCGACACCGCGGCGCACGCCGCGTGGACGCGCATGCCGGCGGTGCGGCGCGACGACATCAGCCGCGTCTACGCCAACATCGGCAAGGCGATCGCCGCCTACGAGCGCCGCATCGAGTACGGCCCGTCGCGGTTCGACCGCTACGCGGACGCCGAGCTCGCGGGACGTGCGCACACGGCCGACGACAGCTTCTCGGCCGACGAGGAAGCCGGACTGCGGCTGTTCATCGGCAAGGGTAATTGCGCCAACTGCCACAACGGTGCGCTGTTCACCGACGACCACTTCCACAATACCGGCGTGGCGACGCCGAACGCGGCGCTGGCACCAGACAGCGGACGCACCACCGGCGTACGCCAGGTGCTCGCGGGAGAGTTCAACTGCACCAGCAGGTACAGCGACGCGAAGCCCGACGACTGCGATGAGCTCAACTTCGCAGTCACCGACGGCGAGGAGCTGGTGCGCGCCTACAAGACGCCATCGCTCCGCGACGTGGCCAACCGCGCGCCCTACATGCACGCCGGCCAGATCACGACGCTCGAGGATGTGGTGGCGCACTACGACGCCGCAGCAAAGGCGCCGTTCGGCCACAGCGAACTGAGACCGCTTCACCTCTCAGCGACGGAGCAGCAGCAGCTCGTGGCCTTCCTGAAGACCTTGACCGGTCCCCTTCAGGCGCCCGCAGGCTACCTCGAGGCTCCCGCTCCGCGGCCCTGACCACTCACCTACTCACCTACTCGTCCCATGCCTTTCGCCATGCTCCGCCGCGACGATCCCAGCCCCGTGCTGACTCCCCTCTCCGGCTTCGAGGTCCATCAGGTCTGGGACGCCGAGTTCATGGCGCGCCTGCAGGATCGCACCGTGCAGGAGATGAGTGCGCGCTTCGACGCCGGCCACCGCGCCTACGTCGCATGGCGCAACGAGGAACCGGCGGCGTGGGGCTGGGTGGCGACGACCACGGCGCACATCGGTGAGCTTGGCGCGAGCTTCCCGATTCCCGCTGGCGAGCGCTACCTCTGGAACTTCGTCACGCTGCCGGCGCACCGCGGGCTCGGGATCTATCCACGCCTGCTGCAGGCGATCGTGCGAACGGAGGCCGGTGAGGCGGAGCGGTTCTGGATCGCCTACGCGCCGGAGAACCACGCGTCCGGCGGCGGGATCGCCAGGGCTGGCTTCACCCGCCTCGCCGAGATGTCGTTCGACGCGGAGGGCCGACCCGCCGTGCACGCGCTCGTGGCGGGCGGCGGCATCGTCTCGTCGCGCGTGCTCGGCCTTCGCGTATCGGACGAGCCGCTCGCGCCATGCTGGCGCTGTGTGCGGGCGGGGCGCGGTGCCATGTCATGCGCTGCCGGACAGTGCCGCTGCGACTACCAGCAGCCGACGAGCGGGTGTGCGATGAGCGCGTAGGTCGGCGCGGCGCGTATCTTTGTGGCAACCACGCCACCGGAGAAGCCTGATGAGCCGTGTCGCCCGCGTTGCCGCTGCTGTCGCATTCACCGTCGTCATCGTGCCCGCCGTCGGGGAGGCCCAGCAGCCGCAGGGAACTCCGCCCTTCTCCGTCGGCAACCCGCTCGGTCTGCCCGTCACACCCGGCACGAGCGGCACCTTCGACCCCGTGTCGAGCAACGTGAAGGTGTACGGCGCCATCTACTCGGCCGAAAGCTGCTCGTACGACGAGTCGCGTGGCGTGATCGTCGTCCCGAACCGCGTGGTGCCGCAGAACGTCCAGGCGAACGACGCCTTCGTGTCGTTCATCAACCATGACGGCTCGGTGAACACGGCGCGCTGGATCGGGGTGCAGTCGCCGGCGGACCGCACGAAGCTCACGCCGGCGCTCGTGCTCAACGAGCCCTACGGCAGCGACATCATCAATGGCAGGCTGTACGTGGCCGATCGCGACGGTGGCACGTCGCCGAGCGACACCAGTGTCGCCGTCGTTCGCGCCTTCGACATGAAGACGGGCGCACCGGCATGGCAGGCGCGCGTGCCCGGCGTGGACTGGATCAACGACATCGAGGTGACGGACGACGGGACCGTCTATGCGACGCGCACCGGCAATCAGGACGCGAGCACGTGGCAGGTGTGGCGCATCGCGCCCAATGGCACGCCATCGCTGTTCATCCAGGGCGCGCCCCTCAACCTGCCGAACGGCATCGCCTTCGACGCGCAGGGAAACATCGTCGTCGTCAACATCGGCGACGACGCGGTGCTCACCTTCTCGCCGGCCGGCAAGTTGCTGAAGACGGAGCACGCGGCGCAGGCGGGGAACGACGGACTCGTGGTCATGCGTGACGGCACGAAGTACGTGAGCAGCGTCCGCTTCGGCGGCGTGTCGCGCATCCGGCCGGGCCAGTCCGCCGAGCTCATCGCGAAGAACATCCCGAGTGCCGCGTCCATGTGCTATGACGCGGGCGCCAACCAGCTCGTGATCCCGATGAACGCCAACAACGCCCTCGCCTTCATCAGGCTGGACAGGTAATCACACCGGAGTCGCATCATGCTGCCAACGAGGACGCTCGGCACCCAGGGGCTCGCCGTCTCCGCCATCGGCCTCGGCCTGATGGGAATGAGCCACGCCTACGGCGCGCCCGAGGAGCGTGACGAGCGCGAGTCCATCGCCACGATCCATCGCGCGATCGAGCTCGGTTGCACCTTTCTCGATACCGCCGAGGCGTACGGACCGTTCCGGAACGAGGAGCTGCTCGCACGGGCGCTGAAGGAGCTCGGCGCCGGCGCGCGCGACAAGGTCGTCATCGCCACCAAGTTCGGCTTCCGCTTCAACGAGAGCGGTGCGATCGACGGGGTGAACAGCGAGCCGGCGCACATCCGCGAGGCGGTGGAAGGCTCGCTGCGCCGGCTGCAGACGGATCACATCGACCTCATCTACCAGCATCGCGTGGACCCGAACGTCCCGATCGAGGACGTGGTGGGCACCATGGCCGAGCTGGTGAAGGAAGGAAAAGTGCGCTACCTCGGTCTCTCCGAGGCCGGTGAGCAGAACATCCGCCGCGCGCACGCCGTACACCCCATCTCGGCGCTGCAGAGCGAGTACTCGCTGTGGGAGCGCAACCTCGAGCCGCGCATCATCCCGCTGCTTCGCGAGCTTGGCATCGGGCTCGTGCCATTCGCGCCGCTGGGCCGCGGCTTCCTCACCGGCGCCGTGAAACGCGCCGAGGAATATCCGGAAGGCGATTTCCGTCGCGGCGACCCGCGCTACCAGGGCGAGAACTTCGACGCCAACGTCCGCGCCGCGTCGGCGGTGCGCGACGTTGCGGCGCGAGAGGGCGCGACGCCGGCTCAGGTCGCACTCGCCTGGCTGCTGCACAGGGGCTCGGACATCGTCCCCATCCCCGGCACGAAGCGGCGGAAGTATCTCGAGGAGAACGTCGCTGCGGCGGATGTCCGCCTCGACGCCGACGACATGCGCGCCCTCGACTCCGCGCTCGCTCCGGGGAAGGTCTCGGGCCCGCGCTACAGCGCGCAGCAGATGGCCACGGTGGATCGCTGATGGCGCCGGTCTCCGCGCCACGTCCGCGCGTCATCTGCCACATGATGACGTCGCTCGACGGACGCATCCTCACCGACGGCTGGCCGCTGTCCGCGGAAGGGCGGAAGCAGTACGAGCAGGTGCACGCGAGCTACGATTCCGATGGCTGGCTGTGCGGCCGCGTGACGATGGAGCAGCACTTCGCGCAGGGCACGCGACCCGAAGCCGAGGTGAAGAAGGAGCACAAGGGCGCGCCTCGCGAAGATTTCATCGCGCCCGGCAAGCACGAGTCGTACGCCTTCGCGCTCGATGAGCATGGCAAGCTCGCCTGGGACTCGAACGACATCGAGGGCGATCACGTGGTCGCGATCCTCTCCGAGCGGGTGTCGGACGACTACCTCGCCTTCCTGCGCGGCAAGGGAGTGTCGTACCTGCTGTGTGGCGCGCGCGAGGTGGACCTCGCCCTCATGCTGGAGAAGATCGCCGCGCGCTGCCGCGTGAAAACGCTGATGCTGGAAGGCGGCGGGAAGATCAATGGCAGCCTCCTCCGTGCCGGCCTGATCGACGAGGTGAGCGTGATCGTCTCGCCGGTGGCGGATGGCCGCATGGGGACGCCGGCGCTGTTCGACGTGGAAGGCGACGACGTGCAACCTCACCGGCTCGCACTCGACTCCGTGGAGCGGCGCCCCGACGAGACACTCTGGCTGCGGTATCGGGTGGTCGATGGCGGGAAGTGAGCAGACGTCAGCCGAGGGCGAGATCGCTGGACCGACGACCGGGACGCCAACCGAAGCGATCATCGTTCGTCCCGCGACGCGCGCCGACATGCGCGCCGTCGGGCGGCTCGGCGCACTGCTCGTGCGGCTGCACCACGACTTCGACCCGCAACGCTTCATGGCCGCGTCGCCGCAGACGGAACAGGGCTACGGCTCCTTCCTTGGTACGCAGCTCGCCGACCCCGACGTCATCGTCCTCGTCGCCGAGCGCGACGGCGAGGTGGTGGGCTACACCTACGCCGGGGTGGAAGGCGTGGACTACATGTCGCTGCGTGGGCCGGCCGGCATCCTGTACGACATCGTCGTCGACCCGGCGCACCGCGGTCATGGCATCGGCCGGCTGCTGCTCGAGGCCACCGTCGCATTGCTCAGGGAGAAGGGCTCGCCGCGCGTGGTGCTCTCCACCGCCCAGCAGAACGAGGCAGCGCAGCACCTGTTCGAGCATGCCGGCTTCCGGCGCACGATGATCGAGATGACGCGCGAGCTCGGCGAGCAGGCAAGCTGACGCGATGGAGCAGAGAGCGCTCGGTAACAGTGGGCTGCAGGTTCCCGTCATCGGCATGGGCACCTGGCTTACCTTCGACGTCCGTGGCGCAGGCGAGATCGATGACCCCCGCAAGGTGGTGGACGCCGCGATCGCTGCGGGCACCACGCTGTTCGACACCTCGCCCATGTACGGCGCATCAGAGGAAGTGCTCGGGCGCGTGCTCGTCGACCGGCGCGACCAGACCATCGTCGCCGACAAGGTGTGGACCTCTTCCGCCAGCGAGGGGCGCGAGCAGGCGGAGCAGGCCCTCCGCTGGTACGGCGGCTGCGTGGACATCTATCAGGTCCACAATCTCGTCGCGTGGCGCGAGCACCTTCCCATGCTGGAGGAGCTTCGCGAGCGCGGCGCGGTGCGCGTCGTCGGCGCCACACATTACCAGCACTCTGCGCTGCGCGAGCTGATGGACGTCATGCGCACCGGGCGCATCCAGGTGATCCAGGTGCCCTACAATGCCGCCGACCGCGTGGTGGAGCGCGAGGTGCTTCCCCTGGCCGCCGAGCTGGGAATCGGCGTGCTCGTCATGCAGCCGCTCGGAACGGGGAAGCTCGTCCGTCACGCGCCGGCCACGCGCGAGCTGAAGCCGCTCGCGCGGTTCGGCGTGCGCAGCTGGGCGCAGGCGCTGCTCAAGTGGATCGTGAGCGACCCGCGCGTGCACGCCGTGCTGCCCGCCACCAGCCACGCCGAGCGCGCGAAGGAGAACGCGGCCGCTGGCGACCCGCCCTGGTTCGACGACGAAACACGGGACTACGTGTCGCGGCTCGCCACGCCAGGATGAGCGAGGGCGCTACAGCAGGAACATCCCGATCGCCGCGCCGAACATGATCAGCGTGGCCAGCATCACGACGATCCGGGCCCCGAAGGAGCTCGGCTGGCCGTGCATGAGCGTCGGGTCCGACGCGGCCAGCAGGATCCCGACGAGCAGGAAGGGCGCGAGCACGCCGTTGATCACCGCGGTCCAGTAGAGCGCGGACACGGCGTTGACGTTGGCGAAGTCCATCCCGATCCCCAGCGCCACCGAGCAGGCGAAGGCCGCGTAGAAGCCGGGCGCACGGGTATAGGGTTCGTCCATTCCCTGCCGCCAGCCGAAGATCTCGGCGAAGGCGTACGCGCCAGAGCCGGCGAGGGTAGGGATCGCCAGCGCGCCCGTCCCCAGCAGTCCCACCGTGTAGAGCAGGGAGGCGAAGCGACCGGCAAGTGGCGTGAGCGCGTCCGACACCTGCCGCGAAGTGGTGAGCGTGGTGAGCCCTGCCTCGTGGAGCGTGAGCGCGGTGGCGAGGATGATGAAGAACATCGCGGCGTTGGAGAAGAAGCCGCCGATGGTGACGTCGATCCAGCGCGTGCGGATCTCGTACGGCTTCGCGCCAACGCGATCGTCGACGCGCCGTCGCCCCAGCTCCTTTTCCTCCTCCACCTCCTGCGACGCCTGCCAGAAGAAGAGATACGGGCTGATCGTCGTGCCGAGGATCGCGACGAGCGTCGCCCAGGCCCCGCCGCCATGGGGCATCTTCGGCACGAAAGTGTCGTGCGCCACCACGGACCAGGTGGGGCCGATGTAGAGCGCGGTGATCACGTAGGCCACGAGCACGAGCGCGAGCCACTTCAGCGCGCCGGCGATGGTGACGTAGCGGAGCCGGATGGTGGCGAAGGCGATGCCCACGCCGAGCACGACGACCCAGACGTGCGAGTTGATGCCGGTGAGGAGCTCCGCCGCGTCGGCCATCCCCGTGAGGTCGGCGCCGACGTTGATCGTGTTCGCGAGAAAGAGCGCGACGGCGGCAACGAGCAGCACGGGCCGCGGGAACTTGTGGCGGAGCGCGGCAGCGATGCCCTGGCCGGTGACCATGCCGATCCGCGCGCACATCGTCTGCACCGCCACCATGAGCGGCCAGGTGAAGAGCGCGGTCCAGAGCAGCGACGTGCCGAACTGCGCGCCGGCGATGGAGTAGGTCGCGATGCCCGACGGGTCGTCGTCGGCCGCGCCGGTGACGATGCCGGGGCCGAGACTCTTCCAGAATGCGCGCAGGCCGACGGGAGGCGGAACCTCGCGCTCGCGCTCGCGCCGCTGCGCGGACCGTGCGTCGTGCTCGATCCTGGGTGCCATCGTCGTCCGGTGAGGCGTCCCTCACTGCCACGGTGCTCGAGCGGTAAGGATACTGCTCCGCTCGCTCGCCGGAACAGGGGCCGAACGAGTCAGCACCTCCGGCAGCACCGGCGCCGGCTCGCGGCTTGCCCTTGCGACCTCTCCGACTTCACACCGTGACGAGGACGCCGGAATGACCGACCCCAAGCACCGTGACATCTACGCGCGCACGCCCGACGGCGGCGTGCAGCTCGCTTCCAGTACCGACCGCTGGCACCTGTTCGACGATCACGTCCACCTCGCGCCTTCGCGGAAGGGCGATGCGAGGCTGCGCCGGTTCGATGCCGAGCTGATGCCCTTCGTGGACAGCCTCGATCGCGGGGCGCTGCTCGTCATCGACATGCAGAACGACTTCTGCGCTCCAGGGGGCTGGACCGACACCTCGGGGCTCGACTACAAGGCCTGCCGCGAGGCGATCCCGGGGGTGCAGCGCGCCGTGACGGCCGCGCACGCGCACGGCATGTGGGTCGTCTGGGTCTACTGGTCCAACCGCGAAGACCTGCGCAACCTCGGCGCGCCGACGTTGTATGCGTTCAAGCACAAGCCGTCGCAGAAGGGGATCGGCGAATCCCTCGGCAAGGGGCGGGTGCTCATCGAGGACACCTGGAACTCGGAGATGGTGGACGAGCTGAAGCCGCTCATCCGCGACGAGGACGTGCGGATCGAGAAGGTGCGCATGAATGGCTTCATCGGGACCCACCTCGACCAGGTGCTCCGCACCCAGGGAATCTCCACGCTGTACTTCGCCGGCGTGAACGTGGACCAGTGCGTGGCCACGACCATGGAGGAAGCCTGCTTCCGCGACTACAACTGCGTGCTGCTCGAGGACGCCTGCGCCACCTCGAGTCCCGACTACTGCAAGCAGTCGGTGGTGTTCAACGCGAAGCAGTGCTGGGGCTTCTGCACGACGACGGCGAAGTTCGCGGCGCCGAGTGTGGTGAAGAGCTAGCGGTGGCCAACGCGAGGCTGCAGGGGCATGGCTACTTCGCCATCCCCTGCAGCCACCTGACCACCGCGCTCTCCAGCGCTATGCGCTTGTCGGAGTACGAGTGGTCGGTGGCGAAGTGCACTGTCGTGATGTGCCGGTTGCCGCGGGCACGTACGGCGGCCACGAGCGAGTCGTTCGACGGCGCCAGGCCGTCGTTGGACGTCACGACGAGCATCGGCAGGCGAGCCAGAGCGCCGTAGGCGTCGTTGAATCGCATGCCGCCGAGGGACATGACCTCGTCCGCCATCTGCTGCGGCGAGGTGCCGGCCAGTGACTCCATGTCCGACGCCATCATCGCCACCACGCGATCGTGCGGCCGGTCCGCCGCCGAGGCCATGTCAGCCGCCGAGATGAGAACGGCCCCGCGCAGCCCACGCTGATGCGCGGCCGTGTGGACAGTCACCCATCCGCCCATGCTGTGGCCACCGATCACGAGCCGCGTCGTGTCGATGCCGAGCGATTTCACGTTGGTCGAGTCGTGGAGGAAGGTCAGCACCGCCGCCGCGTCGCCGATGTTGTGCACGAAGCTGAATGAGCCCGGGCTCCCCCAGGAACCGCGGTAGTTGAAGGTGATGGCGTTCCAGCCGGCGCGCCGCACGGCCTGGGCGAGGTCGAGGTTCTTCTCGTTGCCGGGCAGGCCGTGGAGCAGCACGAAGGTGGGATGCACGCCGGCGCCAGCCGCGAGGTAAGCCACGCCGTTGATGTTCACGCCACCCGATGGGATGTGCAGCACCTCCATCCGTGCCGGATGCTGGGCGTCGTGCGGCGGATCGGTGTAGATGGCTGCCGGGACCTGCTGGGCGCGCGCCGGGAGGGCGACGACGATGAACGCAGTGGCGAGCGCGGCGACGACACGGGTGGGTCTCGGCATGACCGGTAGCGTGAGGGGATGGGAGGCGGAACGTAGGCCGCTCAGCGCTCGGCCGCAACGAGACGGCGCCCGGTCACACGCGCACCAGCACATCGGGCAAGCACGTCCGGCATGCACCGTGTATTGTCGTTCGGCATGGAAGGTGACCAGAAGGACAGAACCCTGCGCGTCGAGTCCGCCGTCGCCGCCCAGGGTGGCATGACGGGAGACGACGCGAGCTCGTCGGCCGCCGTCGCCGGCGGATTCGGCGCCCGCCTCAGGCGGCTGGGTTCCGAGTCGCTCGTGTACGGACTGAGCTCCATTGTGGGGCGGCTGCTCGGCTACCTGCTGCAGCCGTACTATGCGCACCAGTTCGACCCGGCGCAGAACGGCATCCAGAGCGTCGTCTACTCGTACATCCCGATCATCTCCATCGCGCTCTACCTCGGGATGGACGTCGCCTACATGCGTAACGCGGCGAGCGTGCGTGATGCATCGCTGGAAGAACAGCAGCGCGCCTTCTCCGCCTCATTCGCCATGGTGCTCCTGGTCGGCGGGGCGATCGCCGCCACGCTGTTCGCCGCCGCGCCATGGCTTGCGCCGCGCGTACGGCTCGGGGTGGTGCCCTTCCGCTTCATGCTCGCCATCGTGTTCGGCGATGCCCTCATGGCCGTGCCGTTCGCGCACCTGCGGATGAGCAACCGCGCCCTCCGCTACGCGGCGATCCAGCTCGCCTACATCCTCACCAGTGTCGCGCTCAACATCATCCTCATCGGGCATCTCCATTGGGGGGTCACGGGAGTGTTCATGGCGAACGTGCTCGGCAACGTGCTCGAGCTGGTCCTGTTCGTGCCCGACATCGCGCGCTTCTTCCGGCCGCGCCTCCTGCGTGATGTGCACTGGCGCCCGCTCTGGTCCTACGCGCTCCCCATCATGCCGGCAATGCTTGCCGTGATGCTCGTCGAGAATGGCGATCGTATCGTCCTCAACTACCTTCCCGAGGCTGTCGCACGGACGATGTACGGCATGACGTCCAAGGACGTGGTGGGCATCTACAGCTTCAACTACAAGCTGGGCGTGGCGATGCTGCTCGTCGTGCAGATGTTCCGGATGGCGTGGACGCCATTTTCCCTCCAGCAGGCGCGGCAGCGTGGCGCACCGCAGCTCTTCTCGCGCGTGCTCACTGCCCTCATGCTCGCCTGCGCGGTGGTGTTTCTCGCCGTGTCGGTGCTGCTCCCGTCGCTCGTGCAGGTGCCGGCGGTGATGCACTACGTGAAGCCGGCCTACTGGAGTGGCCTGCCAATCGTGCCGGTGATCCTCCTCGCCTACGTGTTCAGCGGGATGTACGCCGTGGTCACCGCGGGGCTCTACATCGAGCGCCGCACGCGCGTGCTGCCGTGGATCGCCGGCGCGGGAGCGGTGCTCAACATTGCCATGTGCATCGTCGCCATGTCGCGGTGGGGAATGGTCGGCGTGGCCTGGGCGACGCCGGCGTCGTATGCGCTCATGGCGGCACTCGGCGCCTGGCAGTCGGGGCGCGTGTACCCCGTACCGTTCGAGTGGCGCCGCCTGGCGCATCTCGGCCTCATCGTCGCGCTGCTCTTCGTCGCCGACCGCTGGATCACCGCGCATGGAGTGCCCGTGCTGTCGGCGGAGGGACTTCTCGCCAAGGTGTCGGTCCTGCTCGCGCTCCCCGCGCTGCTGTTCGCCACGCGCTTCTTCCGGCACGGGGAGCTGAAGGTGCTGCGCGGGCTGCTGTCAGGCCGTGCCGTCCCCGCGACCTAGAACGCCACCGTCCCCGTGATCATGAAGCCGTTGAACTTCCCGCCGTTCCGGATGTCGGTCACCGGGAAGTCGTTGTACCTCTGCGTCACGTACTCCGCCTTGGCGAGGATGATCGGCGTGACGAACCAGCCGCCCCCGAACTCGCCGCGCTTCACCGAGATGTCGTTGGCGATGTTCGGCATCTGCCCTTCCACGCCGTCGTAGCGGCCGGCGACGTAGAGCCGGTTCCCCGCGAAGCGATAGACGACATCCGCCACCTGCTGGCGCAGCGTACGCCGGCGCGCCTCGGCGTCTCCCTTCCCGGTGACCGTCTCGATGTTTCCGAACAGCTCCAGGCCCTGGAACTTGACGAACGGGTTCACCACGTACGAATGAATCGAGTTGGCGAAGCCGGGGCGGAGCTGTCCCGACCAGGCGTTCGACTGCTCATTGGACGCGGTGTTCTCCAGCACGTCGTAGAAGGGGGAACCGCCACGGTCGCCGGTGAACAGGGTGTTGCTCGCCGCGCGCCAGTTGGCATAGGCGGAGCCGGTGAGGCGCACCCGGAGGTCGGGGGTGAGCTGGCGGTCGAAGCCGACCTTCTCGATGAAGCTCGCCGACCGCTGCTTCGGCTGCGTCACCTGGCCGTGCACCTCGCCCCCGGTGATGGAGCTCATGAGCAGCCAGGGTCCCGTGCGCAGGTACAGCTCCTCGCCGATCTCCGTCGTGAACGCGTCGAGGATGTAGTTGCCGACGAGCGGGTTGTAGAGCGACTGGCCGTTGTCGCTGCGGCGGAAGTGCGCGTCGCCGTAGTTGACCTCGAAGTGCCCCGCCTTCAGCGTCACGTACCGCATGATGGTGTTGAGCAGCGGCACGTCGATCGGGGACTGGTCCACGAGCAGGTAGCCGTCCTTCACCCACGTTTCTTCATGGTGCCGTGACGACAGGTAGCTCGACAGGGCGACGCGAATGCCCGGCGCCACCTGCGCGTCGAGGTACAGGTTGGCGACGGCGTTGTTGAAGCCGTTCCCGATCGTGATGAGCTGGTTGAGGTCGGTGCCATTCACCACGCGCGGGGCGGCGGTGTTGCTGTGGCGCAGCCCCTGGAACTCCTGGGTGAACGCGGCGCCCCACTGGAGGGAGAAGCCGGTCACGACCAGGCTGTCCACCTTCGGCGGCTCGAAGACGTTGAGTCCCCGCTCGTCGCGCGGGCGGAAGTGCTGGACTCTGGTCTCCGGCACCCAGTTCGTATAGAGGGCAGGGATCGAGGTCTGTGGCTGGGTCGCCTGCGCATGCGAGCGCGCTGGCACGGCCAGCAGGGTTGCCACGGCCGCCAGCGCGAGTCCCGACGCCGGCAGCGAGGTGCGGTGCTTCAGGGCGGACATGGGTTCACTCGTCGGTGAAGGTTGCTCGTCGCCTGCCGCTGTCTGTCAGTGACCTATCTGTGGATCGCCGTGAGGCGGAAGGTGATCGTCACGTCGGGGCTCGTGCGCAGCGTGCCGAGCATGACCTTCACCGGCTGCACGCCGAAGTCGGTGGTCCTGATCGGGGCACTTCCCACGACTTCGGCGCCACCGGACGCATTCGGCGTGACCGACGCATGCACGCGCACCGGCTTCTCCACGCCGTTGATGGTCACCATGCCCTCCATGGTCACGTCGTAGCTGTCGCCCTTCTTCATGGCGTCGTACGAGGTCATGCGGTAGCCGACCGCGGCATGCTGGTCGGCGTGCATCGCCTTGCGGAGGTTCGTGTTCATGTCCCCATGTCCGCAGTCGAGCGACGACACGGGAATGCTGAGCGTGAGGGCGGTGAGCTTGCTGCCGCTCTCGGTGGCGGGAAGGTCGGGCGCCGTGGCCGTTGCGTCGAAGGTGGACGTGGCGCACGTCCACG
>DASUXT010000131.1:0-13002 GCA_036377775.1 Gemmatimonadaceae bacterium | reverse complement strand
GTTCACGGTCCTTTGGCGGAGCTCAGCAGGGGGTATGGATTCACCGGTGTTCCCTTCCACCACTCGTTGATGTTCGCCGAGCGGGCGATGGCGAAATGAAGGTGCGGGGTGTTGGCGGGTGCGTTGCCGGTGGTGCCCACGATGCCGATCTTCTGGCCACGCACGAGCGGCTGGCCGTCGGCGAGGCCTGGCGCGTAGGCGTCGAGGTGACCGTACATCAGGATGAAGCGACCCGTCGAGTCGGCGGCGTAGACCATGAGGCCACCGGGTTTGCTGTTGAACAGCTTGAGCACGCGCCCGTTGGTGGATGAGAGTACCGGCGTGCCGCGCGGCGCGAGGATGTCCAGCGCCTCGTGCGAGCGCGTGCCGCCACGCAGCTCGTTGTAGGTGTCGTGCAGCGCCGAGCGTGACACCCCGCTCACCGGGACGATCATCTCCGACTGGAGGACGGCGAGGTCCACGCCACTCGGCGTGGACGAAGCGCTCGAGTCGAGCACGATCGTGTGCGTGGACTCGGCGTCGAGCGCGGCGATCTCGGTGGGACCGGCGCCGCGGATCGGTGTCGCGCTGTCGGGTCCATACGTATCCGGCATCGGCGACGTGGTGCCCGGCTTCGGTGGGCTGATCACCGCGCCACCGCTGGAGACGGTGTCGATCTTCGCCTTCTTGTCAGAGGCGTCCTCGATCTGGATGCACCCGTGCAGCGCGAGCACGACGAGGAGCAGCAGCGCCGCGTACTTCTCGAAGAACGCCTTGTGCGCCTTGGCCACCTTCGTCACGCCCTTGATGCCGCGGTACGCGGCCTCGCGGCACCAGAAGCAGCAGCCGCCCAGGGTGGCGATTTGCGGGGAGGATGCGGAGTCGGTCATCGGAGGTATCGGTGACGGTGGTTGCTCCCTCCCGCCGTGCTGCGGTCAGTGCAGTGCCGGCAGCGGCGGGAGCGAGGCGAGGAACTCCAGGAATGGCGTTTTCCATGCCGCGGCGACGGTGTGGGTACCGTGCCCTCGCGTGATCGGGGAGATGGGGATCAGCAGGTAACGGCCATGCTTCACCTTCGGGATGAGCTGCTCCATGAGCCCCAGCTCGGGGGGATTCACCTGGTCGTCGGCCGAGTTGATGGCGAGGACTGGCGCCGCGATCCGGTCCAGCTTCCCCGACGGGTCGTAATTCCGCGACGCGTCGAAGGCGTAGAGCACGTCGTTGGCGTCCATCGAGCGCACGCGTGCATCGAGGATCGCGTCGATCTCGCTGTCGGCCTTCTCGCGGGTGGGCGCGGTGCGATGCTGCACCAGCGGCGCGCTCGTCATGACGAAGAGGATCTGCATCGCGGCGCGCAGCCCCGGCGGTTGGGCCGCGTAGTTCCCGTTCCTCCAGGCCGGGTCGGCGGTGATGTCCTCCATGATCATGTGCCGGAACATGCGGTTCCGGCCGACGATCGCCGTCGGCACGCTGGCCAGGGGGACGATGCCGTCCATGAAGTCGGGATAGCGCTCCCCCCACACCCAGCTGTGCATTCCGCCCATGGACGTGCCCATCGCGAGCCGCAGGTGGCGCACCCCCAGGTGCTCGACGAGCAGGCGGTGCTGCGCCTCGACCATGTCGTCGTAGTCGTAGTGCGGAAAGCGCGCGCGCAGCCCCGAGCTCGGCCGGCTCGACGCGCCGTGCCCGATGCCGTCGGGGAGGATGACGAAGTAGACGCTGGTGTCGAGTGGCTGCCCGGGCCCGTACAGCTCACCGGCGAAGACGGGGCTGAGGAATTGCGACCCGGAGCCGGTAGTGCCGTGGAGGATGAGCACCGCGTTGCGCACCACGCCCTGCGCGTCGCGGTGCGGCCTGCCGAGGGTACGGTAGTGGATGACGAGCGAATCGAGCCGCTCCCCGTCGGCGAACCGGAAGTCGCGCATGACGTAGTCGCCGGTGACGCCGGGGAGGGGGCGCGACGACTGGGCGTGGGCGATGGGAGTGGCGAGCGATAGCGC
This sequence comes from Gemmatimonadaceae bacterium, assembly GCA_036377775.1. Lineage (GTDB taxonomy): Bacteria > Gemmatimonadota > Gemmatimonadetes > Gemmatimonadales > Gemmatimonadaceae > AG11. The sequence goes on along the minus strand of DASUXT010000131.1, from coordinate 11,023 downwards.
GGCGATGAGGGCGAGGGGGCGGAGTGGCATGAAGGGAATGTGGGGCCGGAGGTCGGAAAGTCGGAAGGTCGGGAAGTCAGAAGGTCGGGAGGTCTCATGGTCGCTGGACCATCGACCATAGATCACGGTCCATGGAGCATCACCCATCAGACCACCCTTCCACGCTCCGGATCTGATCTACTATCCCCATAGTTGACATCCCGGCCTGTCTGTACTACTATCGCGATAGTAGCCAAGGATCGCATGACCTTCTTTCGCCCCTTCGCCCTGACATTGCTCGCCGCCTCGATGGCCGGCTCCGTGGCGTGTCACCGGTCGGCGCCAAGACCGCCGGCACCGGTGGCGCTCGAGGAACAGCATTGCTGGTGGGCGGTGTTCCGGACGCCGCTCCCACCGGACAGCGTCGCCGTGCAGTTCGTGCGCGCCTTTGACGAGCTCGGACTGCGTGGCGCGAGGTGGACGCAGCGTGGCGACACCACGTGGGCCCGCACCGAGCCGACGCAGCTCGACGCCTGGAGCGGCGGCACCTTTGCGGCGCGGGTCGTCGCCGTCCGGATGGGCGACAGCACGCACTTCCGGCACTTCATCGGTGTCGCCCCACCGGATGGCGGCTGGCCCGCCGCGCACGATTCCGTGACTTCGGACGGCCGGCACCTCGCCGTCAATCCCACCGGCGGCGCAGGGATCGCCTTCTGCGGTGCACTTGGCCGTGCGGCCCAGGTGCATGGCACTGCGCCCGCCGACCCCGACGGCGAAGAGAAGCTCGACATCTGGAACCGTCCCTCACCGGAGGAATGATGGAAGCCACCTCACTTGGCGAGCGGGAGCTCGACGTGATGACAGCGCTGTGGGCCACAGGTTCTGGCACGGTGGCCGAAGTGCGCGACGCACTCGACGCGCCGCTTGCCTACACCACGGTGCTCACCATCCTGCGCAACCTCGAGGCGAAGGGGTACGTGCGCCACGAGGAGGAGGGGCGCGCGCACCGCTACTACCCGAAGGTGCGCCAGCAGGTGGCGCAGCGGAATGCGCTCCGGCGCCTCGTGGATACACTCTTCACCGGCTCTCCCGAGGCACTGCTGGCCCAGCTCGTGGACGACCACGACCTCACCGCCGACGACCTGCGCCGCATCGCACGCAGGATCGGACGCTCCGACAAGGAGAGCGAACGATGATCACTCTCTGGATGCTGTCGGCGATCGTCTTCACGGCGTTCATCGCGGTGGCAGCCTGGTGGGCGGAGCGCGCGCTGCGCGCGGCGAACAAGCCAACCCGCGGGGTGTGGCTGTTCGCAGTGGCCGCCGGAACGATCTGGCCCGTGCTGGTGCCACTGCTGCGACGGTTGTCACCGGCGTCTGCGTCAGAGTCCGCCGGCGTCGCGCTGCTCGACGCGATCCACGTCACCCCCGATGGCCTGGCGCCGGGGTTCGCGTGGCTGCCGATCGCTGACCGTCTGTTGCTGTGTCTCTGGATCGCCGGCTCGCTGCTCCTGCTGCTCCGCTACGCGAGCGTGTGGCGCGCCGTCCATGCGCTGCGCCGCACCGCCGAGAGCCGGCGGGTGGATGGAGTGGAAGTGCTCGTGAGCCGCGACATCGGCCCCGCCGTGGTCGGCGTCCGAAACGCCGCGGTGCTACTTCCCCATGCCGTGCTCGAGCTGGCCGCACCGCTTCGCGCCCTCGTGCTGCGCCACGAGGAGGAGCACCGGCGGGCACGCGACACCTGGCTGCTGCTCGCCCTCGCGGTCGCCGTGGCAGCGATGCCGTGGAACGTGCCGCTCTGGTGGATCGCGCATCGAGCGCGGCTCGCCCTCGAGATGGACTGCGACGCACGCGTGCTGGCCGCGGGCGGGAGTGCCACCCGCTACGTGCAGGTCCTGCTGCTCGCCGCGCAGCGCACGAGCGCCGCGCCGCTCACGCCGATGCTCGTCGCATCGCGCACTCACCTGGAACGGAGGATCGTCGCCATGCAGGAACGGATCGCGCAGCAGATGCAGGGACGCCGCCGCACGTTGCGGATCGTCGGCGCCTCGGCGGTGTGTGCCGTGGCGCTGGCAATCGCATCGGCGTCCCCTATCGCTGGTCAGGCTCCGGGCACGCGGCTCCGGGATATCACTGGAAGTCGGAAAGCGACGGTCGCGTCGACTTCACCGGTTACCGGCCAGGCTTCAACGACGCATTCCGTCGATACCACGAGCAAGCGCAAACCCACGGTGGCGAAGCAACCGTACCTCGAGTTCCAGGTCGAGAAGCCGGTACAGCTCGCCGCCGGTTCGCCAAATCCGAAGTATCCGCCCGAGCTGAAGGCGGCCAACGTCTCCGGTGTCGTGCTCGCTCAGTTTGTCGTCGACACGCTCGGTCGGGCGGAGGGCTCCACCTTCAAGGTGCTGAAGTCGGATCACGAGCTCTTCACCGAAGCCGTGAAGAACGTGTTGCCGGACCTGCGCTTCATCCCCGCCGAAGTGGGCGGACGCAAGGTGAAGCAGTTGGTGCAGCAGCCCTTCTCGTTCGCGACCAGCAAGTCGGTGGGCGGTCCCGTGGAGATCCCAAACCCGAAGCGTCCGAACTCGCAGTGATCCACAGGGGGTGGCGTGAACGGAGGCGTGGCCCTCCGCTCACGCCACCCGATCCGTCGCCAGTGGCGTCATCGGCCGGCTCACCAGCTCCTCCGCCCGCTCCAGCGCCTCATCGAGCGACGCGAACACGTTCTCGGCGCCGATCACCTTCAGCAGCCCCGAGTTCGTCAGTGCGATCATCGGCTGTGCGTGCACGTCCGCCAGCACGAGCTTCGTCCGTCCCGAGAGCTTGCCGTGCGCCAGCTCGCGCAGTGCGTGCAGCCCGGTGGAATCGATCGCCGGCACATGCTGCAGGCGCACCACCAGCACCCGCGGCGAGCCCGACACGTTGGTCAGCACTTCCTTGAACCGCTCCGCCGCGCCGAAGAAGAACGGCCCGTTGATCTCGTAGAGCGCCACCCCCGGCGGGAGCTTCCGCGCCATCTCCGCCGCTTCCGAGTCGTCGGCTTCGTCCTCGTCAGCCATCTCCCGCGTCACCATCGTCACGTTGGTGACCTCGGCCATGCGGCGCATGAAGAGGAAGGCCGACAGCACCATCCCCACCTCGATCGCTACCGTGAGATCCACGATCACCGTGAGCAGGAAGGTGGTGAGCAGGATGGCGATGTCGCTCTTCGGAGCGCGGAGCTCGGCGCGGAACGTCCGCCACTCGCTCATGTTGTACGACACCACGACGAGGATGCCGGCGAGCGTGGCCATGGGAATGACGGCGGCCCACCGGCCGAAGAACACGGTGATGAGGAGCAGGGTGACCGCGTGAACAATTCCGGCTACCGGCGTCCGCCCGCCGTTCTTGATGTTCGTCGCCGTGCGCGCGATCGCTCCCGTGGCCGGGATGCCGCCGAACAGCGGCGAGACGATGTTCGCGACTCCCTGTGCCACCAGCTCCGCATTGGACTTGTGGCGCATCCCCGTCATCCCGTCGGCCACCACTGCCGAGAGCAGCGACTCCACGGCGCCGAGCAGCGCAATGGCGATCGCCGGCTGCACGAGCATCGTCATCTGGGTGAAGCTGATGTCCGGCATCACCGGATGCGGCAGCGCGGCGTTGATGGCGCCGAACCGGCTGCCAATCGTCTCCACCGGCAGGTGCATCAGCAGCGACGCCGCCGTCGTCGCCAGCAGCGCAACGATGGAGCCCGGGATGCGCCGGCTCACCCGCGGCCAGAGCTGGATGATCAGCACGGTCACGGAGGTAAGCCCGATAGCATATAAATTCGCCGTGCTGATGTTCCTCGCGAACGCGGTCCACTTCTCCACGAACGGTGCCGGCACCGCGCCCATGCGCAGGCCGAGTGCGTCCTTCACCTGGCTGGAGAAGATCACGACGGCGATCCCGCTCGTGAACCCGATCACCACCGGGTGCGGGATGAACTTGATCGTCCCGCCCATGCGCGTGAGGCCAAGCACGATGAGGATCACGCCGGCCATCAGGGTGGCGACGGTCAACCCCCCGATCCCGTACTGTTGGACGATGCCGTAGACGATGACGACGAATGCGCCGGTGGGGCCGCCGATCTGCACGCGCGAGCCGCCGAGCGCCGAGATGATGAAGCCGGCGACGATGGCGGTATACAGCCCACGCCCGGGCGGCACTCCGCTGGCGATGGCGAAGGCGATGGCGAGGGGAAGCGCGACGATGCCGACGATCACGCCGGCGGAGAGGTCGGCGAGGAACTGCTCGCGCGTATACCCCTTCAACGCCGGAACTATGGCGGGAACGAACACTTGGACCTGCGAAATGTGAGCGGGGAAGCTACCCCGTCCGACGCGCAACTACCGTCGGGCGTTTCGCTCGTACACTGTCAGGGATTCTCCTGACAGGCTCACCACCGCTGAATGCCAGCGCTCGTACGGGGTGAGCCCACGCAAGGTCGCCGCGGCCCGGTCGAGGAAGGCGTCGAAGCCCGGCGCATCCTCATGCAGCTCCATCTGCGTGCCGTCCACGAGCTCCACCACCAGCGACAGTGCGTCCGTCGCCGGAAAGGAGCAGGGCTGCGCGATGAGACGCTGCACGTCCATCCAGCGCGCCGCGGCGGCACACTTGCCGCCGCGCCAGAGCGCGAAGCCGGCGGCCACCACCACGACCCGACCACGATCTTCCATATCGATCGTGGTCAGCCGCTCGCGAAGCCGGGACGCACGCGCGCCTGCGCTTCGGAGGCGTCGAGCACCACCGAAGCGATCGCCTCATACGACACGACGACGCGAAACCGCTCGTGCGGTTCACCCTCCGTGCCGCCGAACAGTGGGCGGTGGTGCGCAAGATCCGCCTTCACCAGGTACGCCTCGAGCGTCACGCGTCCGTCGCTCACCTCCAGGACGGAGCGCACGCGATAGGCGTGGCCGCTGAGCATCACGACTTCCACGACGGGCCTGCCCCCGGTCGCCTTCACGTCCTGCGGCAGGGTCTTCCTGAAATAGTCGGCGTCGAACATGAGCCCGTCGGTTGATGGTGTCGAAAGATACTGTCGTTCCGCGCTACCGGCGTGCCGGCGGCGGGGTCACGGGCGCCGGTGTCGGCGGAACGGGCGGCGGCGCCGGGATTCCCACCGCGTCGAACCCCGGCAGCTTCTTCGTGCGTGACATCTCGCTCCGTGCCGCCGCGAACCGCTCGGCGCGCGCGATCCAGAGCTGCATCGCCATGTCGTACCGCGCGAGGTTGTTCTGCAGCCAGTACGGCCGGTTCTCGCGGAGCCACGCCGCCTGGTACAGCTCGCGGATGAGGCCGTACCCGTCGCGCAGGTCCTGCAGGCGGCCGTTGGCGCCGGAGATGTCGCCCAGCTCGCGCGTGCCGTTCTTCACCGTCGTGTCCGCGGCGTGCGCGTACGCGTTTCGAATGTCGTCGGCGAACTGGAACTTCATCCCGATGAAGTCCATCCGTCGCGCGCCCAGCTCGAGCGCGGCGAGCGCGCCCTCGTTCACCACCGGTCCGGCGTTGCGGAGCTGCGCCACGTACACCATCGCCGACTCCGCGGCCACGCGCAGGTCGTGCGTGACCGGCCGGATCTTCTCCGCGGTGATCAGGCCGTCCGCGCTGAACGGATCCTGCCAGAACAGCGCGTCGCTGCCATTGCCGAGGCCGGCGTTGGCGAGGAGGGTGTGCGCCTGCATCATCAGCCGCTCCGCGGAGTTGGCGCGGCCGGTGGTGTCGCGATAGAACGCCGGACCGTAGGCACGCTGGAAGGCGGCGACGTCGCTCTCCCCTGGCTGCCACGCCGCCGCGGCGCCGAACAGCACGCCCATCCACGTCTGCTCGAACAGCGTCTCGCCGTCGTCGTCCCAGGTGGTGTTGAGCATCCCCGTGGCGCCGAGCCGCTGCCCGTCGCGCACGAAGTTCCGGATGTTGACGAACGCCGTGTTGAAGTTGGGGTAGACGCGGCTCCAGCTGCTCACCCCCGGCGCGACCCAGGTCTCGAGGCCGGCGTTGGTGAACGGGGTGATCTGGCGGTCGTAGGTCGCTGCCGTGCCGTACGACCAGGGTACCGCCACCATCTGCTTCGGCAGCGACTTCACCAGCTCCGGACTGCGCACGGCGAAGTCGCCCCAGAAGAGGTACTTCTTTCCCGGCACCGCGATGGAATCCACGATCTCACGCAGGAAGCCAAGGTAGACGGGGCCGAGCCCTTCCTTCGTCACGCGGTCCGCCGTCTGGCCACGACCGAGCTCGAACGTTTCGTCGGCGCCGAGGTGCACGTACGGGCTCGGGAATAAAGTGTCGATCTCGGCGAACCACTGCTTGATCAGCGCGAGCGACCCCGGCTGGCCTGGCGCGAGCACGTGCCCGTGCGGCGTCTCGGCGAGCGGCGCGTAGATCTCGTACTTGAGGGCGTGGTGCAGGTGGCCGAACGCCTCTTGCTCAGGGATGACGTCGACGTGGTAGCGCTGCGCGTACGCCACCAGCTCCTTCACGTCATCGCGTGTGAGGGCGCCGCCTGGCGGGGCGATGAGCGGATTCGCGCGGTACTCGAGGGTGTGCTCGAAATACGGCGAGTAGGTGTTGAGCTTGTACGCCGCGAAGGTGCGGATCTGCTTCTTCATGAAGTCGAGCGTCGGCACCGGCCCGCGCGACAGGTCGTCGTGCAGGCCGCGATGCTTCATCGCCGGCCAGTCACGCACGGTGGCCATGCGGAGCACGGCGCTCGAACCTCGTCCTTCCACCAGCTGCTTCACCGTCTGCACGCCGTAGAAGACGCCGGCCGGTGTGGCGGCGATCACATTCAGCGTCTTGCCGTCCGGCACGAGGAGGTAGCCTTCGGCCTTCATTGTCGAGTCGAAGGCGAGGTCGTGCCGGTCGAGCAGGGATCGACCAGCGGTGCTGGCGGTGCGCAGCAGGGCGACGCGAGCGCTCCCGCTCCCGGCCCGCGCGGCCACGGGGACGCCGGCGTCCTTCAGCACATCGCGCAGGTCGCGGGCGGCGAAGGCGTCGGCGCTGTCGGCCGGGATCACGATCTCCAGGCCGTGGGCGAGCACCACGTCGCGGACGGGTGCCGCCTCCCGGGGCTGCGGAACGAGAAGGAGGGGACGTTGGGCCTCGACGCGGGTAGCAGCGAAGGCCAGGAGCGCGAGGGGGAGGGCAATCCGGCGCATGTGGTCTGTGACGGGGAAGCGGTTGGCGCGTTCTGAAGGGACGGCGACCAGCGCTGACATTATCGGTGTGCCGCAGCCGATATTACAGAAGGACTGAAATGTACGCGCCGAGCCGGCACGTCGAGGTGGAGGAGTAGCAGCATTCTAGCGTTGGCACTGCAGGCCGCGGCACCCGTCTTCCGGCAGCTGCACCACATGTCGCTCGCCGAGCGCCTCTGGAAGTACACGGCGCTGGGCGCAACGAGCATCGTGGGCGAGGAGGCCAACCCCATCCTGGGCGGCATCGCCGTGCGCCACGGGGGTGCGGGGCTGTTCGGCGTGATCGTCGCCGTGATGCTCGGCACGTGGGCGGCGTCAGTGCTGCTGTACTTCATCGGGCGGTGGCGGATCGAGTGGGTGCGCCACCGGTGGCCCGACAAGCGGCGCCTGCTGACGAACGCGCTCGCGGCGGTGCGCCGTCGACCGTGGCAGGCATCGCTGGCGGTGCGATTCGCGTACGGGCTCCGCCTGCCGCTCCCGATCGCCTGCGGGGCGGCACGGGTGCCGTTCTCGCTCTACCTGGTGGCGAGCGGGATCAGCTCGCTGCTGTGGGGGGCGGGGTTCACCCTGCTCGGGTTCGCCCTCGGCCGCACGGCGCTGCGGGCCCTCATGTTCACCCAGCGGCTGGAAGTACGCCTCGCACTGGTGGCGATCGTGCTGACGATCGTGCTCGCCGTCATGGTGCGCCGGAGACGGGCGAATGCGCGGGGGGTGAGGGTGCCGGTGCCGGTCGACGATGCACGGGGGCGAGCGGTGGTTGCCGGGGACTGAGGCAACTGAAGTACGCCGTACTTCGTACTTCGTAGCGGGATCCAGGGGGCTGGCCACTCCAATGAGTGGCTGGCCCCTCTTTCCTTACGCAGGAGCTGGAGCTTCATTGGGCCAACCCGGCCCACAGGTCCAGGTACGAAGTACTAGGTACGCAGTACGTCAGCTGCCGCTTCCCTGAGGAGCCCCCACGCCCGCTCCACGTGCCTGCGCTCCGTGCGGATGTTCCCGATCGCCAGTCGCAGCACGAACGTGCCGTTCAATCGCGTGTGCGACAGGTACACCTCGCCACTCTCGTTCACGCGCTGCAGGATCTCCGCATTCGCCCGGTCTCGCTCCGGCTCGCTCAGCCCTGACGGCGCGTAGCGGAAGCAGACGAGCGAGAAGGGCACTGGCGCGCTCAGCTCCCAGTCGGGATCGCTCGCCACCCAGTGCTCGAACGTCCGCGCCAGCGCGCAGTGCCGCTCGATGCGCGCCGCGAGCCCCTCGGCACCGAAGGCACGGATCACCATCCACAGCTTGAGGGCGCGGAAGCGGCGGCCGAGCTGGACGCCGTAGTCCATCAGGTTCACCACTTCGTCCTGCTCACGCGTGACGAGGTACTCCGGCACGAGCGAGAAGGCGCGCTTCAGCACGTCGGGATGCTTCGTGTAGAACGCCGAGCAGTCGATCGGCGTGAACAGCCACTTGTGCGGGTTGACGACGAGCGAGTCGGCGCGCTCCACGCCACGCAGCACGTGCCGGTACTCCGGCGACACCGCCGCCACGCCGCCGTACGACCCGTCCACGTGCAGCCACATCTCCTCGATCCCGCAGACCGCGGCGATGTCCGCCACCGGGTCGATGCTCGTCGTGCTCGTCGTGCCTACGGTGGCGACGCACGCCAGCGGCAGCATCCCGGCGGCGCGATCCCTTGCGACGGCTGACGCCAGCGCATCGGGTCGCATGCGGAACTCCGCGTCGGTGGGGATCTTCACCACGTTGTCGAGTCCGATGCCGATGGTGAGTGCGCCCTTGTCCACCGACGAATGCGCGTGCTCCGAACAGTAGACACGAAGCACCGGCAGGTCCGGCCGCCCCGCCATGCCGCGCGCGCGGATCGCCAGCTCCGGCTTCGCTTCGCGCGCCGCGGCGAGCGCCAGCATCGTCGAGATGGACGCCGTGTCGTTGATGATCCCGAACCAGCCGTCTCCCATGCCGAGGAGCTGGCGCAGCCAGTCCATCGCCACCTGCTCCAGCTCCGTCGCCGCCGGCGACGTCTTCCAAAGCATCGCATTGACGTCGAGCGCGGCGATCAGCAGCTCGGCGAGGATGCCGGGAATGGACGACGAGATGGAGAAGTAGGCGAAGAAGCCGGGATGGTTCCAGTGCGTGATCCCCGGCAGGATCCTCTGCTCGAAGTCGGCGACGATGCGCTCGAGCGACTCCCCGCTCGCCGGCGGCGAGGCGGGCAGCGATGCGCGAATGTCCCCCGGCTGCACCGGTGACACCACCGGATAACGCTCCGGATGCTCGAGGTACTCCGCGATCCAGCCGAGCAGCTTCTCGCCCTGCACGCGCAACTCGGATGCAGGCAGGTCCCCGAGCCCCACGTCATTCATGCCCTTCAATGCTTCATCCATACGATCCGAACGTACCCGGTACGTGGTACGAAGTACCTGGTACTCGCAGTTGTCCTATCTCCACCGGAACATCCTCAGCGCCAGCGCGAACGTCACGATCAGCCACGCCACGATTATCCCCAGCGACGGCATCACTGCCATCCACCCCACCCCCTGCAGCATCGTCGCCCGCAGCGCATTGATGCTCGCCGTCAGTGGCAGCGCCTGGATCACCGGCTGCGCCGCTTTCGGGAAGTTCGTCGAGGAGAAGAATACCCCCGACAGCACCCACATCGGCATCATCACCAGGTTCATCAGCCCCGACACCCCCTCCATCGTCCGCGCGCGCGATGCGATGAGCAGGCCGAGCCCGCCGAACGCCAGCGCCGAGAGCAGCGACACGACGAACAGCTGCGTGAAGGAGCCGCGCACCGGCACGTCGAACAGCCAGGCCGCCGCACCGACGAGCACGACGATCTCGAGGATCAGGAACACGAAGCGCGAGAAGAGGAACGACGCCAGGTACTCCGACCGCCGCATCGGCGTGGAGACGAGCCGCTTGAGCAGGTTCTTCCGGCGCGCTTCCACGATCGCGAAGCCCAGTCCCCAGATCCCGCCGCCCATGATGTTCATCCCGAGCAGGCCGGGCACCACGAAGTCGATGTAGCGCGAGCCCTTCTCGCTCACGTGCTGCTCCGATACTGTCACCGGATCACGCCGTCCTGCCGCGCGCTGCAGCGCGTCGTCGGCGAGGAAGCGCGCCGTCCGCCCCTCGGGGCGCGTGTCGTCGAACCGGTAGCGCACGCCGCCATGGCCATCCGGCTCGGCGACGAGCGCAACCTCGCCGGTGCGCAGCTCGCGCGCGGCGGCGGAATCGGTCAATGACTCCACCCGCAACCCCTTCGCCGAATCGAGCCGCGCGGCAACGGTATCGCCCGCCGGCGTCCCGCGCACCACCGCGATCTTCACCACGTCGGCCGGCTTGTTCCGGAACGCGATGCCGAGTCCGAGCGCGAGGATGATCGGGAAGGCGAAGGTCCAGAACACCGCCTCGGGTTCGCGGGCGAACTCGCGGAAGCGCACCAGCGTGAGCTGTACCAGGGACCGCTCGTACCACGGCCGGCGCTCCACACTCGGCTCGTGCATCATCGGCGCGTGCGTGGCGACCCTGCGCTCCTCGTGCATCAGCTCAGGCATCGCGCAGCTGCCTCCCGGTGAGCGAGACGAACACGTCCTCGAGCGTGGCCGAGTGCGTCGCCAGCTCGCCCAGTGTCAGCCGGCGACGAGCAAGCTCGGCGAGCAGCGCTGGCACGGCGCGCGCCAGCCCCACCACCTCCAGCGTCCACCGTCCCTCGTGCTCGCGCGCGGCACGCACGCCGTCCAGCCGCCGCAGCGACTCGGCATCCAGCGCGTCCGGTGGCGAGTCCACCGTGGTGAACTCCACCACGTGCTC
>DASUXT010000130.1:0-2567 GCA_036377775.1 Gemmatimonadaceae bacterium | reverse complement strand
CGCACGAAGTGCAGCAGCGAGCTCGGCGTCCGCTCCTCGGCTTCCACGTTCACCGTCTGGTAGCCGTACGGTGGGTCGACCACGACGGGGAAGTACAGCGCCGCGCTGTCCACGCTCGAGAAGCCGGCGTTGCGGTCGGCGTTCCACTGCATCGGCGTGCGCACGCCGTTGCGGTCGCCGAGGTACACGTTGTCGCCCATCCCCAGCTCGTCGCCGTAGTAGAGCACCGGCGAGCCGGGGAGCGACATCAGCAGCGCGTGCATCAGCTCGATCTCCTTGCGCCCGTTGTCCATCAGCGGGGCGAGGCGGCGGCGGATGCCGACGTTCACGCGCATGCGCGGGTCCTTGGCGTACTGCGCGTACATGTAGTCACGCTCCTCGTCGGTCACCATCTCGAGCGTGAGCTCGTCGTGGTTGCGCAGGAAGATCGCCCACTGGCATCCCTCGGGGATGGGCGGCGTCTGCGCCATGATGTCGGTGATCGGCGTGCGATCCCCTTTCGCCACCGCCATGTACATGCGTGGCATGACGGGGAAGTGGAACGCCATGTGGCACTCGTCGCCCTCGCCGAAGTACGGGCGCACGTCCGACGGCCACTGGTTCGCCTCGCCGAGGAAGATCCGGTCCTCGAATTCGGCGTCCATCGCCGAGCGGAGGGTGCGCAGCACGGCGTGCGTCTCGGGGAGGTTCTCGCAGTTCGTCCCCTCGCGCTCCACCAGGTAGGGGATCGCGTCCAGCCGCAGGCCATCCACGCCGAGCTCGAGCCAGAAGCGCATGACGTCGAGCACCGCCTCGAGCACGGCCGGGTTGTCGAAGTTCAGGTCCGGCTGGTGGCTGAAGAAGCGGTGCCAGTAGAACTGCTGCGCCACCGGATCCCACGACCAGTTGGAGGTCTCGGTGTCGGTGAAGATGATGCGCGCGCCGGCGTAGCGGTTGGCGTCGTCCGACCAGACGTAGAAGTCGCGCTCGGGCGACCCCTTGGGCGCGATGCGCGCCCGCTGGAACCAGGGGTGCTGGTCCGAGGTGTGGTTGATGACGAGCTCGGTGATGACGCGGAGGCCGCGCGCGTGGGCCGCGGCGAGGAACTCCTTGAAGTCGTCGAGCGAGCCGTAGTTCGGGTGCACGCCGCAGTAGTCGGCGATGTCGTACCCGTCGTCACGCAGGGGCGACGGATAGAACGGCAGCAGCCAGATGGTGGTGACACCGAGCTCGGCGATGTAGTCGAGCTTCTCCAGCAGGCCGCGGAAGTCGCCGTAGCCGTCGCGGTTGGAGTCGCGGAACGCCTTGACGTGGAGCTGATATATGACGGCGTCGTGGTGCCAGGTGGGGACTTTCGGTCGTTCTTGCATCAACGAGGTCGTGATTGGCAACGGATGGTGCGGATGGAGCCAAGGCGCAACATCTACGCCGGAGGCGGGAAGGCGGGAAGGCGGGAAGGCGGGAAGGCGGGAAGGTCCGATGGCTCCCGGTCTATCGACAATAGTCCGTAGCCCATGGTCCAACGACCATCAGACCGCCGCCCGTCTCCCCTTCCCCCCGTCTCCCCTTCTCATCGACAGCCGACCTTCCTCACCACCACCGGCACCGCAGGGCTGGCGTCGCGCTCGGGTGTGGTCGCCGGTGCCGAGTCGGCACGCGCCTGGGCGGCGCTCGGCTTGCGCAGTGCCCGGCGTTCGCCGGCGCTCGGGGCGGCGGTCACGACCGTTGCCTCCAGCTGCATCGCCGAGGGCGCGGAGCGCATCACGCCGGCGCGCACTTCGCCCGGTGCGCCAACGGCCAGCGTCCCCGTGTAGCCGATCCGGCGGAGCGTGAACAGCAGGCTGTCACCGTCGCGCCGCTGTACCAGCGCGGCAGCCCCTGCGTCCTGCCCAGCCGGCGTGAGGACGCGCGCCGAGCTGCCCGTGGCCGGCGCATCGAGCGCGAGCACGAAGGGGAGCGCCACCGGGCCCCACGTGGCGGCGGCACCCGTCGCGCTCTCCACGCGGTAGCACTGCGGCGCCTCGATGCTGACGGACGCCGGCGGCACGGCGGAAGTGGGTGCGGGAGCCGGAGCCGCTGCGCGCGCCACCCCGCTGGCGATGCCCGCCGCCGCGCCACTCCCCACCATCGGAGCGCTCGGCGCAGCCCCGCGAAGCGCCACGCGGTCGGCTGCGCCCGCCACGCTGTCCGCCACCTTCGCGGCGGCGATCGTCTGCTGCACAGGGGAGGCGGACGCGGGTGCTGGCACCGACCCGACGCGCGCGAGGTCCGCGTTCACCGTCGTTTCGCGCTGCGCCTTGGCGAAGGTGCGTGCCGCGGCAACGCGGGCGGCGGCGGTCGTATCGCGCTCGGCGAGCGGCGTCGGCGCATTCGCCGCTACCGCGCTCTCCGCCGTCATGGGAGCGCCCGTCCGGCCCGGCTGGTCGTGCTCGCGCACGATGGCCGTCGCCACGGCGACGACGAGCACTGCCGCGATCGCCGACCGGGCGGGGGTGAGGCGGAAGAAGGCGGCGCGTCGCCGGGCGGTCGCCGGCAGCACGACCGGGCGCCACGGCTCGGCGGCCGGCGTGTCCGATGCCAGCGATGCG
>DASUXT010000129.1:0-4726 GCA_036377775.1 Gemmatimonadaceae bacterium | reverse complement strand
ACGCGAGCTTGCATCACAAACTGGAGGAACGCCAGACGGCGATTGCAGCTGGGACAGAACTTGTCGTGCGCCGGCCGCGGATCCTGAATCACACGCACCAACTGCATGTGGCGCCCAACGGGTGTTCCGAGCGGTCGCCCGAAGTACGTCGGGTCGTACGATGTGAAATCAGCCTGGCAGAAGTTACAGAGCACCGCCCGCGCTCCAAGGACCTCGACCTCATCGTAGGTATGCTCGCCCGCCGCCAATTGCCGGAGCTCGTCCGGATCATGGCCGCAGTCATAACACGGCGCTACCTCGATGGTCTCCAGCGCGGTAGCGCAGATCGGGCAGTGCGTCTCAGACATGCTGGGATCCATATTGCGCCCTAACGCCTAAGCTCACCTGCGGGCGAACATATCAGTTGCGAGCGAAGCGAGCTACCAACGATCGCCCGTCGGGTGCAGCGCCAGTTAGATAGCCGCCCGACAAACCCTGCCTAGCCCATACCGAGATCGCGTACAAATGAGGCATCGACTTGCGATGGTCCCACAGCGATGCCCGTCTCGTACTCGACGAGCCGTAGCGCCACCTCAGTGATTTGTACCCGTGTCCACCCCTCACCACGACGCTTGAACACTGACGGGTGGAGCATCGCAAGCTGTTCAGCCAGCGACCCAACACTTCGCCCAGGTGCTCGCACGAGCTTCGCGAGCCATTTGGCGACCGGCGCATGCGTTAGGAACTTCGGGTTTACTGCGAGGCGCCGCGCCACGGCTCTCCAGACATCGTTCTCCGGCTGATCGGTCAGCTGGCCGATCGTAGTGGCGGGGTGGATTCGATTGCGAGGTATCCCGAGTTCCTCCGCGAGGGCCCGCCGTAGCCAGTAGAAGGCTGTCTGCACCAAGGGCGGGCCGTCACTCGCTTCACTGAGTCGGGCGCAGAGATAATCGATCAGCTTTGCGGGCGTTTCGAGATGCACGGCATCCGCGTCCGGAATGTCGATTTCGAACGCCTCCTCGACCGCCATCACGTACTCGACTAGATCGAGCCCCATTTCCTTCACCAACTTGGAAGTTGTGGCTATCTAACGCCGTGGCTAACCTGCGGGCGAACGCTCAATATGGGGAAACCGCTGACCGGTCGCGATAGCGATCGCGCGCACCATAAGGATGCTCTCACGCGCCCGACAGGTTCAGCCATTAGTTAGAGCGCCCTCCCTGCTCTGCTCCGGCGCGACACAGCTCCTCAGGCGCATTAGCCGCGGCGCTTCGACGACCGGCGCACCGATGCCCGGCCGAGCAGGCTCCCGCGCCATACCTGATGCTCGGTGCGGTCGGCCCGGTGCACGCAGTACCTGGCGGATCTTGTTGCGCGACGAGCTCTCTCGGCGCACCCACAAAAGGTCTTAGGTCGCGCTAACGCCCAAGCTCACCTGCAAGGGCGTCAAATAAATTGCGGCGGCGCAGCCGCCGCCACCATAGCTGCCCTTGTCAGGTGCAGCGCCAGTTAGACCGCGGGCTCATCGGGCGTCCGTATAGAGATCTTGGGCGCACACGTAGAGTCAGGCTGATACGCGCCCCCACCTGCGCGTTCGATCGCTGGAATGATCCAACGCAGCTCGTCTCGCCGCGCAGAGTCCACCCGCACCATCACGATGCGCTGCGCCGGGACTCGACGCGCGAGCTGCACCTCGAACCAATGAGCCAGTCGCGTGCTATCGAGGGGTAGCGTGTTGAGTGCATAACCGCCCGTCTTGGGCACATCGAGGAGAAGCGGATCTCCAGGCGCGCAGACCGCCGCGACATTCCCCCGCAATGTCGGTCGATCAGACACTTTCCGCGCACGAGCTGGGGCACGCTTGCTACACGCGCACGCGATAACGACAAGATAGACGCCAACGATCGATGACAGGCGCATCAGTTGCCCTCGCTCGACCTGTGTCGCGGTCTAACGCCTATTCTCCTGCAACCCCGTCTCTCCCCACTACCCCTCCCATCACCCCAGAACCGCCGCATGCTGCACAGCGACAACCCGCGCGGCAGCTCCAACTTGCGCCTCTCACGGCCCCGCCGCCACCCCGCGTATTAGCCAGCAGGAAGCGCCTGAATAAGCGAGAAGGAATGCGCCGCTAGAGGTCGTCCCCCGGGCTCCGTACTCCCAACGCTCCCCGCCCCAGGACGTGCGTGTAGATCATCGTCGTCCGCACGTCCGTGTGACCCAGGAGCTCCTGCACCGTGCGGATGTCGTAGCCGCGCTCCAGGAGGTGCGTCGCGAAGGAATGGCGGAAGGTGTGGCAGCTCACCCGCTTCGCGATGCCGGCGGTGCGGGCGGCGTCTCTCACCGCACGCTGAAGGACGGAGGCGTCGAGGTGGTGGCGACGTACGATCCCCGTGCCACGCTCCACGTAGCGGCGGCGCGCCGGGAAGACCCACTGCCAGCCCCATTCCATCGGCGCGGCTGGGAATTTCCTCAGGAGGGCATCGGGAAGCGCGACCGCGCCGTGGCCGGCGGCGAGGTCGCGCTCGTGGAGATGACGCACGAGGGCGAGGTGAGGGTGGAGGTCGGTCGCCACGTTGTCGGGAAGCACGGTCCGGCGATCCTTGTTCCCCTTGCCCGCTCGGACGAGGATCGTACGTTCGGCGAAGCCGATGTCCTTCACGCGCAGGGAGAGGCATTCCTCGATGCGGAGGCCGGAGCCGTAGAGGAGGCGCGCTGCCAGGCGGGGTACGCCGGTCATCGCGCTGAGGAGGGCGGAGACTTCGCTTCGCGTCATCACCTCGGGGAGGCGACGCCCGCGCTTGGCGCGCACGGCGTGCTCGCCGACGGCGATGGGAATGCCGAGGACCTCGCGGTAGAGGAACAGGAGCGCGGCGAGCGCCTGATTCTGCGTGGACGCACTCACATGCCGGTCCACGGCGAGGCTGGTGAGGAAGTCGCCCACCTCGCGTTCGCCGAGGTCGTGGGGGTGCCGGCCGCCGAAGTGGCGGACGAACCGACGCACCCAGGCGAGATAAGTCTGCTCGGTGCGCGGGCTCAGGTGGCGGAGCTTCGCCCGCGCTCTGATTGCATCCTGGAGTCGCACGACTCGAGCGTAATGCTCGCGCGTCCGAATGCGACACCGGAATCACGCACGCGTAGGCGAGTTAACCCCCCGCCGCCACACCTGCACCGTCCCATCCACGTACGCCTCCTCGAACCCGAGCCGCTTCGGCACGGCGTTGCTCGGTGCGTTCTCCACGTGACAGTGGATCTCGGCGAGACGCATCCAGGGAAAGGTCCGCGCCGCTGCGTCGAGCAGGGCGCCCACGCCCTCGGTGACGAACCCTCGCCCGGTCGCGGCGGCGTCGAGCCAGTAGCCGAGCTCCACGCGGTCGGCCAGGGCGAGCTGCACCCGCGCGCCGGCATCGCGCGGGAAGAGGCTCATCCCGCCCACGATGCGGCCCGTCGCAGCATCGCGAAGTGCGTACCGGAACTCGAGCGCCGCCGAGAACTTCGCCGCGAAACGGTCGAGTCGCTCGACGAGCTGCGGCAGCGGCGGCGCGGTGTAGACGTAGTCCGGGATCCACCGCTTCAGGTGGTCCTGGTTCGCGAGCAGGATCGGGCGGAGTTCGGACGCGTCGTCGCCCCGCCACGAACGGATGAGGAGCCGCTCGGTGCGCAGCTCACGCGGCAGCGCGTCCGCCGGGCCAGCGGCGGACGCCGGCAGTGGAGTCGCACCGGGGGATCTCATGTACTGGAGCGCATCGAGGTCGCGCACCTCGTCAGCCGAGCCCCGCGCCGCCGATCGGTGTCGTCTCCACGCGGTTGCTGAAGCCCGCGATGAGCGGGCGCCCCTTCGCGATCGCGGCCTGCACGGCGGGAAGCTGCAGCGACGCGCGATGGCTTTCCTGGCTGTCCCAGACCTCGGTGACCCAGAGCCCGTCGACGTCGGTGGTGTCGAGGGCGACGACGTAGCTCAGGCAGCCGGGCATCTTCGCCGTCCCCTCGACGAGGAGGGCGACGAGCGCGTCGCGCTGGCCGGGTGTCGTGGTGATCTTGCCGATCAGTCCGTACATGTAAGCTCCGCTTTGGGTGCGAGTCGCACTATGGCCGGTCACGCTCGGCGTCAGCAAGCTTCCGGATGAGCTCCTGCGCCTTCGCCAGCGCCTGACCGGCGGGGACCTTCACGTCGGGTTCCACGCCGGTGCCTTCCCAGTTGGTGTGCGTGATCGGGTTGATGGCGCGCGCGAAGGGGACACCGATCATGAAGTGATCGTCGATGCGCCGACCGCGCACGGGATGCGCGCCGCCACCGGTCGTCTCGCCGATGATCGTCGCGCGCTTCTGCGTCTTGAGGTCGTAGGTGAACTCCTCCCCGCCCGAGAAGGTGCCGTGCGACGTCAGCACGTACACGGGCTTGGCGGCATCGTAGTGCCGGCCGGCGACGCTGTCGCGGGTGAAGAACTGCTCGGTGCTGTCGGTGGAGCGCGTCCAGAGATCGTTGATGTGCGTGTGCGGCGGCAGGAGATACGAGGCGACGAGCGCGACCATCGGCGGGGAGCCGCCGCTGTTCTCGCGCAGGTCGATGATCAGCGCGCGCGTGCCGGCGAGGAAGTTCATCGCTGCCGACGCGGTGGGGCCACAGATGTCGGGATCGGCGAAGAAGTCGAACTTCAGGTAGCCCACGTTGCCGTCGAGCACCTCGGCCTTCTGGAAGCCGCAGTTCACGTCGTCCATCCGCGCGCGCTGCCGCGCGATGTCCTCC
>DASUXT010000128.1:0-7887 GCA_036377775.1 Gemmatimonadaceae bacterium | reverse complement strand
GTCAATCGGTCGAGCAGGGTGTTGAGCGTGAGCCCCACCCGCGCCATGTCGCGGTCGGCGAGGATGCTCCGCGGCACGCGCGCCGCGAGGTCGCCCGACGACACGCGCTCCGCCGTGGCCTCGAGGTCGCTCAGCGGGCGCAACGCCACGTACACGAGCGCGAAGTTGACGACGAGGCTCATGCCGAGCGCGATGCCGAGCACCGATACCGCGCTTCCCGGAATGTGGAGGCGCTCTTCCATCCCCACCCCCACGAGCGCCGCGAGCGCGATGAGCACGTTCGCGCCCGCCACCTTGCCGAGCAGGGGCACGCGCAGCAGCCGCTGCGCGGCGCCGAGCGGGCTGGCGCCGGCCGCCGGCTCGTCGTGGGTGGCCGGAATGGCCAGCGGCGTGTCAGTCGTCGGCATGCAGGAAGGGCCGAACAAGTGAGTCGTCACCGCCGATGCGCCACCGCGCGAGGCCACGACCGAGGAGCGAGCCGACCACGTTTCCGGTGCCGCAGTATCCGCCGATCGCCCACACGCCGGGGCGCACCTCGCCGATCACGGGAAGGCCATTCGCCGTGTAGCCGACGATGGCGGCCCAGCGGTGGGTGATCGGTGCATGCACGCCGAGCGTGTCGCGCAACCGCTGCTCGAGGGCGCGCTGCACCTCGTCGGTGGGCCTGGCGTCGGTGGTCCACTCGCTCTCCTCGGCGAGGTCGCGCGCGCCGCCCATGGCGATGGTGCCGTCGGGCCGCTGCTGCCAGTAGTCGAACCCCCAGCGCGCGTACACGGGATGCTCGAGGTGCACCTCGCTCGTTGGCGCGGTGGCCAGCATCTGCAGCCGCGCGCTGCGCACGGCGCCCTGCAGCTCGGGAAGGAGCTGCTCCAGCCGGCCATCCACGGCGACGATCACGAGGTCGCACTGCACCGCACCGCGCTTCGTGCTCACGCAGCCCGGGCGGATGTCCGTCACGCACGACCGCTCGTGCAGCGTGGCGCCCGCATCGAGCGACTGCTCGGCGACGGCGCGACAGCGCAGCAGGGGCTGGAAGGTGCCGTCACCGGGAATGAGCAGGCCGCGCCCCTGGTCCCCCTCGTAGCGTTCGACGGGGAATCCGTCGACGCGCATGGCCACGTACTGCCGCTCGCAGTCGGCGAGCTCCTCGGGCGACTCGGCGATGCGCAGCGAGCCGTGGCGCGATACGCCGTCCGGCGTCTCGGCAGCGACGCGATCGAGCTCCTCCATCGTCAGCGCGTACATCGCCCGCGCGCGTTCACGGCCGAAACGCTCGACGACGTCGTGGTAGAAGGGCGCGAGACCGGCGAGGAGGAAGCCGCCATTGCGGCCGGCGGCGCCCCAGCCCACGCGTCCCGCCTCGACGCCGACGACGCTTGCGCCGAGCCGGCGCAGCTCGCGCACGCAGGACAGGCCCGAGCCGCCGAGCCCCACCACGCAGACGTCGGCCTGCACGATGCCTTCCAGCGGCGGCCGCTCCGGGCCCAGCTCCACCTCCCAGAGCGGCGTGCCGCGTGCGTCCTGCGCCATCCCGACTACTCGAAGTCCAGCGCGAGGTCGAGCGAGGGCGCGGAGTGTGTGAGCGCGCCGACGGAGATCCAGTCCACCCCCGTTTCGGCGATGGCGCGCACCGTCTCCAGGTTCACGCCGCCCGACGCCTCGGTGATGGCGCGATGGTCCACGAGCGCCACGCACTCCCGCATCTGGTCCGGCGTCATGTTGTCGAGCAGGATGATGTCGGCCTTCGCCTCGAGCGACGCGCGCACCTGGTCGATGCGGTCGCACTCCACTTCCACCTTCGTCCCCGCTGGCGCGAGGTCGCGCGCGCGGCGCACCGCCACGACCACGTCGCCATCCACCGCGGCGAGGTGGTTGTCCTTGATCAGCACCGCGCTCGAGAGGTCGAGCCGGTGGTTGGTGCCGCCGCCAGCGCGCACGGCGTACTTCTCCAGCAGTCGCCAGCCTGGCGTCGTCTTGCGCGTGTCGAGGATCTTGGCGCGCGTGCCACGCACGGCGTCCACGTACCGCGCCGTGATCGATGCCACGCCGGAGAGGCGCTGCATGAAGTTGAGCGCCACCCGTTCGGCGGCGAGCAGGGCGCGCGCGTGGCCGGACAGGTAGAGCACCGAGTCGCCCGGCTTGATGCGCGCCCCGTCCTCGTGGTCGATGCGGATCGTGATCTTGTCGTCGAGCTGGCGGAACGCCTCGACGGCAAGAGGGACGCCGCAGACCACGCCGTTGGCGCGCGCCACGAGCCGGCCGCGCGCGTGACGATCGGACACCACTGTGGCGATGGTAGTCAGGTCGTTGAACGCGCCGTCTTCGTCGAGCGCGTCCTTCACGATCGCGCTCAGTTCGTCCTGGCTGTACGGAAAGCGCAGCGTGCCCACGCTCGGTATGGCGGGAGTGCTCAATGGCGTGATGGTTCGCGGCGCACGACGACGCTCGGGTGACTGCTCGGACGGTTGCAGGTCCATGACCGCGCCTCTGGTGCCGGGCTACTCGCCCGGGTCCGCCGTGGTTTCGGGAACGGGGCTGAGCGGCGCCTGCCCGCCGATGGCGATCATCCGCTCGATCGAGCGCCGCGCACGCTTCGCGATGTCGGGGGGCACCGTGATGTGATGCTGCATGTGGAGCAGTGCATCGCGCACCTTGGGCAGCGTCGTCACCTTCATGTAGGTGCACACGGCGCGATCGTTCGCGGCGTAGAAGGTCTTCGCCGGGTTCTCGCGCCGCAGCCGGTGCAGGATCCCCACCTCAGTCGCCACGATGAACTCGTTCGCCTCGGTGAGCGCCGGCCGCCTGATCATCCCCTCCGTGGAGAGGATCTGCACTCCTTCCGGATCCACGTCGCCGGCCGACATCGCCTCGAGCACGCTCGTCGAGCAGCCGCACTCGGGATGGATGAGGAACTCCGCTCCTTCGTGCTGCGCGCGCTTGAGCCGGATGTCCTCCGGGTCGATGCCCGCGTGCACGTGACATTCCCCCATCCAGATGTGGATGTTCTCGCGCCCCGACATCCGCTTCACGTGCGCGCCGAGGAACATGTCGGGACAGAAGAGGATCTCCTTGTCCGCCGGGATGGCGTTCACCACCTCCAGCGCGTTGCCGGAGGTGCAGCAGTAATCGGTCTCCGCCTTCACTTCGGCGGTGGTGTTCACGTAGGACACCACCACCGCGCCCGGATGCTCGGCCTTCCACGCGCGGAGCTGCTCGGCATTGATCGTCGACGCCAGGGAGCAGCCGGCAGCGAGGTCGGGGAGCAGCACCGTCTTGCCCGGCGAGAGCACGGCCGCCGTTTCGGCCATGAAGTGCACGCCGCAGAAGACGATGACGTCAGCCTCGGTCTTGGCTGCTTCGCGGGAGAGGCCGAGCGAGTCGCCGACGTAGTCGGCCACGTCCTGGACTTCGGGGCGCTGGTAGTTGTGGGCCAGGATGACCGCGTTGCGCTCGCGCGACAGTGTGCGGATCTCGCCCTGCAGGTCGGCGATCAGCTCCTCGCGGGACCTGACGTGCGTGTCGGGTATCGCCATGCTCTCAAGCTAATCGGAAGATGGGGGTGGCGTGAGCGGCCGGACGTTCGCATGACCCTTGCGGAACCGTCGCCGCGCCCCAGAATCGGCGTCATGGACCCGTGCGACACTCCGGTGCCGGCGCTGGCCCTTCCCTGTCCCCACCCACTCCCTGAGGAGACCGATGAGGCCTTCCCGCATCCTCGTGCGCGCCACCGCGGTGGCGAGCGCCGCCCTGCTCGCCGCCTGCTCCGGCCGCGACATCACTGCGCCGACGCCGGCAGCGACCGACGGCACCCACTTGCTCGCGCCGAACGACGGGCCGTCGCGCGACGTGACGCCGGACGGCCAGCCAATCGTCCGGATCGGCGTCGTGCAGTCGTCGAGCGCCATCACGCTCGGCTCGGCGGCGGATTACGTGGTCCGCGACAAGGGCACCGGCCTCTCCGTCTTCACCGGAAGCGCCGGCAGCGTGCGCGTAGTGCTGCAGTCGGTGGGCGAGGCCCGCTACCACCTGCAGGTGATGTGCGCCTCACTCGCGTCGGTCCAGGCGCGCAAGGACGCCGCGGAAGCCGAAGGCTATCCCACCCTCGCCGAGTTCTACGCGGCGGGCAACTGCACGCGGCTCTACATCGGTGACTTCGCCATCGCCGGCACGTTCGGGGTGCGGACGGCGTTCAAGAATGAGCTGATTGCCAAGGCGCTGGCGCCGAGTGACGCCTTCTGGCGCTCCATCACGCCGGTGGGCGGCACGGTGTACGCCGTTACCAGCGGCAGCGTGACGAAGCAGGTCAACAATCCCGTCACCATCACCTCGAGCGACGGCATCGTCACCATCAACGGCGCGCGCTATCGCGGCCTCGGCGAGGCCCGCGTGAACTCGCTCGCAACCCTGGCCGGCATCAACGAGCTCCCGCTCGAGCAGTACCTCTACGGCGTGGTCCCGCGCGAGCTCGGACCGATCGCCTATCCGGAGATGGAGGCACAGAAGGCCCAGGCGATCGTCGCCCGCACCTACGCCATCTCCGGGCTCGGCAAGCGCTCCGCCGACGGCTATGACCTTCGCGCCACGACCGACGACCAGGTCTACGGCGGGTACGGCAGCGAGTACGCACTCTCCAACCAGGCGGTGGACGAGACCCGTGGCACCGTGGTGACGTACGAGGGCAGGCTGATCTCCACCCTCTACTTCTCGACGTCGGGGGGTCACACGGCCGACAACGAGGAAGCGTTCAACGGCGCACCGGCAGCATACCTGCGCGGCGTTCCCGACGCCGAGCGCGGGAACGCCTTCGAGCACGTCCCCACGCTCGAGGTCTTCATGAGCCACGCCAGCCCGATGTCCCTCCGTGCGGTGAAGGAAGGCGACTACGAGTCCGACTGGTCGCGCTATCACCGCTGGTCGTTCGAGTGGAGCGCGGCCGAGATCTCGAGCATCGTGTCGGCCTTTGCCGGACAGGACGTGGGACGGGTGCTCGAGATCAACGCCCTGGAGCGCGGGCCGTCGGGCCGCGTGCTGAAGCTCGAGTTCGTGACCGAGGCCGGCCCCTTCTACGCCTACCGGGACGGCATCCGCGCGGCGCTCAAGTACCTGAACGCCAGCAACGTGGCCACCAACCTGCCGAGCACCCTGTTCTACGTTGAGCCGACCATCGACCGGAAGACGAAGACGGTGACCGGCTTCGTCGCCTACGGCGGCGGCTTCGGCCACGGCGTTGGCCTGTCGCAGACGGGCGCGGTCGGCATGGCGCAGAAGGGCCACACGGTGGACGAGATCCTGCACCACTACTACCAGGGCGTGGAGCTCGCGTCGCAGTACTAGGACGAATGGCGAACCGGCACTCGATCGAGATCTGGTCGAGTGCCGGTTTTATTGCACGGCGGCCAGGGCTCCTCTCCGATTCACGACTCCGCGTCGAGATGCTCACCTCGGCAGGGCTCCTCTCGGCGCAGGGCTCCCAGTCCTTGAGAACGCAGATCAACGCTGATCCTTAACAGCCTGATCAACCGCAGATTTCTGCCTCGGGCGGACCTCGGCGCACCGAGGCTGTCCCCTACAGCTTGAAGGCATTGCTCTTCTTGGAACGGCTTCAGGACGCAACGTGGTGCAGGGGAGCCATCCCGTCCACGGAGCGATCCGCGCGGATCATGCAGTTGATCAGCGTTGATCTGCGTTCCCATTCGACAGGGAGCCGTGTTCCGTGAGGAGCCCTGCCGCAGGCGGGAAGACTCGACATGGAGCCGTAGGCCGAGAGGAGTCCTGCCAGGGCGCGAGTTCAGGGAGTGACCCAGCCGCTGAAGCGATTCACGACACGCATCACCTGCGGCTCGGCGCCGAAGTGCAGCAGCAGGCCGAGCGGGATGCCAGTGGTTCGGAGATAGTTCAGGAGCTGGCGGCGGTCGATCTCACCGACCATGGCGCATGCCTTGAGCTCCACGACGAGGCGCTCCTCGACGAGGAAGTCCGGACGGTAGATGCCGGCGACCTGGCCCTTGTAACGCACTTCGAGCCGTGCCTCGCGACAGAAGGCAACTCCTCGCAGGCGAAGCTCGATCGCCATTCCGCCCGCGTACACGGCCTCGAGGTAACCAGGACGGAAGTAATTGTAGACGTCGAAGAAGGCGCCGATCACCTCGCGCGTCAGGTCGCTCTCCGGAAAATCGCATCGTCCACCATGCCGGCGAAGCTGCACGAGCGATGGATGAGCTGCGCCATCGGACTGCTGCGCGTGTCAGTAAACCATCGCGGGTCGGCAGGGCTCCTCTCGGCGAACGGCTCCGTGTCGAGTTGGTGCGCCGGCGGCGGGACCAGTCAGGAGGAGCCGGACTACTCCTCCTCGTCGCCCGAGGCGCTGAGGTTCACCACCTTCGCACCGGTGAGTCGAGCCACTTCGGCAGCGACGATGCTGCGGTGACACACCTGGGAATCCGCTTCCAGGCAGAGCAGCGCCACGCGACGCCCCTGCTTCACGAGATCGGCCACCTGTGCGAGCTGCTCCTGCGCGTCGTCCTTCGCCAGCTGCTTGCGGAAGATCTTCTTCATCTCCTCCGGCCGTCCCGCTCTCGCTTCGGCCCGTCCCTCGGCCGGCGTGCCGAGCGCGCGGAGGTGCAGGTACTCGGCGCCCGCCGCGTTCGAGTTGGCTGCCAGTGCCGTCTTCGCGAACCCGGGCCGGCGCGAGCTCGCCACCGCGCGCACGTCCACGAGCAGGTCGATCTTCGCGTCGCGCAGCGCATCCTGGAACCCGGCGACGGTGGCGTTCTCGTAGCCGATCGTGAAGACGTTCAGCATCCCATTCTCCCCTTCCCCCTTTCTTCCTATGTCGGCAACGCCCTCTCGATCAGCGCATCGAATGGCGCGTCCCCGTTCAGCGTGCCGAACGCTGCGCCGTGTGCGCCGCCGAGCCGGCTCTCGCAGAAGGCGTCGGCGATCGCCACGTTGCCGCCGCGGACGAGGCACGACGCCTCGAGCGCCAGCGCCATCCGCTCCACCAGCAACCGCGATCGCGACTCCATGTCGCGCTGCCGGCCAAGCACCATCGACTTGAGCGCGCCGATCTCCTCGTCCAGCAGCTCGTTTCCCCCGCGCACGCTCTCCAGTTCGGCAAAGAACGCGTCGGCGCTCCGCGGCTCCTTCGTCAGCGCGCGCAGCACGTCGAGGCACTGGATGTTGCCGCTCCCTTCCCAGATGGAGTTGAGCGGCGCCTGCCGGTAGAGTCGCGCCAGGATGGATTCCTCCACGTAGCCATTCCCGCCGAGGGACTCCTGCGCCTCGTTCACGAACGGTGCGCACCGCTTGCACACCCAGTACTTCCCGATCGCCGTGATGATGCGCGCCAGCGCGGCCTCGCGATCGCTGCGCGGGCTCGCGTCCACCGCGCGCGCGATGCGCATCGCCAGAGCCGTCGCCGCCTCGGATTCGAGCGCGAGGTCGGCGAGCACGTTGCGCATCAGCGGCTGCTCGACGAGCGGCTTCCCGAACGCGCGACGATGCCGCGCATGGTGCACCGCCTGCACCAGCGCCTGGCGCATGATGCTCGCCGAGCCGATCACGCAGTCCTGCCGCGTGAGCGCCACCATCTGGAGGATCGTCGCCACGCCGCGGCCGGGCTGGCCCACCATCCACGCCAGCGCGTTCTCGAACTCCACCTCCGAGCTCGCGTTGCTCCGGTCGCCGATCTTGTCCTTCAGGCGACGGATGCGGATCGCGTTGCGCCCGCCGTCCGGCGCGAAGCGCGGCAGGAGGAAGCACGACAGCCCGCCCTTCGCCTGCGCCAGCACGAGGAACGCGTCGGACATCGGCGCCGACAAGAACCACTTGTGGCCGATGAGCTCGTGCAGCTGGCCCGGTCCGTCGCCACCCACCGGCTTCGCCCGC
>DASUXT010000127.1:0-11496 GCA_036377775.1 Gemmatimonadaceae bacterium | reverse complement strand
CCATCGCGATCACCTGGGCATCGTCCAGAACAACTTTCCCGCGATCATCAGGCTCGGTGAAGGCGACGAGGTTCGGGATGTGCCGCATCCGCTGTCGGCGGCGGGGCTGACGCTGTACGACTTCGCGATCACCGATTCGCTTCCGCTGCGGCTGCCCGGTCATACCATCATGCTCTACCAGGTGAAGGTGCGCCCGAAGGACGACACCCGGCCGCGGATCATCGGCGCGGTCTACATCGACCGCGACGATGCGCAGGTGGTGCGCGTGGCGTTCAACTTCACGCGCGCCGCGTTCCTCGACAAAGCGCTCGAGGACCTGTTCGTCGTCATCGAGAATGGGCTCATCGGCACGCGCTTCTGGCTGCCCCGCAAGCAGGAGATCGAGATCCGCCGCGGCGGGACCTGGCTCGACTACCCCGTGCGCGGCATCATCCGCGGCCGCTGGGAGATTGGCGACTACCAGGTCAACGTCGGGCTGAGTCCGGCGATGTTCGCCGGCCCCGAGATCGTGCCGGCGCCGAAGGCGGCTCAGGACACCTTCCACTTCAGCGGCGCGGTCCTCGACTCGCTCCCGCCCGACGTACGCGCCGTGACGGACGCCGACATCCGCCAGGTGCAGGCCGAGGCCCGCGACCTCGTCCGCGCGCAAGCGCTTCGCCGCTCGCAGGCACTCGTGCTCTCCGCGGGCAGCCTCTCCGACTTCGTTCGCTTCGACCGCGCCGAGGGACTCGCCGCCGGAGGCGGAGCGGCGACCCGCTTCGGCCGCGGCTGGGACATCTCGGCACGCGCGCGGTACGGCGTGGATGATCGCACGGTGAAGGGAGCGGCCTCTCTGGAGTGGCAGTCGCCACGCTACGGCGTGCGCCTGTTCGCGCAGCGCGACTTCCGCGATGCCGGCGACGTGCAGGAGCGCTCCGGCGTGGTGAATTCCATCGCGGCGCAGGAGTTCGGCTCGGACCTCACCGACCCGTACGGCGTGCAGGCGGCAGGATTCGGGTTCGACGCCCGTGGCGTGCTCGGCCTGCGCTGGCGCGCTGATGCCTCGCTCGAGCGCCAGCGCGCGCTCGATCTCCGCGCGGTGCCGGCCCAGGGCGAGTTTCCTCGCATCCTCCCGGCGACGCCCTTGCGGGCGCTGCGCTTCTCCCTCGTCGCCGATCGTCCCACGGTGCTTTCCCTGCTCGGCACGGAGCTTCGCGCGTCGGGCGAGCTGCGCGTGAGCCACCTCACTACGGACGACGCCGCATTTACCATCGCGCCGAGCACCGTGGCGCGCGCATTCGTCTCGCTCGACATCCAGCGCCCGATCGGCCGCAGCCGGCTCGTGCTGACGACGCACGCCGGCGCGGTGGGCGGTTCGCGCGATATCCCGCCGCAGGAGCTGCTCTACTTCGGCGGACCGGTGAGCGCGCCCGGCTACGAGTTCCACGAGCTCGCAGCGCGTGGCGGCATCTCGCAGCGCGTGGAGTGGCGCTCGCCAGTGCCCTTCCCATCGGTGAACCTGGGGCGCTTCGGCCGCGTGCCCGGCCAGGCGACGCTCGCCCCGTTCGTGCAGGCAACTGCGATTCGTCGCGCGTACGAGCTGGATGTCGCTCATCCGAGCGGGGTCTACCCGAGCGTCGGCGTGGCGCTGCAGCCGTTCTACGACCTGCTGCGTATCCAGGTTGGACGCGGTCTCCGTCACGGACGATGGGCGTTCAACGTGGACGTGTCGCGCGATTTCTGGGGAGTGCTGTAGTCCGTTTCGCGTCGTCTCGAAACCGATCGACGGCCACGTTCAACCTGAGCGCAACCGTGTGAGGCCAATGCGATCCTTTCTCCGGGCGGTACTCGGCGCAACGACGCTCCTTTGCGCCTGCGCCACGCAGGGCCCAGGCACCAGCGCGGCGGCAACGCGAGCCAACTCACCCATGGAGTGCGACTCCGACAGCATCCACGTCGCCATTGCGCCTGGCGCGCTCGAGGGGAGCTTCCTTTGTCCCCATACGCCGGCGCCGTGGCCCGCCGTCCTGCTCATCGCCGGCTCGGGCCCGACGGATCGCAACGGCAACAGCGTCGGCCTTCCCGGGCCGAACAACAGCCTGCAGCTCCTCGCTGAAGCGCTCGCCGAGCGCGGGATCGCCTCGGTGCGCTACGACAAGCGCGGCATCGGCGGCAGCCGGGCGACACTGACCTCCGAAGCCGACCTGCGCTTCGACATGCTCGCCGACGATGCCGCGGCGTGGATCCAGCGGATGCGACTCGACCCACGCCTCTCCACTGTCACCGTCGTCGGGCACAGCGAGGGCTCGCTGCTCGGCCTGCTCGCGACCCAGCGCGCGAACGCCGATGCGTTCGTCTCACTCGAGGGGGCCGGTCGTCCGGCGTCCGCGGTCATTCACGAGCAGCTCGCCTCGCGCGCGCCGGCGCCCCTCGCCGCGCAGGCGGACGGGATCATGATGGAGATCGACGCGGGCCGGACGGTGGACAGTGTGCCTCCCGCGCTCATGGCACTCTTCCGGCCGAGCGTGCAGCCCTACCTGATCTCCTGGTTCCGCTACGATCCGGCGAAGGAAGTCGCGGCGCTTCAGGTGCCGGTGCTCGTCGTGCAGGGCACGACCGACATCCAGGTGTCGGAGGCGGACGCGAGGCTCCTCGCGTCCGCGGATCCGCGCGCGAAGCTGGTCATCGTCGACGGGATGAATCACGTGCTCAAGCTGGTGCCTTCCGACATGGCCCAGCAGGTGAAGTCGTACTCGGACCCGTCGCTTCCCGTCGCGCCGCAGCTGGTGAGCGCCATCGCTTCGTTCGTGAAGGGCGTTCGCCCACGCTGACTTTCGCGACGGACGCGCGCAGCGGTTCGTTGCTGCGCGCGTTGCTTCGGTGCTGCAGCCGCGACCGGCGATGCTAGACTCGGCTCATGACGCTGCCGTGCCTCACCGAGCTCCCCCGCGCCGACTTCGCGCGCGTGGACCCGAATGCCGTCGCCCTGCTCGTCGAGCGCTGGGCGCGTCGCTACGGCGTGCTGCCGGTGCGGCTCGAGCGCGGCACGCTGGTCGTGGCGACCAGCAATGCCAACGACCTCGACGCTGAACGTACGGTGAGCTTCGCCACCGGGCATCGCGTACAGTGGGTGCACGCCGAGCCCGGGGAGCTGTCGAGGCAGATCGATAAATGGTACCCAGAGCTCTCGGCACGCCGCGAGCAGCTCGCCCCGCCGGTCGAAGTGGAGCATCTCGGGTTCGTCTCCGAGGAGAGCACGAGTGGCATCACGGATGTCGGCACGTCGGTGATCCGGCTGGTGGATCAGCTGCTGGCCGAGGGGATCCAGGCCGGCGCGAGCGACATCCACATCGAGCCGGAGGAGCAGGGGATCGCCGTGCGGCACCGGATCGATGGCCTGCTGCGCCATGCGCGTACGCTGCCGCGCCGGGTCGCTCCTTCGCTGGTGTCGCGGGTGAAGATCCTCTCCGGGCTCGACATCGCCGACCGCCTGCGGCCGCAGGACGGTCGCGCGCGCGTCGCCGTCCAGGGGAGCGTCGTGGACCTGCGGGTCTCCACGCTTCCGGCCTCGCACGGTGAGAAGATCGTCATCCGGGTGCTGGACGGCAGCGCGGGGCTGCGCACCCTCGACTCGATCGGGTTTTCCGGCCCGGACTTGTTGCGCATCCGCTCCCTGCTCGAGCAGCGGGAGGGACTCCTCCTCGTCACCGGCCCCACGGGCTCTGGGAAGACGACGACCCTGTACGCGGCGCTGCGGGAGATCCAGGCACGCGGGGTGAACGTCGTCACGGTGGAAGACCCGATCGAGTACCGCCTGCCGGGCATCGTGCAGGTGCAGGTGCACGAGCGGGCGGGGCTCACCTTCAGCGCGGCGCTTCGCTCCATCATGCGGCAGGATCCGGACGTCATCCTCGTCGGCGAGATCCGCGACCGCGAGACGGCGGAGATCGCCATCCAGGCGTCGCTCACCGGTCACCTCGTCCTCTCCACCCTTCACACCAACGATGCGCCGAGCGCCGTCACGCGGCTCATGGACATCGGCGTCGCCGGCTACCAGATCGCCACCGCGGTGAAGGGGGTGATTGCCCAGCGCCTGCTCAGGCGCCGATGCAG
This sequence comes from Gemmatimonadaceae bacterium, assembly GCA_036377775.1. Classification (GTDB taxonomy): domain Bacteria; phylum Gemmatimonadota; class Gemmatimonadetes; order Gemmatimonadales; family Gemmatimonadaceae; genus AG11. The sequence goes on along the minus strand of DASUXT010000127.1, from coordinate 7,404 downwards.
CGACTGCGCGGGTGCCGGGTGCGTGGCCTGCGACGGTTCGGGACACCGGGGGCGACTGGCGGTCGCCGAGGTGCTCGTCGGTTCACCGGAGTTCGAACGTCGTGTCGCCGCGGGAGCCTCCACGGAATCGATCGCCGAAGCCGCGCGGGCGGCAGGTTGTGCGACGCTCTGGCAATCCGGCCTCGAGCTCGTGCGCCGCGGCGAGACGACGATGGACGAGCTCAGACGCGTGGCTGCAGAACCGGTGCGCGTCGTCACCGAGCCCGCACCAGGTGGCGAGACTCCGTCGATTCGCCTCGGCTGGCGCGCGGCGCCGCCAGGCACGTCGATCGACGTCAATGCCGAGTCGCTCGTGAAGGAACAACTTGCCACCGCCGCGAGCACCGTCGGTCACCACGTGAGCCTCGTCGATGTCCTGGAAGGAATGGAACGGGCGGACCTCGCCCTCGACGCCCTCATCGTCGAGGGAGCGCCCGGATCACGCGATCCGAAGCTCGGCGGCGGGCCGCTGGTCGTCGCACTGGCGCCAGAGGGGTCCGCTGGCGACCATGTGCGGACGCTCGCGCATGACGCCGATCTCGTGGTGTCGCCGAGTGTCCATGGCCGATTCCTGCTGGCGACCATCCTCGCGCTGCTGCGCTGGCGTTCGCGCTAGGGAGGCCATGGCCTGTCGCCCTTCACCTTGCGGGAAGCATGGCCTCCATCAACATCGGCACCGTCGACGTCTATCTCATCGCCCAGCGCACCGATGGCTGGCGGGTGCTCGTCCTCCAGCGCGCGAAGAACACCCGGTGCCCCACGGCGTGGGAAACGGTGCACGGCCACATCGAGCCCGGCGAGGAGCCGGAGCAGGCGGCGGAGCGTGAGGTGCGCGAGGAGACGGGGCTGAGCGTCGAGCGGCTGTACAATGTGTCGGTGCAGCCATTCTACCTCAACAAGACGCACACGGTGGAGCTGGCCGTGGTGTTCGCCGCCTTCGTTCCTCCCGCCGGCGAGATCACCCTGAGCGCCGAGCATTCGCGCAGCGAATGGCTCACTCCGGAGCGCGCCCTCGAGCGCTTCGCCTGGCCGCGGGAACGTCAGGCGCTGCGCGAGGTCATGCACCTGCTCCACACCGGCAATGCGGGGCCGGTGGAGGACGTGCTGCGGGTGTTCTGACCCATGAGACCATCAGACGTACGAGGTACCTGGTACGATGTACTTCGTACGTTCGATGGTCTTCCGTCGTACGTCCGATGGTCTTCAGTTCCGGGTCAGCGCGCCGGCCTCGCCCCCGCCGTCCCCAGCACCATCCCCTGCTCGGGGGCGTTCGGCTTCACCCGCACGCTCTTCGCCGGGATTCCCACGTACACGTGGTACGGCTTCACGTCCTTCGTCGCCACCGCCACGGCACCCACCATCCCCTGCACCCCGACGTGCACGCCGGCCAGCACTGTCGCGTGATACGTCACCCGCACGCCATCCTCCAGCACCGTGAGTGCGTTCGTCACGTCGCGCTGGTCCACGATGCTGTGGGTGTGGCTGTAGATGTTCGCGTAGTCGCTCACGGACACGTTGTTGCCGATCCGGATCCCGCCCCGATCGTCGAGCAGCACGTGGCGGTGGATGACGACGTTGTCGCCGACTTCCATGTTGTGCCCGAACGAGAATTCCACGTGCTGGAACGCCTTGAAGTTCTCCCCGCACCGCCGGAAGATCTTCTGCGCCAGGATGCGCCGGAGCTTCACCCCCAGCTCCACGTTCTGTCCGCCCGCCACCGTGCGGTCGAACGAGTACCACAGCCACAGCAGGGGCTTCACGAGCTGGAACTTCGCGTCCTCGCAGTCGGCGTAGAACTCGGGCTCGAGCGTGACGTTGCGCGGGTCCAGTGCCGACAGGGCGAGGCGCGTGCCCATCGGCAGCTTCTCGTCCGCGACCGCTTCCTCCCAATTGGCCGCGTACGCGGGAAAGGTCAGCTCGGCGAGGGTCTCGCGGCAGAGCAGCGCGCGCCGCTCGGCGACGCCCTCGTCGGCGCCGGAGCCGCCCTCCACCAGGCGGCCAGCGATGCGCTCGAGCCACGCCTCGGCGACCGACGCGTTCCCGACGGGAGGAAGCTTGCGAAGTGGAAGTAGGGGCATGCTGTCAATCTGCCAGCGTCACCGCTCCTCCACCAGCGACACCAGCGCCTCGGCGAGCTCGTCCCGACCCGCGCCCGTGACGGCGCTGAACGGGATCATCTGGTCGGCGTCCAGGCGCAGCAGCTCGCCGATCTCCTGCACCCGCTTCGCCGCCGCCTTCGGCGTGAGCTTGTCGACCTTCGTCAGCACCACCACGGTCGGCGTCTCCAGCTCGGCAAGGAAGTCGAGCATCTGCCGGTCGTCCCCCGTGGGATCGTGCCGCACGTCGAGCAGCTGTACCACGCCGCGCAGCGCAGCCGACCTGCGCAGGTACCCCTCGATCAGGGGTCGCCACTCCGCCTTCCGCTCCTTGGAGATCCGGGCGTAGCCATATCCCGGCAGGTCGGCGAGCACGAACTGGTCGTTCACCTTGAAGAAGTTGATCTCGCGCGTGCGTCCTGGCGTGTTGCTCACCCGCGCGAAGGCCTTGCGGCGCACCAGCTTGTTCAGCAGCGACGACTTGCCGACGTTGGAGCGGCCAGCGAAGGCCACCTCGGGCAGCTCGTTCTGCGGACGCCAGCCGTCCACCGTCGCCATCGGTCCGAGGAATTCCAGCGACCGGATGATCAGCGGATCGGCGCTCGGCTTCGAATCGCTCAACGCGGCACCGTGGTCAATGGGCCACCATCGTCGGCGCGTCATCAGAGGTGCGCGCCACGAGGCTCTTCGCGAGGGCGACGGCGAGCACCTCGTCCATCGAGCGTACGGGATGGAACTGCACCCCCGCCTTCACCTCCGACGGCAGCTCGTCCAGGTCGCGCGCATTCTCCTTCGGCAGGATCACGTGCGCGACGCGGTTGCGCAGCGCCGCCACCGACTTCTCCTTCAGCCCGCCGATCGGCAGCACGCGTCCGCGCAGCGTGATCTCGCCGGTCATCGCCACGTCGCCGCGCAGCGGAACGCCGGTGAGCGCGCTCACGATGGCGCAGGCGATGGCGATGCCCGCACTGGGGCCATCCTTCGGCGTGGCGCCGGCCGGAATGTGCACGTGGATGTCGCGCGTGCGCAGGAATTCGCGCTCCAGGCCCAGCGCGTTCGCGCGCGCCCGCGCGTAGCTCAGTGCCGCGCTCGCTGACTCCTTCATCACGTCGCCAAGGGTGCCGGTGAGCTGCAGGCGGCCGCGGCCGGGCACCACGCTCACCTCGATCTCCAGCACGTCACCGCCCACGCTCGTGTACGCGAGACCGGTCGCGACGCCCACCTTGTCCTCGGTCGAGCTCTGTGCGGGGTCGTAGGGCGCCGTCCCGAGCATGTCGTGCAGCATTGCCGACGACACGTGGTCGCGTTCCTGCGCCGCCGCATCCGGTGCGTACGTGCTGCGCCGTTCGGCGCGGGCGCGCGCCAGCTTGCGGGCCAGCCGCGCGATGCGACGCTCGAGATCGCGTACCCCCGCCTCGCGCGTGTAGCGCTGCACGATCATGGGGATGACGTCGGCGTCGAGCGTCACCGTCGCCGGGTCGAGTCCGTGCTGCTTCAGCTGCCGCGGCAGGAGGAACTGCCGCGCGATGGCGTGCTTCTCCTGGTCCAGGTAGCCGGCGAGCCGGATGATCTCCATGCGGTCGCGCAACGGCTCGGGGATGCTCGCCAGCGAGTTGGCCGTCGTGATGAACAGCGCCTGCGACAGGTCGTAGTCCACCTCGAGATAGTGGTCGTTGAACGCCTTGTTCTGCTCCGGATCGAGCACTTCCAGCAGCGCCGCCGCGGGGTCGCCTCGGAAGTCGCTGCCGAGCTTGTCGATCTCGTCGAGCAGGATCACCGGGTTCACCACCTCGGCGCGGCGCATCGCCTGGATCACGCGGCCCGGCATCGCACCGATGTACGTGCGCCGATGTCCGCGGATCTCCGCCTCGTCGCGCACGCCGCCGAGCGACATGCGGACGAACTTCCGGCCGAGCGCACGCGCGATGGACCGGCCGAGCGAGGTCTTGCCCACTCCCGGGGGCCCGACGAGACACAGAATGGGCCCGTCCAGCCGCTCGACCAGCGACAGCACGCCGATGTAGTCCAGCACGCGCTCCTTCACGTCCTCGAGGCCGTAGTGGTCCTCGTCCAGTACCATGCGCGCATGAGAGACGTCGAGCACGTCGTCGGTGCGCTCGGTCCACGGCAGGGTGGCGATCCAGTCGAGGTACGTGCGCGCGACGCCCGACTCGGGTGACATCGCCGACAGCCGCTTGAGCCGGCGCAGCTCCCGCCGCGCGCGAGCCAGCACCGGCTCGGGCAATCCCTTGCGCTCGATCGACTCCGCGAGCTCGTCGGTGTCGTCTCCCTCGTCGCCGCTCAGCTCGCGGTGGATCGCCTTGAGCTGCTCCTGCAGGTAGAACTCGCGCTGGTTCTGGAAGAGCGAGCCGCGCACGTCGTCGTCGATCTTGCGCTCCAGCCGCAGCAGCTCGATCTCGCTGCTCAGCATGGCGCCGAGCGCCTCGAGCAGCGCGGGGAGGTCGGGGATCTCGAGCAGTCCCTGCCGCCGATCGAGCCGCGTGCCCAGGTGCGCGGCCATGGCGAAGACCTGCCGCGCCGGCGAATCGGCGCTCTGCACCAGCGTCACCAGCTCGGCGGGGAGCCGGCGGTGGAGCGACACGTACTCCTCGAACAGCGAGAGCGCGCGGCGCAGTCGCACCTCGTCGTCCGCCCCCGCCACCGTCAGCCCCGGCATCGGTTCCACCTGCGCGCGCAGACACTCGCCGCCGGGGATGAAGCGCGTCACCCGGGCGCGAGCGAGCCCCTCCACCAGCACGCGCACCGTCCCCGTGCCGAGCCGGGACAGCTGCCGCAGCCGCGCAATGACTCCGACCCGGTACAGGTCGGCCGCCGCCGGCTCCTGCGTCTCGGCGTCGCGCTGCGCGACGAGCAGCACGAGCCGATCCTCGTCGTTGGCCGCCTCGAGCGCCGCCAGTGACGCCGAGCGCCCCACGAGGAGGGGCATGGCGATGTAGGGAAAGAGCACCACATCGCGCAGCGGCAGCACGGGAAGACGCTCGGCGGTGACGAGCGGGTCGCCGTCAATGGGAAACGAAGGCATCGGGGAAAGATACTCGGCCGGGCCACGGGATGTGTGATGGAGCCCGTTCTCCGGTTTTTCGGCTCGTCGGTTCCCGGCAAGCAAAAAGGCACACCGGATCCTGCCCGGTGTGCCCGCCGTGAACCGAAGAACCGATGAGCCGAAAAACTGACGTTACGCCTCTTTCTTCCTCTTCGTCGGCGCCAGCTCCAGCAGCGGCGCTGTGCCATTCACCACGCTCGACTCCGTGATCTTCACCTCGACCACGTCCTCGCGCGTCGGGAGGTCGAACATCACCTCGGTCAGCAGCTCCTCGAGGATCGCGCGCAGGCCGCGCGCGCCGGTGCCGCGCTTGAGGGCCTTCTGCGCGATCGCCCGCAGGGCCGACTCCTCGAAGGTGAGCTTCACCTCCTCGAGGTCGAACAGCTTGGTGTACTGCTTGGTGAGCGCGTTCTTCGGCTCCTTGAGGATCCGCACCAGCGCTTCCTCGTCCAGCCCCTCGAGCGGCACCGTGACCGGAAGGCGGCCCACCAGCTCGGGGATGAGCCCGAAGCGAAGCAGGTCATCCGGCTCGACTTCCGCGAAGGCGTTCTTGGACATCGCCGCCAGCTTGATGGGGTCGGTCTCCACCTTGGCGAAGCCGATCTGCCGGCGTCCGGTGCGGGCCTCGATGATCTTCTCGAGGCCGTCGAATGCGCCGCCGCAGATGAACAGGATGTCCTTCGTGTTGATCTGGATGTATTCCTGCTGCGGGTGCTTGCGGCCGCCCTGCGGCGGCACGCTGGCCACCGTGCCCTCGAGGATCTTCAGCAGCGCCTGCTGTACGCCTTCGCCCGATACGTCTCTCGTGATGCTCGGGTTTTCCGACTTGCGAGCGATCTTGTCGATCTCGTCGATGTAGACGATGCCGCGCTCGCACTCGGCGACGTTGAAGTCGCCGGCCTGGAGCAGGCGGACGAGGATGTTCTCAACGTCCTCGCCCACGTAGCCCGCCTCGGTGAGCGTGGTGGCGTCGGCGATGGTGAAGGGAACGTCGAGGATGCGCGCCAGGGTCTGGGCGAGCAGCGTCTTGCCCACGCCCGTGGGGCCGATGAGCAGGATGTTGCTCTTGTCGAGCTCGACATCGTCCTCGCGCCCCGATGCCGAATTGATGCGCTTGTAATGGTTGTAGACCGCCACCGCGAGCGCCTTCTTCGCGCGCTCCTGGCCGATCACGTAGCCATCGAGCGTGTCCTTGATCTCCTGGGGCGTCGGGACCTGCGTGATCGCCTCGGCGACCTCACGCTCCTCGTCCTCGGCAAGGATCTCGTTGCAGAGCGCGATGCACTCGTTGCAGATGTAGACGGACGGGCCGGAGATGAACTTCCGGACCGAGTCCTTCGACTTGCCGCAGAACGAGCATCTCAGGTGTTTGTCGTGCGACATAACTGAAGACTCTGCAAGAGGCGCACACCCGGCTCGGCCGGGCAGGGGTGGGACGTCGAGAGTTAACTCTCGAGGCGGAAACGGTCAAGCAAAGGACGACCCGGGCTCGTGAATGTTTTCACGAGCCCGGGCCTCGTGCAACTACACGCCACAGCCGCGCACGGTCACTTCCCCGCCGTCGCCTGTGCCGCGATCACCTGCGGGTCCACGATCTCGCCGCGGCTGGTGATCACGTTGTCGATCAGGCCGTAGCTCTTCGCTTCTTCGGCCGACATGAAGAAGTCGCGCACCATGTCACGCTCGATCTGCTCCACCGGGCGACCGGTGTGCTTGCTGTAGATCGAGTTGAGCTGGTGGCGAAGGAACAGGATCTCCTTCGCCTGGATCTCGATGTCGGCCGCCGTGCCCTGCGCGCCGCCTGACGGCTGGTGGATCATGATCCGCGAGTGCGGCAGCGCACTGCGCTTGCCCTTGCGGCCGGCCGCGAGCAGGAACGAGCCCATGCTTGCCGCGAGGCCCATGCAGATCGTGTTCACCGGCGCCTTCAGGTACTGCATCGTGTCGTAGATCGCGAGCCCCGCCGACACGCTGCCGCCCGGCGAGTTGATGTACACGAAGATGTCGCGGTCCGGGTTGTCCGCTTCCAGGAACAGCAGCTGCGCGATGATGATGTTCGCCACATCGTCGTTCACCGGCGTGCCGAGGAAGACGATGCGATCCATCAGGAGTCGCGAGAAGATGTCGTAGGTGCGCTCGCCGCGGCTGGAGCGCTCGATCACGTACGGAGGATAGATCGTAGCCATGGGGTTGCTCATCATGCGG
>DASUXT010000126.1:0-7144 GCA_036377775.1 Gemmatimonadaceae bacterium | reverse complement strand
CTGCTCGCCCTTTCCGGTTCCGGAGCGCTCGACCCCGCCGAGCTCGAGCAGGTGATCGAGCGCGCCATGGTGCAGTTCGACGGCCGCATCGCCCTCGACGACCTGCGCGCATTGATGGAGGGGACCGGCTTTTCCGAGCAGAGCCCCGCGGCGGAATCCCAGACCGTACACTAGAGCCAATGGCTGCGAAGAAGACCACAACGACCCGCCGCGCCGCCGCGAAGAAGACCACCGCGAAGCGTGTCACGGCGAAGAAGTCCCCGGCGCGAGGCCGCAAGGCCGCGCCGGTCGAGGAGGAGTATCCGCCGGCACCGGCCGGTTCCACCTCCCTCGTCATCGTCGAGTCGCCCGCCAAGGCGAAGACGATCGGCAAGTACCTCGGCCGTGGCTACCGCGTGCGCGCCACCGTCGGCCACATCATGGACCTGCCGGCCAAGAAGCTCGGCATCGACATCGACAAGGGCTTCGAGCCCGAGCTCGTGCCCATTCCCGGGAAGGAAAAGACCATCGCCGAGCTGAAGAACGCGGCGAAGGACTCCCGCGAAGTGTTCATCGCCACCGACCCTGATCGCGAGGGAGAGGCCATCGCCTGGCACGTGGCCGAACAGATCCGGCCGAAGCGCGGCGCGTCGAGCGTTCCCGTGCGCCGCGTGCTCTTCCACGAGATCACGCGCGACGCCGTGCAGAACGCCATCCAGCAGGCGGGCGAGATCGACGACCGCAAGGTGGAAGCACAGCAGGCGCGTCGCGTGCTCGACCGGCTCGTCGGCTACAAGGCCAGCCCCGTGCTCTGGAAGACGGTGAAGAAGGGCATTTCTGCCGGCCGCGTACAAACGGTCGCGCTGAGACTGATCGTCGAGCGCGAGCGCGAGATCCGCGCGTTCAAGCCGGTGGAATACTGGACAGTCGAGGCCCTGCTCGAGAAGGAAGGGCAGCAGTTCACCGCGCGCCTGCATCAGATCGACGGCAAGAAGGCGGAGATCGGCAACAAGACTGAAGCCGACCGCATCCTGAGCGACCTGCAGGGGCGGAAGACCTTTCCCGTCACCGAGGTCAAGCGTCGCGAGCGCCGCAAGAATCCGCAGGCGCCCTTCACCACCTCCACGCTGCAGCAGGAAGCGGCGAAGAAGCTCTCCTTCGGCTCCAAGCGCACCATGCGGGTAGCGCAGGATCTCTACGAGGGCATCGACATCGGCGCCGAGGGACAGGTCGGTCTCATCACGTACATGCGTACCGACTCCACGCGCATCGCCGAAAGCGCAGCTTCGCAGGCGCGCGAGTACCTGCGCACCCTGTTCGGCAAGGAGTACCTGGCGAACAGCGTCCAGCTCTACGGCGACGGCAAGTCGAAGAACACCCAGGACGCGCACGAAGGGGTGCGTCCAACGGATCCCACGCGCCGCCCAGACGACATCCGTCGTCACCTCTCGCCGGATCAGTTCAAGCTGTATCAGCTCATCTGGCAGCGCTTCATGGCGTCGCAGATGGCGCCGGCGGTGTTCGATACCACCACGGTGGACTTCGACATCGCCGCGAAGGAGCAGCCACAGATCGGGCGTCGCTCGTACCTGTTCCGCTCCACCGGCAGCATCATCAAGTTCCAGGGCTTCCTCGCGCTCTATCGCGAGACGCGTGAGGAGGGCGACTCCAAGGCGCTCGAGGACGAGCAGGCACTTCCCGCCGTGGTCGTGGGCGAGAACGTGCCCGTGAAGTCCATCACGCCGTCGCAGCACTTCACCGAACCGCCGCCGCGATTCTCCGAGGCCAGCCTGGTCAAGGAGCTCGAGCGACTCGGCATCGGCCGACCGTCCACCTATGCCAGCATCATCAGCGTGCTGGTGGACCGGCGCTACGTGAACCTCGAGCAGCGCCGCTTCTTCCCCACCGAGCTCGGTGAGACGGTGGAGAAGGTGATGGTCATGCAGTTCCCCGACATCTTCAACGTCGGCTTCACCTCCGGCATGGAGCAGGAGCTGGACAAGGTTGAAGACGGTGAGCTCGGCTGGCGCGCGGTGCTCAAGGATTTCTGGGGCCCCTTCGACAAGTCGCTGAAGAAGGTGGACTCCGGCGCGCTCATCGCCGCCGCGCATGATCTGTCGGCGATCGCCAACGAGAAGTGCCCCGACTGCGGCGGCCGCCTCGAGCCGCGCGGTGGATTCTTCGGACCGTTCCTGGCCTGCGAGAACCACCCGAAGAAGTGCAAGTACACTCGGCCGCTGAAGGGCGAGAAGGCCAAGCCGAAGATGACGGACATCCCCTGCCACCTCTGCGGCGCACCGATGGTGGTCCGCTCCGGGCGCAGCGGCGAGTTCCTCGGCTGCTCCACCTTCCCGAAGTGCCGCGGTACCCGCTCCATGCCCACCGGCGTGTTCTGCCCCAAGGATGGCGGCGAGCTGGTCGAGCGCCGCTCGAAGAAGCGCGGCACCGCGTTCTACGCCTGCTCCAACGAGGACTGCGACTTCGTGGTGTGGAACAAGCCAGTCAAGGAAACCTGTCCCGAGTGCGGCTACGTGGGCGCCGAGATGAAGTTCACCAAGGCGCGCGGCGATTTCCGGAAGTGCCTCAAGTGCGGCAACGAATGGGACGTGGCGGCGCCTCCGGAGGCGGACGTGGAAGTTCTGGCGGGATGAGCGGCGGTTCGTCGGTTCTTCGGATTCTCGGTTCACGGCCGACCCCGGGACGCATGAGCTGACCGAGTCAGGCCGTGAACCGAAGAACCGAGAAGCCGAGGAACATCATCCTCACATGAGCACTCCCAATCCCATCCACATCATCGGCGGCGGCCTCGCCGGCTCGGAGGCCGCCTTTCAGCTCGCCGAGCGCGGCCACGAAGTCGTCATCCACGAGATGCGGCCGGTGCGCGGCACCGAGGCGCACAAGACCGACCGCCTCGCGGAGCTCGTCTGCTCGAACACCTTCAAGAGCACCGAGACCTCCAACGCGCACGGCCTCCTCAAGGCGGAGATGCGGCTGCTCGGCTGCATGATCCTCCAGTGCGCCGATGAAGCGCGTGTCCCCGGCGGCAGTGCCCTCACCGTGGATCGCGACGTGTTCTCCGCGGCGGTGAACGCGCGCGTCACCTCGCATCCGCGCATCAGCGTCGTGCGCGAGGAGGCCACGTCGCTGCCGTCGCCCGGGATCATCGCTACCGGGCCGCTCACCTCGAGCGCGCTCGCCGAATCCATCCGCGCGCGCCTCGGCGTGGAGTCGCTCGCGTTCTATGACGCCATCGCCCCCATCGTGAGCGGTGACTCCATCGATCACGACGTCGTCTTCCGCGCGTCGCGCTATGGCCGCGAGACCATGGAAGGGCAGGAGGAAGGCGCGTACCTCAACTGCCCGATGACGCGCGAGCAGTACGAGGCGTTCATCGACGCAGTCACTGCGGCCGACCAGGCCACGGCGCACGAGTTCGACGCCGTCCCCTACTTCGAGGGGTGCATGCCCGCCGAGGAGATGGCGAAGCGCGGACGCGAGACGCTGCGCTTCGGGCCCATGAAGCCGGTGGGCCTCGTGGATCCGCGCACCGGACGCGAGCCGCACGCCGTGGTGCAGCTTCGCATGGAAGACCGCGATGGCCGAATGTGGAACCTCGTCGGCTTCCAGACTCGGCTCCGCTATCCAGAGCAGGCGCGTGTGTTCAGGTTGATCCCGGGACTCGAGAATGCCGAGTTCCTGCGTTTCGGGTCAATCCATCGGAACTCGTACCTCAACGCCCCCGCCGCGCTCGCACCACACCTCGCGCTGAGGGACGACCCGCGCGTGCTGTTCGCCGGCCAGCTCACCGGCGTGGAGGGCTACACCGAGAGCACCGCCACCGGGCTGCTCGCCGGCGTGAACCTCGCACGCCTGCTCGTCGGCGAGGAGCCGGTGCTTCCGCCGCCCACCACGATGCTCGGCGCGTTGTATCGCTACCTCCGCGAGGCCGACCCTCGCCACTTCCAGCCGATGAACGCCAACTTCGGGCTCGTGGACGAGCTGCCCGGTCGGGTGAAGGACAAGCGCCGCAAGAAGGAGCTGCTCGCCGAGCGCGCGCTGGCGGACATGGACGCGTGGCGCGATACGAACCTGCGCGCGGCGGTATGAAGGGAGGACCGAAGGACCGAAAGGCCGGAGGACCGGAGGACCGGAGGACCGAAGAGCCGAAGAACCGAGGAACCGATGTTGACGTCGAGCTTCCCGGTGACGTCGCCGAGTACCTGCGCCACCTCGAGAAGGAACGCGACGTCTCGCCGAACACGGTGAAGGCGTACGCGCGCGATCTGCACGACTTCGTCGCCTATCTCGCCGGCTATTATGGCGCCGAGGAGTGGAGCTGGGAGGGAGTGGATCGCCTCGCCATGCGCGGCTTCCTTGCGCACCTCCAGCGCCGCGGCGTGGGCAAGCGCACCATGGCGCGCACCCTCAGCGGCGTGCGCGGCTTCTATCGCTGGATGCACCGCAACGAGCTCGTCGAGGCGAACCCGGCCCGCGCCGTCGGCGCGCCGAAGCAGGAGAAGCACCTCCCCGGCTACCTCGACCGCGCGCAGATCGACCTGCTCTTCCAGATGGCGGAAGCTCGCGCCATGGAAGGCGACTTCGTGGACGTGCGCAACCTCGCCATCCTCGAGCTCTTCTACTCCACCGGCATGCGCCTCTCCGAGCTGCAGGGGCTGAGCGTGGGCGACCTGGACCTCGTGAGCCAGCAGGTGAAGGTGCGCGGCAAGGGACGCAAGGAGCGGATCATCCCCGTGGGCGATCACGCCGCACTCGCCCTGCGCAACTACGAGGCGAAGCGCGACGACCTGCTGCGCAACGTGGGCAAGCGTGGCGAGCGGGCGGCGTACTTCCTCTCCCGCACCGGGCGCCGCATCGGCGTGCGCATGGTGCAGAAGGTCGTGTCCGGGTTCCTCGAGCAGATCGACGAGGACGCCGGCCTCTCCGTGCACTCGCTCCGGCACAGCTTCGCCACGCACCTTCTCGACGCCGGCGCCGACCTCCGCGCCGTGCAGGAGCTGCTCGGTCACGCCTCCATCTCCACCACGCAGATCTACACCCACACCAGCGTGGAGCGGCTGAAGGACGTGTACCGCAAGTCGCACCCGCGGGCATGAAGATCGCACCTGAGCACGTTTGACCAGCGGAGCTCACGTGCGACTCGAGACCATCCCCCTCATCATCGGCGGCGTCATCGCGCTCATCGGCCTGGCGCTGCTCGTGGACGCCTGGAGCGCCGAGCACGCGCCGGGCATGCGGGAGCGACGACGGTCCCCGCGTACCGAGCGCAGCCTCGGCGGCGAGGCGACGATCGGGCTCGGCGTGCTCTGCATTGCCGCCGCCATCATCGGCCGCGACACCTGGGACTACGTGAACGTGGCCGTCATCGCCGGCGCCGTCCTGATGCTCCTCGGCGCCTGGTCGAACCGGCGCTACCTGCATGATCGCATCACCAATCGCGGCGCCCTGCGGCGCGCCGAGACGCCGGCGGAGATGCGGAAGAACGAACGGAAGGAGGACGATAGTCTGACCCGCTGACGGCTTCGCCGTCAGCTCGTCTGACTCGCTCGCCGCTTCGCGGCTGCTCGTCGGACCCATTCGCGGCGCTGCGCGCGGCTCTTCGTGCACGGGCGTACGCGTTCGTCTTCGCACACGGAGCACTACCGCCGCTAGACGAGCAGGCGGCGAAGCCGCCGAGCGGGTCAGACCGTCAGACAGTCAGTTAGCTTTCAGTATGTCCCCTCTCCCTCGAATCCGCGCCACCACCATCCTCGCCGTCCGGCGCAACGGCTCCGTCGCCCTCGGCGGCGACGGCCAGGTGACCGTCGGCGAGACGGTCATGAAGTCGAAGGCCACGAAGGTGCGTGCCATCGGCGACGGGAAGCTGCTCGCCGGTTTCGCCGGCTCCGCCGCCGACGCGTTGACGCTGTTCGAGAAGTTCGAGGAGAAGCTCCAGCGCTATCCCGGTAACCTGCCGCGCGCCGCCGTGGAGCTGGCCAAGGAATGGCGCAGCGACAAGGTCCTGCGTCGCCTCGAGGCGCTGCTCGTCGTCGCGAACGCGCAGCACGGCTTCGTCATCTCCGGCAACGGTGAGCTCATCGAGCCCGACGATGGGATCCTCGCCATCGGCTCCGGCGGGTCGTACGCCCTAGCCGCCGCGCGCGCGCTCGCCACGAACACCGACCTGAGCGCCGCCGACATCGTGCGCAAGAGCCTCGAGATCGCCGGTGAGATCTGCGTGTACACGAACACGAACATCACCGTGCTCGAGGCGCACTGACATGCCCTCGCCCCGCACCCAGCAGGCGCTCGCACGCCTCGCCGACCTCACGCCGCGACAGATCGTCGCCGAGCTCGATCGCTACATCGTCGGCCAGGCGGACGCGAAGAAGGCAATCGCCATCGCCCTGCGCAATCGGTGGCGCCGGCAGCAGGCGCCCGAGAACATCCGCGACGAGATCTCGCCCAACAACCTCATCCTCATCGGTCCCACCGGGGTGGGGAAGACGGAGATCGCCCGGCGCCTCGCCAAGCTCGCCGGCGCGCCGTTCATCAAGGTGGAAGCCTCGAAGTTCACCGAGGTCGGCTACGTCGGCCGCGACGTGGAAGGCATGATCCGCGACCTCGTGGACAGCGCCATCGAGATGGTCCGCCAGGAGCGCGAGAGCGAAGTCGAGGACCTCGCCAACGAGCGCGTGGATGAGCGGCTGCTGGACCTGCTGCTGCCGGCCCCGGTGGAGGCCGGTGACGGGAAGAAGGAGGTCGGGATGTCAGGAGGTCAGGAACCGCCATCCCGACGTCCCGACATCCCGACATCCACTGGCCTCTTCGTCGTTTCCTCCTCCGGCGACGTCAAGCAGGAAGCCACCACCGACGCCGCCACCGACCGCTACAAGCGCACGCGCGACAAGCTCCGGCAGCTCCTCCTCGACGGCCAGCTCGACGCGCGCGAGGTGGAAGTGGAAGTCAGCGCCGCCAGCCCGATGTTTGAACAATTCGCGCAGCCCGGTGCGCCGGAAAGCATGGAGAACTTCACCGAGATGCTGAAGGAGATGATGCCGCAGCGCCGGAAGAAGCGCACCGTCAAGGTGAGCGAGGCGCGTCGCATCCTCCTCGAGCAGGAGTTCGACAAGCTGGTGGACATGGAGGACGTCACCAGCGACGCGCT
>DASUXT010000125.1:0-9823 GCA_036377775.1 Gemmatimonadaceae bacterium | reverse complement strand
GGCACGATGGCGGTGAGGTGCTGGCGCGACGCGATCTCCGGCACCACACCGCCGAAGATGCGATGCACGTCCTGCGACAGGATCACGAGGGACTCGAGCGTCACCTCGTCGCCCTCGCCGGACAGCACGGCGGCCGACGTTTCGTCGCAGGATGTCTCGATGCCGAGGATGCGCGTCACGGCGCCACGGCGGTGGCGGGCGGGACGGGTGACGCCGGTGTTCCACTCGCGCGCACCTTCACCTGTGCCGGCGTGACGGTCACGCCAAGGCCGGCCGTGTCGAGATCGGCCACGTGGGGCAGCGTGTCGCCGGCGGCGAGGGTGAGCGGGACGGGATAGACGCCGCGCAACCGGCGCACGATGCGCCGCGGGCCGGTCACGCGCACCGTGTCGGGCTGGAAGCGCAGCCGCGCGGGTGCCGGCGCGCCGCCGGCGAACTGCACGCGAATGCGGCCGCCATTGAGCACCGCGACATCGCTCGACGCCTTGGTCTCGAAGCGCAGCGTCACGCTGCGTGGCTGCACGTCGAGCACGCGCACGTCGGCCGAGAGGTCGGGGGGGATGCGGACGTCCGACGGCGTGAGGTCGAGCACGAGCGTGTCGGGAACGTCGCCACCGATGGTGCGGCGGATCTCCGGCGGCGTCGCGTACAGCTTCACGATGTCCGCCGTGCTGCCCGCGATCAGCGCGCGGAGGCGCGGCGGGTCGCCGAGCAGCACGAGCGAGCTGTCCAGCACCGGCGTGACGGAGACGGGGACGAAGCTCTCCGTACGCTGGCGTGCGCCGACCACCAGCCAGATGAGCACCGTGATCAGGAGCGCCGTGGCCTTGAGGCCGAGCCGCTGCGTGAACCACGCGCGCACGCGCATTCGCCAGGTGCGGCGCTCGATGCGTGGCGCGCCGTTGTGCGGCGTCGTCATTGGGCGAGCAGCTCGCGGATCAGCGCGCGGTTCGCCTCCGAGCTCCAGTCGGCGGCGCCGATCACCTTCTTGCGGATCGTCCCCTCACGCCCGATGACGAACGTCTCCGGGAAGCCGGTGACCTGGTAGTTCGTCTTCGTCTGCTGCTTCGCGTCGTGCAGGATGGTGAAGGTGAGCCCGTACTCCTTCACGAAGTCGCGGATCGCATCCTCGGCGCCGGGATCATCCACGCTGACGCCGAGCACCACGAGCCCCTGCGGGCCGAACTCGTGGTAGAGCTTCTCGATGCTCGGCATCTCGACGCGGCACGGCTCGCACCACGTGGCCCAGACGTTGAGCAGCACCACCTTGCCCTTGTAGTCGGCGAGCGTGCGCTCCTGGCCAGGCTGGTCGAGCGACGCCGCGACGATCGGCGGCGCCTGGGAACCGACCGACACCGGAAAGAGCTCGTCACCCAGGTAGCGCGTTGCGGCAATGAGCGCGATGGCGAGGACGCAGACCGCGCCAAGGACCGTGAGCCACTGTTGCCGTGCCGTCATCAGGCGGCACCCCGCATCACGCCCGCTCGGCGCACTGCGCGCGCAGCGCGCCGATCTCGGCACGCGGATCGTCGGCGCTGAAGATCGCGTTGCCGGCGACGAACGTATCCGCGCCGGCGCGCCAGCACTGGTAGATCGTCTCGCGGCCGATGCCGCCATCCACCTCGAGCGCCGCGCGGCTGCCGGCGGCGTCGAGCATGCGCCGCGCGCGGCCGATCTTCTCCAGCGAGTGGGGGATGAACTGCTGGCCGCCGAAGCCCGGATTCACCGTCATCACCAGCAGGAGATCCATGTCGTCGAGCACGTTCTCCACCGCGGTGAGCGAGGTGGACGGGTTGAGCGCCACTCCCGCCGCCGCGCCGAGCTCACGGATGCACGCGAGCTGGCGCTGGAGGTGCGGCGACACTTCCGCGTGCACGGTAATCCCCGTGGCACCGGCGTCCACGAAATCCTCGAAGTAGCGCTCGGGCTCCACGACCATGAGGTGCACGTCCATCGGCATCTCGGTGAGCCGGCGAACGGTCTCGATCACCTTGTAGCCGTACGTGATGTTCGGGACGAAGCGGCCATCCATGACGTCCACGTGCACCCAGTCGGCGCCTCCCGCCTCGAGCATTGCGATCTCGTCGGCGAGGTGGGCGAAGTCGGCGCTCAGGATTGACGGCGCGATGCGAACGACACTCACGGCGTTCCTCCGGGGGCCTGGCCCGGCGGGGTGCCCGCCACGCGAAGATGGATCGTGGCGCCCGGGAGCACCGTCGCGCCGGCAACCGGCGTCTGGCTCACGATGCTCCCCTGCGGGCTCGTCGCGAAGGGATCGTACGTCACGTCGATGTCGGGGAGGCCGAGCTGGCCGAGCACGAGCCGCGCCGACGCCACGTCGCGCCCCGTGAGGTCCGGCATCTGCAGCGTGGCGGCGGCCGGTCCGCGGCTCAGCACGAGCGACACCGTGCTCGGCACGCTCACCTGCGCGCCAGCCTGCGGCCGCGTGCTCACCACCGTGCCCTCGGGCTGGTCGCTGTTCGTCTGGCCCACGTCGCCCACCTCGAACCCGTCCTTCTCGAGCAGCACCTGCGCCTCGATGCGCGTCATCCCCGTGACAGTGGGCACGGTGACGATGCGCTGTCCGGCGCTCACGACGAGCGTGACGGTGCTGCCCACTCCCTCGCGCGCGCCCGGCTCCGGGGACTGGTCGATCACGGTCAGCTTCGGCGCGGAGTTGTCGTAGCGCTGCTCTCCCTGTTCGGCCTTGAAGCCGGATTGGGCGAGGCGCTGCGCGGCCTCCTCGTAGGTGAGCCCGTTCACGTTCGGCACCTTCACGTCGCGCGGGACCACGCCGGTGGGAAACACGACGAAGGCCACGATGAGCCAGGCGAGCGAGAAGCCGGCGACGAGCGCCACGAGGTAGACGAGCGAGGCGCGCATCTTCGAGCGCCAGCTCATGCCGCGACCCCCGACACGCCGCCGCGACGCGGGCGGCGAAGGCGCGCCGCGAAGGCGCCGTCGGTGCCGTGGCGCTGCGGCAGCACGCGCAGGAGGCCGTCATCGAGCACGCTCTCCGGCACCACGCCGCTGGGCGGCGGCTCCAGGTGCCAGTCGGGATGCTCGGCGAGGAAGGTGGCCACCTGCTGGTCGTTCTCCTCCTGTTCCAGCGAGCAGGTGCTGTAGATCAGCAGCCCGCCCGGCTTCACCGCCGACGCGCTGGCGCGCAGGATCTCGCGCTGCAGGGTGGGCATCACGGCGAGGTCGCTCGCCTTGAGGCGCCACCGCGCGTCGGGGTGACGACGGAAGGTCCCGGTGCCCGTGCACGGCGCGTCCACGAGCACCGCATCCATGTCGCGCAGCGGCGGCTGCATGGCGTCCGCCACGTAGGGGAAGACGTTGCGCGTGTCGAGCCGACGGACGTTCTCGCGCACCCGCGCGATCCGCGTGCGCGACGCGTCGCCGGAGAGCACCACGCCAGCCGTGCGCGCGAGCTCGAGCGACTTTCCCCCCGGCGCGGCGCAGACGTCGGCCACGCTCGCGCCGGTCGGCACCGAGGCGTAGCGGGTCACCAGCGTGCTCGCCGGATCCTGGAGGTGGAAGAGCCCCTTCCGGAACGCCCCGAGCTCGGTCATCGCGCCGACGCCGCCCACAAGCACGATGCTGTCGGAGACGAGCGGCGCATCGGCGGTCTCCACCCCTGCCGCCTCGAGCATCGCCTCGAGCTGTTCGCGCACCACGTGGTACGGACGCGCGACGAGCGGTGCTTCCTCGTTGTTCGCCGCGAGCAGGCGCCGCGTGTCTCCTTCACCCCAGCGCGCGAGCCAGCGCGCGACGATCCAGCGCGGATGCGAGAACTCCTGCGCCAGCGCATCCGCCACGTCGTCGCTGGGAGGGAGCGTGAGCGCGTTGCGCTCGCGGTCGAGCCGGCGCAGGACGGCATTCGCCAGCTTGCTGGCGCCGATGCCGTGACGCCGCTTCACGAGCTCCACCGTCTGCCCGATGGCGGCGTAGGCCGGCACGCTCCCCATCGAGAGCAGCTGATAGCCGCCGAGCCGCAGCAGGTCGATCACGTCGGCATCGAGGCGCGCCAGGCCGCCGCTCACGCGCTCGGCGAGCAGCGCGTCGAGCCAGCTTCGATGACGCAGCATCCCGTAGACGAGCTCGCGCGTCCAGCGGCGATCGCGCGGCTCGAGGCGCCCCGTCCGGCGGTCGAAGCTGCTGTCCAGCAGCTCGCCACTGCGGAGGTCGGCGCAGATCTCCGCCGCCGCGAGCCGCGAGTCGGTTACACCGCCACGCGCGGGTGATGAGTGCTCATGCAGCACTGGCCTCGTCATGACAGGAAAGATAGTCGGCGGCGGCACGTTCGGCATTCGGCGCGTCCCAGATGCCGCGGATCACGGCGACACCGTGTGCGCCGGCCATCCGCAGCGCCCGGCAGTGCTGCGGCCGCACGCCACCGATGGCGACCAACGGCACCGAGGTGCGCGCCACCAGCCGCTCGATGAGCATCGTACCGCCGTCCGCGAGCTCTCCCGCGGCTGGGGCGAAGGGATGGGAGACGACGAGCCAGTCCGCTCCGGCCTGCGCTGCCTCGAGGCCTTCCGCCACGGTGTGCACGCTCGCGCCGAGTGCGAGTGACGGCGCCGCATGGCGTGCATCGGCGGTGAGCAGCGACCGACTGGTCAGCTGGGCGCCGCGTGCCTGCACGGCGAGCGCAACGTCGAGGCGATCGTTCACCACCAGCCACGCACCGGTGATGCTCTGCGCGGCGGCGAGTGCCTGTGCCAGCTCGTAGAGCCGCGCCGCGCCAAGGCGCGATGCGCGCAGGTGCAGTGCGCCGCGTGGGCCGAGCACCCCCATCACGCCGCACGCCACGTCCATGAAGTCCGGGCGCGCGACGATCTCGTCGCTGGTGACGGCGTGCACGACAGGCACGCGAACGGTCGGGGAGGATGAAACGGCGGAGGGGGCGCTGTTCACGCTCTCCCTACGCAGGAAGGGCAGCGCCGGTGTCGAACCGGTCGCCGACGGCGACCCCGCGTCCATGCGCCCACTCGAGTGGCGACAGGCGACGCTTTCCCGCCGGCTGCACGGCGAGCACCCGCACCGCCCCCGAGCCACATGCCACCACCATGCCGTCACTGTCCACGGCCAGCACGGCGCCGGGCACGTCCGTGGTCGCGCGCGGAGCAGCCCGGGCGCCGAACAGCTTCACCTCGGTGCCGCGGAGGCGTCCCCATGCCGCGGGGCGCGGATCATAGGCGCGGATGTGCCGCCCCACCTCGAGCGCCGGCCGCGTGAAGTCGACTTCGGCAGTCTCGTGCGTGAGCTTGGGGGCGTACGTCGCGGCGGCATCGTCCTGCGGCTGTGGCTGCGCATGTCCCATCTCCAGCAGTGCGAGCGCCTCCACCAGCGCCTGCGCGCCCATCTCGCTCAGGCGCAGGGCCAGCTCCCCCGCCGTCTCGTCGGGGAGGATCGGCGTGCTCGCGGCGAGGATGACCGGGCCGGCATCGAGCGCGGGCACCATCTGCATGATGCTGACGCCCGTTTCGTCGAATCCTTCGCGGATCGCGGCCTGGATCGGCGCCGCGCCCCGCAGTTTCGGCAGCAGCGACGCGTGGATGTTGAGCGTGCCGAGCCGCGGTGCATCGATCACCGCCTTCGGGAGGATATGCCCATAGGCGACGACGACGCTGACGTCGGGTGCGAGGTCGCGCAGGCCGGCGAGGAACGCGTCGCCACGCGGCTTGTCGGGCTGCTGCACCGGGATGCCCTCGGCGAGCGCCACTTCCTTCACCGGCGACGGGACCACCCGCGAGCGGGAGCGCCCCACGGGACGATCGGGCTGCGTGACGACGCCGACCACGTCGAACCCTTCGCCGATCAGTGCGCGCAGCGGGGCGGTGGCAAAATCAGGGGTCCCCCAGAAGAGGACCCGCACCTACAGCTCCTCGTCCGGGTGGTCGTGCTCCTCGCGGTCCTCCGGCGTCTCGAGCGACACGCGGCGGATGTAGCCCGGATACTTGTCCTGCTGGAGCTTCCACTTCGCGAGCGCCGCAGTGCGCTTCAACACGCTCAGGTAGTCGATGAACAGCTTGCCATCCAGGTGATCGATCTCGTGCTGCATGCAGCGGGCGAGAAGATCGGTGGCCTCGATCTCGAACACCTTGCCATCCAGATCCTGCGCGCGCACGGTGACGCTGCGGGGACGCTCTACATCTCCATAGATGTCGGGGATGGAGAGGCATCCCTCCTCACCCTTCGCACGCCCCGACGCGCTCATCACCTGCGCGTTCACCAGCACCAGCGGCTGGTCGTCCACGTCGATCACCGTGATGCGCTCGGTGCGTCCCACCTGCGGCGCGGCGAGCCCGATGCCGCGCGCGTGGTACATGGTGGCGAACATGTCCTTCACGAGCTGGCGCAGCTCGTCCGTCACCGTCTCCACCGGCGTGGTGGCCTGGCGGAGGATCGGGTCGCCGAGGACGCGGATGTCGAGGATGCTCACGGTGCGACGATCACTCCTTCGTGGCGGCGCCTGCGCCGCTGATGATCTTCGCGATCCGGCCACGCTCCACGATGAAGCGCGACTCGGCGGACTTGATCGTCACCTGGTCCTCCATCGGGCGCGCGGTGGTACCGTCGGCATTCACCGACTCGCGCACGTGGACCACCTCGCCAATGATGCCGCCAGTAGTGACGATCTGGTCGCCCCGCTTGATGTTGCGCAGCGCTTCCTCGTGCTGGCGCTTCTGCTTCTGCTGCGGACGGATGAGCAGGAAGTAGAAGATGCCGAAGATCGCCGCGATCTGGATGATGAACGGGGTCATCGAGCCGACGCCGCCTGCCTGGAGGGCGAGAAGGGCCGGTTGGAAGCCGGGTGAGATCATGCGGGTGCCGTCGTGGTGCGAGAGTGGTAGCGCTGGAGCCAGGCGTCACTCCAGGCGTCGAACGTGCCGCCGAGCAGCGTCTCACGCGCCTGCCGCATCAGCGATACGAGGAAATGTACATTGTGCAGCGACAGGAGGCGCAGGCCGAGAATCTCGTCGGCCAGGAAGAGGTGACGGATGTAGGCGCGCGAGAAGCGGGAGCAGGTCGCGCAGTCGCACTCCGGGTCCAGCGGCCGCCGGTCCAGCCGGAACTCGGCGCGCTTGATGTTGAGGCGCCCGTCGGCCGTGAAGACGGCGCCGTTGCGCCCCATGCGCGTCGGCGCCACGCAGTCGAACAGGTCCACGCCGCGCCTGACCCCTTCCACGAGATCCTCCGGAAAGCCGACGCCCATGAGATAGCGCGGCCGGTCGGCCGGCAGCTCCTCGTGCACCTCCTCGAGGATGCGATACATGTCCGGCTTCGGCTCACCCACCGACAGCCCGCCGATGCCGAACCCCTTCCAGTCTCCCATCCCGCGGACGGCGCGCGCCGCCTCGCGCCGCAGGTCGGCGTGGATGCCACCCTGCACGATGGGAAAGAGCGCCTGCTCGCCGCGCCCGGGAATGACGTCCACCTCGTTGAGACGCTCGAACTCGGCGCGGCAGCGCGCGAGCCAGCGGAGGCTCCGCTCGCTCGCGTCGCGGGCGATGGTGTGCTCGCTCTGCCCCGGGATCACGTGATCGAACTGCATGATGACGTCGGCGCCGAGGTTGCGCTCGATCCGCATCACGCTCTCGGGAGTGAAGCGACGCTTCGAGCCATCGAGGTGGCTGCGGAAGTCGACGCCATCCTCGTCCACCGTGCGCAGCCCCTCGAGGCTGAACACCTGGAACCCGCCCGAGTCAGTGAGGATGGGGCCGTGCCAGTGCATGAACTCGTGCAGTCCGCCCAGCTCGCGGATGGTCTCGTCGCCCGGGCGCAGGTGCAGGTGGTAGGCGTTGGCGAGGATCATCTGCGCGCCCATGGCGCGCAGGTCCATCGGGTCGAGCGCCTTCACTGTGGCGAGCGTGCCCACCGCCATGAACGCCGGCGAGTGCACCACGCCGTGTGGGGTGGCGAAGCGCGCGGCGCGCGCGGCGCCGGTGGTAGTCTCCAGGGTGAACTCGAACTGATTCATCTCGTGCTGGACAGGCGGCTCATCAGATGATGGCCATCGCGTCGCCGTAGGCGTAGAAGCGATAGCGCTCGGCGATCGCCTCGTGATAGGCGCGCATGGTGAGCTCGTAGCCGAGGAAGCTCGCGACGAGCATGATGAGCGTGGAGCGGGGCAGGTGGAAGTTGGTGATCAGCGCATCCACCACGCGTGGCTTCGCTGGCGGCCGGATGAAGATACGCGTCTCGCCAGCGCCGGCGCGCACCGTACCGCTCGCGTCCGCTGATGCCTCCAGCGTGCGCACGGAGGTGGTGCCCACGGCCCAGACGCGGTGGCCGGCGGCTTTCGTCGCGGCAACGTCGCGTGCCGTCTCCTCCGGGATCAGGTAGTGCTCCTCGTGCATCGGGTGCTCGGCCGGATCTTCCGTCTCCACCGGCTTGAAGGTCCCCGCGCCTACGTGCAGCACGACATCGGCGCGACGCACCCCGCGCCGCGCGAGCTCTTCGAGGAGCGACGGCGTGAAATGCAGGCCAGCGGTGGGCGCGGCGACGGAGCCCGCCTCGCGCGCATACACGGTCTGGTAGCGCTCCACGTCGCTCGCCGCGTCGCTGCGCTCGATGTAGGGTGGCAGCGGCACGTGCCCGTGCCGCTCGATCGCCTCATCCACGCTCGTGTACGGCGACTCGGCAACAAGCCGTACGATGCGCGTGCGTCGCTCGGTGACCTCGAGGATCTCCACGGTGAATCCGGGCGCAATCTGGACCAGGCGCCCCGGCTTGAGCTTCCCGCCTGGCGACACCATCGCCTCGTAGCGGCCGTCGTTGCGCGGCTGCAGGAGGAAGATCTCCGCCGGCGCACCGGAGCCGACGCGCGTACCGAGCAGCCGGGCCTTCACGACGCGCGAGCGATTGACGACCAGCAGGTCGCCGGGCGAAACGATCTCCGGCAGGTCGGCGAACACGCGATGCGTGATCGTGCCCGATGAACGGTCCACCACCATCAGCCGGCTCGCGTCGCGCTGCGCGAGGGGCGACTGGGCGATCAGGTCGTGCGGGAGATCGAAATCGTAATCGGCGGTGAGGAGGCCGGGCGTCGCATGCGGCATTCTGGCACAGTAACCAGTTGGCAGTCGGGAGTGCCACGGCGCAGCTCAAAGTGAAAGCTGTAAGCTGACCGTTTCAGTCGTAGTTCCGTGTGCGGCGAGAGCGCTCGGCAGCGGGGTCACAATGGAACGGTGGGGCGGAACTGCGAACGGCAGGAGCGTGCCTCGGGACGCCCGTCCCGCCAGGCCGATCTCGAGGTGCCGAACGCCGTTGCCGTTCCGTTGGTTTGATCCTTTCCCGCCTTGGCGAGACGAGCGGAGGATCAGTGAGGAGCTACGAGTCGAGCTGGCAGCTCACAGCTTTCACTTTGAGCTGCGCCGTGCGCACCCCCGACTGACCACCTAGAACAGCGCCACCTGCTCCGACGCCACCGCTGGCGGCTGGTACCCGAAGTGCCGGTACGCCTGCGGCGTCGCCACCCGCCCTCGCGGCGTGCGCTGCAGGAAGCCCTGCTGCACGAGGAAGGGCTCGTACACCTCCTCGAGCGTGCTCGCGTCCTCGCCGATGGCGGCCGAGATCGTCGCCACCCCCACCGGGCCGCCGTCGAACTTCTCGATGATCGCCTTCAGGATGCGGGCGTCCATGTCGTCGAGGCCGAACTGATCCACGTCGAGCATCGCCAGCGCGGCGCGCGCCACGTCTTCCGTGATAACGCCGTTCGCGCGCACCTGCGCGTAGTCGCGCACGCGGCGGAGCAGGCGGTTGGCCACGCGCGGCGTGCCACGCGAGCGACGCGCGATCTCGCGCGCGCCGG